>CALLUH010000191.1 GCA_938011445.1 uncultured Hyphomonadaceae bacterium
TCATTGAAATAGTCCGTGGTCAGCGCGAAATACCAGTTTGAGCTAAATCCGAGCGCCGCCAGCGCCGACCGTCCCAGATCGGCGAGCGCGTCCGGTTCAAGCAAAATCCAGCCAAGCACCAGCGTCAGCATAAGCACCAGCGCAAAACTCGGCCACAGCCGCCTGATCCGCCGCAGCAAGAAGCCGCCATAGCGAAAGCCGCCCGCCACTTGCTCAGACAAGATCAGCCGAGTGATCAAAAACCCCGAAATCACAAAGAAAACATCGACACCGATAAAGCCGCCCGGCAAGAGATCCGGCCAAGCATGATAGAGCACGACCAGCAGGACGGATATGCCGCGCAGCCCATCGACATGCCGCAAATATCCAGTCTGGGCCGACACGTTGACGCGCGGGCTCATGCGCGCACGGGCACGTCGCCAAAGGCTTCGACCAGAAACATGTGCCGCCGCGCCACAGCCTCTGCGTCTTTGCTATAGCCCCCGCCCAGCACCCCGCATACGGGCACTCGACGGCTTGCGCAAAACTCCGCCACCAGCCGGTCGCGTGCTGCCAGCCCGCCATCAGTCAGCGCCAAATGCCCAAGCTTGTCATCAATGTGCGGATCGACGCCGGCATTGTAGAACACGAAATCAGGTGCAGCCTGCGCAAAGCCCTGGCTTAGAAACTGCCTCAATGTCGTTAGATAGACCCGATCATCGACCCCGCGCGGCAATCCGACATCGAGATCGGATGGCGGCTTTTCTGTCGGCCAATTGTCCTCGCAATGGACAGACAGGGTGAACACGTCGTCACGCCCGGCAAAGATCCGCGCGGTGCCATCGCCGTGATGGACATCAAGATCGACGATCAAAATTCGCTTTGCCTCCCCCCGCGCCAGCAATTGTTCGGCGGCGACCGCCACATCATTAAAAACGCAAAATCCTGCCCCGCCATCGGCATCGGCATGGTGGCTTCCGCCTGCCAAGTTCACCGCCGCACCCGCCCGCAAAGCAAACTCCGCCGCATAGCACGTCCCACCAACGGCCGCCCGCGAGCGCGCCGCAATTTCGGGGCTGATCTCAAAGCCGATCCGCCGTGCGGCTTTCCGGTCCAGCGAACCATCAAAAATAGATGCCACATAATCGCGCCCATGTACCGTTTCCAGCATCTCGAATGTTGCCGGTTCGGGCACCAGAAGCATATGCCCCTCCGCCCGCGCCATCTGCGCCACCAGCGTATATTTACGCATCGGAAAACGGTGCGCATCAGCAACACTGGACGCGTCGTAATCTCTATGATGGATCAGCGGCAATGGCATTTCTCAAGCACCCATATCGTGGCCAATCACCATGCCCGCCCTCATTATCAAAATCAAACTTGCGTCTCACCCCGTTCAGGCTATTTTCCCAGCAGCCACTTCAAAGGATCATCCTATGCCGCCTTTCGGCCCTGCCCGCCCTCTGCTCATGGGCATTGCCATCGGTATGGCCGCTGCCCTATGTCCCCAAGCCCATGCGCAAAATGTCGGCGGCGTCTTCGGCCCCGATGTGAAGCCCAATTCAAAAGCAATCGAGTTCCGCACCGCCAATGCGCCGCGCTCGGATGGCCGCCCCGCCCGCACAACCAGCCGTTTGCACTATCAACAAACCGTTACCGACAATCTCCGCCTACGTGCGGTCGTCCAGGGCGCAGACACCAACACGTCCGGCTTCGATTTCGATCTCGTCCAGTTCGAGGCCCAGTACCAATTCCTCGAAGACGAACGCGACGGCTTTGACAGCGCCATCCGGCTCGACCTGCTGATCGGCGACGACCGCCCTGATCTTGTCAGCTTCAACTGGACCAATGATGTGCCGCTCAATGACCGCTGGGCCTTGCGCGGCCTCGTCCTCGCCCAAGTCCAGTTTGGCGACAATCGCGGTGACGGCCTGTTCCTGCAAACCCGTTCCAGCCTGCGCTATAAAGTCAACGACACCTATAATATTCAGGTTCAGGTCTTCAACAATTATGGCTCGACCGACGATTTCCCCGCCTTTCGCGACCAGAACCACGCCATTGGTCCCGCCGCTGCGATCAAGCTCGATCATGGTTGGGCCATAGAAGCCAGCGTCCTGTTCGGCTTGACCAATGCCACCTCGGACGCAGACTTTCGCATCTTTCTCGCCAAGAATTTCTAGCGCTGTAACAGACGCGCCCGCGCCGCTTGCAAGAGCAAATCTTCTCCATCCCCGAAATCCGCTCTCTGCCGAGGCGTCGGTGCCCAATCCTGACGCGGTGTCCCGTCAATATGGCTCAACCCATAGGCCGGATACCGGGCGCTCAGACCGCTCTGCTTGAGACTGATCTCTTCAATCCCGCCCGTAAGCCCGGCCATTTTGTCTCCCATCACCAGAGCGCGGCCCATGCCGTCCAGCCCGACAGCCATCCCCTCTGCCATGCTTCCCGTCCAGCGTCCGACCAGCACAATCAAAGCCTTGTCATAAGTCTTGCCCGCCACAGGATCGACCTCACGCAGATAGGCCTTCTTGCGCGCTGGCAAAACCATCTGATAGGCTTGCGTCTCCGATACAAAATGCCCCAATATCGGCTCGGCTATATCGGTATCTCCCCCGCTTGGGGTGTCCCGTAAATCAAGGATCAGCCCATCGGTCTTAGCCAACGCTGCCATTGTGCCCTCGAACGCTTCAACCTTGTCTCGATTGCCCAGACTATTGTGCAACCGGACATAGCCAATATTGCCGCGCAAGATCCGGTAACGCAGCGCCGTAGCGTCGGACGCGGGCTCTGGATCACCCAGAGAAAAGGACAATACCCGTCCCCGCCGCTCAATTTCAATTTCCCTTGGCGCGCCGCGATTTCCCGCCAGCGCCGCATGCAACGCCCAAACCTTGCGCGCTTCGGGCAAATGCCCCGCGCCAGCATGAACCCGCGTCATCAACAAGTCGTCCGGCGTCAGACCATTAAACCGCACCAGCCGGTCGCCCAGTTCGAGATTGGCCGCCGCCGCACTGTCTGGCCGCAGCGCGGTCAGCACATAGCCCTTGGTGTCCGCCTCAAACCACATATCAAGCCCCGACGGCACCAGACGTGGCGATGTCGCCGAGTTCGCGCCAAGCGACACATGCGCATCATAAAGATCGTCAACCAGTTCCTCGAAAACATTTAGCACCTGCGCAGGCGCTGCGTTCAGCACCATCGCCGTCTCGGCCCGCGCGCAAGCCGCGTCCCACACAGCCCCGCGATCGCCAAAATAGGCATGCTGCTTCGGCATCGCCTCGCAAAGCGCCCGAACATCCGGCCGGTGGTCTACATCTTCTGGCAGACTGCACCCGGAAACCACTAAAAGCGCGGCAAACCCAGCGCTTGCAAACCCCCATTGACCCATAACAAAATCCCCTAATCATCTCCCGTCCTCATAAGCCCAAAACCCTACAAAAGTCCTTTAAAGTTGGAAGAAACTCGGAGATCAGGCCGACCGCGAAGCCATGACACCGAAAAGTCCCCTTTCGTGTAAGTATGACCGGTCAAGCTCCCCCCTAGACTTCGGCGTGCATGTGCCCCATATGTTCACGCATGCCCAAGACCGTCTCCGAAGCCCCTGCCAAGTTCGATATGTCCGGCGCTGCTCAAGATGCCGCAGGCGCGCTCGCGTCCTCAAACTGGACCCCGCACAGGCCAGACCGCAACTGGGTTGGCCTCGACGCCAGTGCCCCGTTCAAAGTCGCCTCTGAATATGAGCCGTCCGGCGATCAGGTCACCGCCATTCCCGAACTGGTCGAAGGCATCCAACAAGGCGAGCGCGATCAGGTCCTGCTTGGCGCGACGGGCACGGGCAAGACGTTCACCATGGCGAAGATTATCGAAGCGGCCCAACGCCCCGCTTTGATCCTCGCCCACAACAAGACCCTCGCTGCGCAGCTCTATGGCGAGTTCAAATCCTTCTTCCCCAATAATGCGGTCGAATATTTCGTCTCCTATTATGATTATTACCAGCCCGAAGCCTATGTCCCCCGCGCCGATCTTTTCATCGAAAAAGAGAGCACGATCAACGAAGCCATAGACCGGATGCGCCACTCCGCCACCCGCGCCATTCTCGAACGCGATGACGTGATCATCGTCGCGTCCGTCTCCTGTATTTACGGCATCGGCTCGGTCGAAACCTACACGGCCATGACGCTCAAGCTCGAAACCAGCCAGCAGATCGACCCGCGCGAAGTTGCCGCCAAACTCGTCGCCCTGCAATACACCCGCAATGATGTCGCCTTTGGCCGCGGCACCTTCCGCATGCAGGGTGATGTCATCGACATTTTCCCCGCCCACTATGAAGACCGCGCATGGCGGCTCTCCTTTTTTGGCGATGACCTTGAAAGCATTGTCGAGTTTGATCCGCTCACCGGCAAAAAGTCCGGTCCGCTGCCCGCGATCAAGGTCTACGCCAATTCCCACTATGTCACGCCCCGCCCGACGCTCAATCAAGCCATCACCTCGATCAAGAAAGAGCTAAAAGAGACCGTCAAACATTTCGAGGCGAACAATAAACTCCTCGAAGCCCAGCGCATCCAGCAGCGCTGCACGTTCGACATCGAAATGATGACCGCCACAGGCGCGTGCAATGGCATCGAGAATTACAGCCGCTATCTGACAGGCCGCAAGCCGGGCGAGCCGCCGCCCACCCTGTTTGAATATCTCCCCGAAAACGCGCTCCTCTTTGTTGATGAGAGCCACCAGACCGTGCCCCAGCTCGGCGCGATGTATAAAGGCGACTTCAGCCGTAAGCACACCTTGTCCGAGTATGGCTTCCGCCTGCCAAGCTGCAAAGACAACCGTCCGCTCAAATTCGAGGAATGGCGCGCCATGCGGCCCCAGACCGTCCACGTCTCGGCCACCCCGGGCAAATGGGAGTTGGAACAGACCGGCGGCGTCTTTACAGAGCAAGTCATCCGCCCGACCGGCCTGATCGACCCGCCAGTGGAAGTCCGCCCTGTCGCCGCCGATGGTGCAAATCAAGTGGACGATGTGATCTCCGAAGTCAAAGCCGTCGCCGCCAAGGGCATGCGCTCGCTTGTCACCACACTGACGAAAAAAATGTCCGAAGACCTGACCGAATATATGAATGAACAGGGCGTGCGCGTGCGCTATATGCATTCGGACATCGACACGGTCGAGCGCATCGAGATCATCCGCGATCTGCGCCTTGGCGTGTTCGATGTGCTTGTCGGCATCAACCTGTTGCGCGAAGGCCTCGATATTCCCGAATGCGGCTTTGTCGGTATTCTCGATGCGGACAAGGAAGGCTTCCTGCGCTCGGAAACCGCGCTCGTGCAGACCATTGGCCGGGCGGCGCGAAACTCCGAAGCGCGCGTTATTCTCTATGCGGACCGTATCACCGGCTCCATGGAGCGCGCCATGGAGGAGACCAGCCGCCGCCGCGACAAGCAGATCGCCCATAATGAAGAACACGGCATCACGCCCAAAACCATTGTCCGCGAAGTTGCCGACATCCTCTCCGACCTCGGCGAACGCCCGGG
>CALLUH010000192.1 GCA_938011445.1 uncultured Hyphomonadaceae bacterium
GGCGAGGGGCAAAGTAAGGCTCCATGCAAACTCGCCGGGCTGTTCGGTCTGGTATTCTGACAGGCCGATCGTCATCTGGTTATGGCCGCCTTCGGGCTGTGCAATGTAGGAGCCGAACAAACGGTCCCAAACAGAGAGGCAAAACCCGTAATTGGAATTGGTTTCCCGCTCGATTGCAGAATGATGCACACGGTGCATGTCGGGGGTCACGAAGACGGGACGGATGATCCGGTCGAGCCATAAGGGCAGTTTCAGATTGGCGTGATTGAACATCGCGCTTGCATTCAGAACTATTTCAAACAGGATCACTGCAATCAGGGACGGGCCAAGAATTAGTACGCATGCGGCCTTGTAAAGCATCGAAAATACGATCTCGGCGGGGTGGAACCGCACACCTGTCGTGACATCCATATCGCGGTCAGCATGATGGACTTTGTGAAACCGCCAAAAGAACGGCAGATGATGGAAAGCCACATGCTGGCCGTAAATCGCTATGTCGAGCAGCACCATACCCGCCAAAATGCTCAATATCAGCTGCATATCCACAAGGTTCAAAACACCAATCCCGCGCTCGGCGGCAAATATGGCCATCGCGCCGGCAACCAATGGTCCAAGGAGGCGTGCAGCCAGCGTATTGACCACTACCAGCGCCAGATTGGTTGACCAACGCCGCTTGCGGGGCAGATTTCGCGTCCGCCGGGGCCGGAGAGCTTCCAGCGCCATCATCAGCACCAAGACCCCGGCGAAAACGCCCAGCCGAAAGCCTGCCTCATGATTGATGATGAAATCCACCCATTGCCTCTCTTGCCTATTGCAGCCCGACAATAACATCTTTACCGCCATATCTGCAAAGCGGTATGAACGGCCCGCTTCAAATTTCAGTGACCTGAAAATGCAATGAGGAAAGCGCACTTGGCTCGAAACGTAAAAATATGTGCGATTGTGGCGATGGGCCGAAATCGCGTGATCGGGCGCGACGGCGATCTGCCTTGGCGTCTGTCTGATGACCTCAAATCCTTCAAATCCATCACGTCTGGCAAGCCGCTGATCATTGGCCGCAAGACGTGGGAGTCCTTTCCGCGTCGTCCTTTGCCGGGCCGTGAGAACATTGTTCTGAGCCGCGACGGGACCTATGTCGCCCCGGGCGCGCGGGTCTATTCAAGTCTTGCACCGGCCCTAAATGTCGCTATTGCGATCGCCGAGAAACAAGGCATGGACGAAGTGTTCATCGCAGGTGGCGGCACCGTCTATGAGCGCGCCATGGCCCAAATTGACCGGCTTTATCTTACGCGCGTTGACGCTGCGCCCGATGGAGACGCCATATTTCCTGAAATGGATATAGCGCAATGGCACAGTGCTTGGGAAACATCACACATAGCAGACGCCAAAAATGACCATAATTTCACGATAAACTGCCTTGATCGCCTGTAATCTCGGCTGCGGCTTTGCCTTATCGGCAGGCGATGAATCTGTTAGACTGCTTAGATGATCCGGTTCTGCCTGCTTGCGATTCTCGTTCTGACGCTTGATGCGCTTGCGGCCTATGGCTTTGTCGTCGAAGGCCCCAGAGAACCTGCAGCGACGGCGAGCGATCATCTCGATCATGCGCCGCGCTGGGGGCTTTCAACAGGCAGCATGCTCGATACCGGCGAGCGCGGCCTTGGTGGCGGTCTCGAATATGCGATTGACAAGAGCATTTGCGAGATGCGTTTCATCGACGGCTCGACTTGCGCCCAGATCGAGCAATCCCTTCGCGACGCGCTGGACCATTGGGGCTCTGGCCATCCCAGCCTTGGCTTTACCGATATTACAGGCCGTGTAGAGCCCAATTTCCCGCTCGCAGCGCTCGCCGATAGCGGGCAGGGTGCCGAGATTGATTTCTTCGGAGCCACCGCCCGCGACTTTCCCATTTTCAACAATGCCAGCACGACCGGCTACACGCTTTTCTATGAACGCCCACAAGCGTCGATGGTGCTGACCAATGGCAAAATGTCCAAAGGCCCGATTGGCCGTATCGAAAGCGCCGATGTGCGGTTTAATGCTGGCCTGTGCTACTATCTCGATGTCAAACAGGCCGTAGACACGTGCGTGCATTTCCCATCCCTCGTCCTGCACGAGATCAGCCACGCGCTTGGCATCGGCCATCCTGAAGACAATGTTCGCTATAATCTCGACACGGATCGCTTGCCCGGTAATGAAATCCCGATCAATTGCAATGCGCCAGCGGAAGGGCTTATCGTCTCGTTTGATTATGATGGCGCAGCTTTGGCCCACGGGCAGGATGTGCAAGGTGCAGGGCGCTGGAAACGCGGCATGACATGGGATGATGTCGCCGCGCGCGACGCGCTTTATCCTGACTGCCGCATAGAGCGCATCGAGCGCGCCTTGCCGCGTTGGGGGGCGTTTGCTCTGGCTGCCAATGGCACGCTCGGAGAGGCCCGTCTGTCCAAAAGCAAAGATGAAGCGGAGGCCGAAGCGCTTGCGACCTGCCAGACATCGGGCGACACATGCCGTGTTGTCTCGAGCTTTAATGGCTGTTTTGCGTTTGCCAGCAATGCCAAAGGCGCGTTCGGCCACGCCCAAGCTTCGCGTTCGGGCCATGCCCGGGTTGATGCGGTCCTGGCTTGCACGGAGGCGGGCGAAGATTGCCGCGTTACCCATGACTTTTGCGCCTATGAATGAGCTTGCCAAGCACAAGGCTTGCCGTCACAGTCATGGCCAAGACAGGGCGCGGTAGCGCCGTTTATAATCATGGGAGACGGCTATGGATTTCGAGATTGTTGCAAATGGGCTGAACTTTCCCGAGGGGCCGGTTTTCATGGAAGACGGCTCGATCATTCTTGTCGAAATTGAAAGCGGGGACATCACCCGTATCTGGGGACCGGACAAGCGCGAGGTGATCGTTCACACGGGCGGCGGGCCAAACGGTGCAGCCATCGGCCCTGATGGCGCGCTTTATATCTGCAATAATGGCGGTTTTGAATGGTCTGAGAGGGCTGGCATCAAAATCCCGGGCCATGCCGCAAAAGATTATTCTGGTGGCCGCATCGAGCGCATTGACCTTGATACGGGCGAGATCACACGCCTCTATGAGGAGGTCGGCGGCAATCCGCTCAAGGGGCCAAACGACATTGTGTTCGACAAAGAGGGCAATTTCTACTTCACCGATCACGGCAAAACCTATCCGCGCCACCGCGACCTTGGCGGCCTGTTCTATGCCTCGCCGGATGGTTCAATGTGCAAAGAGCTGGACTGGGGCCATACCAGCCCGAACGGGGTTGGCCTCTCGCCAGACGAGAAAACCGTCTATATGGCCGACACGCTGACCGGACGCCTCTGGGCCTATGACCTTGCCGCCCCTGGCGACGTGACGCCCGCCAATCCGCTCCAGCGTGGCCGCGTGGTTGCCGCCATGCCCGGCCTGCAATATTTCGATTCGCTCGCAATGACCGCCGCTGGCAATATCTGCGTGGCGACCATCTTTAATGGGGGCATCACCACAGTTCGGCCGGACGGCACGCATTACCACACAGCGTTTCCAGATTTGCTCTGCACAAATATCGTCTTCGGCGGCAGCGATATGCAAGACGCATGGATCACCCTGTCGGGCACAGGCATCCTCGCCAAATGCCGCTGGGATGAAGCGGGCCTAAAGCTGAACTATAACGCCTAACCCCCCGGTTCAACCTCGCTAAACCGCCCACCGTCTTTGGCCAGCCGCCGCAGCGTCGCGCTTGGTGCAAACCGCTCATTCGCCGCCCCGATTTTCTCCATTGTCGCCAGCACTTTATCCGCACCGATCATATCACCATAAAGCATCGGCCCGCCCTTGTCCGCTGGCCAGCCATAGCCGTTGAGCCAGACAATATCTATGTCTGACGCCCGCTGCGCTTTGCTCTCTTCAAGGATTTTTAGCCCCTCATCAATCATCGGATGGATACACCGCGCGACAATCTCTTCCGCGCTTGGCGGTGTTCCCCCGCTTACCCCTGTCACCTTGCGTACAATGTTAGCGGTCACATCAGACGGAATAGGCGTGCGCCCGTCATAATCATAATAGCCCGCCTTGGTCTTCTGCCCGCGCCGGTCAAGCTCGCAAAGTGCATCGCGGATCGGATTGGTCGTGGTTGCGCCTTTCTTCCAGCCAATATCGAGCCCCGCTAAATCAGACATCTGGAACGGTCCCATCCGGAAGCCAAACGCGTTCAGCGCCGCATCCACATCCCAAGGCATCGCGCCTTCGTTGAGCAGCTCCATTGCCTGCATCCGCCGCGCATAAAGTATCCGGTTGCCCACAAAGCCCGGGCACACGCCGACCAGTACCGCAACTTTGTTGATCGTCCGCGCCAGTTCCATCGAAGTTGCAATCACATCGTCAGCGGTATGATCCGCCCGCACAATCTCCAGCAGCTTCATTACATTTGCAGGCGAGAAAAAATGCAAACCGATCACATCCTGAGGCCGGGAGGTGACAGACGCAATCTCGTTAATGTCGAGCGCGGACGTGTTCGTCGCCAATATCGCGCCCGGTTTCATAATCTTGTCGAGCTTCGTAAAAATCGTGCGCTTGAGCTCCATATCTTCGAACACAGCTTCGATCACCAGATCGCAATCGGCCAGCGCGTCCATATCCAAAACGCCGTGAAGCCGGCTCATCCGCGCGTCCACTTCATCTTGGGGATAGCGCCCCTTATCGGCCGAGCGCTGATAATGCCCGCGCACGGTCGCGAGCCCTCTGTCGAGCGCGTCCTGCTTGGTCTCCACAATCACGACATCAATCCCAACGGTGGCAAAGTTCATCGATATGCCGCCGCCCATCGTGCCCGCGCCGATAATTCCGACCTTTTTGATGTCCCGCTTGGCCACGGCGCTATCAAGGCCCTCAACCGTCCACGCCGCCTTACCGGCCTTGGAAATATAATCGGATACTTGCTCGGGGCTGAGATCAATCATGTTGCGGTTCCTTTATCGGTTTGCGCAAGCCTAGCGTATAGGGAGGCGGGCGATAAGGTCAGCGCACCAAATTTCCGAGCGACTTCTTGCCCTTAGGGAAGCGGACAGAGCAGATGGATTTGCCCCCGCGCGCCCGCTTGACTTGCCTCGGCCATGCCCTGATCATTTCTCCAAAGACAAAATAATGGGAGAAACGCCATGATGAAATCACCGATCTGCGACATGCTGGGAATCGAGTTCCCCTTGCTGGCCTTTACCCATTGCCGCGATGTCGTGGTCGCGGTCTCCAAGGCGGGTGGCATGGGCGTGTTCGGCGCCGTCAGCCTGCCGCCAGACCGTTTGCGCGAGGAGCTTGACTGGATCGTTGCCAACATTGACGGCAAGCCGTTCGGCGTTGATCTCATCGTGCCAAATAAGTTTGAAGGCAAGTCTGACGGCTTTGACCAGTCGCGCATTCTTGGCGGCGTCTCGCAGGAACATAAGGACTATGCCGCCTCCATCATGTCCGAACATGGCATCGACACGGTGGACCTCGAAGACGCCCGCAAGAAATCTCTCAACTTCGCCAAAAATCTCGGCACCGAAGGCGCAGAATCGAGCATGGATGTCGCCTTCCAATACCCGATCAAGATGATCGTCAACGCCTTGGGTGTGCCGCCAAAATCCATGATGGACATGGCCAAGAAACATGGCGTGGCGACCGGCGCGCTGGTGGGTGCAAAAGAGCATGCCGTCAATCAGGTCAATGCCGGCGTGGATGCGCTCATCGTAGCGGGCGGGGAAGCGGGTGGCCATTGCGGTGATGTCTCGACCATGGTGCTGATCCCTGAAGTTTATCAGGCCGTCAAGGCCATGGGCGCATCCACCCCCATCCTCGCAGCGGGCGGTATCACCACTGGCGCACAAATGGCCGCCGCTATGGCGATGGGCGCAGACGGCGCATGGTGCGGCTCGGTCTGGCTGACCACGGCCGAAGCCGAGACCAACCCCGTCGTCAAAGAGAAAATGCTCGCCGCCTCCTCGCGCGATACCGTCCGCTCGCGCTCGCGCACAGGCAAACATTCGCGGCAACTCCGTTCGCCATGGACGGATGCATGGGAAACCGAGACCGCACCAGATCCGCTGCCCATGCCGCTTCAATCGCTCGTCTCCGAGCCTGCCCTTGGGCATATCGACAAGCTCAGCCAGAGCGGTCATGAAGGCGCAAAAGCGCTTGCAACCTATTGGGTCGGCCAAGGCGTCGGCCTGATGAACCAGTCCATGTCCGCCGGACAAGTCGTTCAGGAGTTCAAGGAAGACTATCTGACCGCCTATGAACGCCTCGTCGGGACAATGGACACATAATATGCAGCAGGCTGAAGACTTCCGCGTCGAGAGCCAAGCGCTTTATGAGTTGCTCCAGGCCGCAAAGCCCGCCACCTATGCCGAGCCAACCCTGTTCAAATCATGGACCATCAATACCGTGCTTGAGCATTTGTGCTTCTGGAACGAGATGGCGAGCCTACAAGTCACTGACGAGGCCGAGCTTATCGCTCGAATGACAGCTATCGCCAAACATTCGGGCGGAATGCGCGGCTTTGAACATGACTATTTCGCGGGCCTGTCCGGCCCCGCTCTGCGCGACAAATGGCATGCGCAAATGGAAGCCACCGCACAGATCTATGCCAATGCAGACCCCAAGCAACGGCTCAAATGGGCAGGTCCCGATATGAGCGCCCGCTCGTCGATCACCGCCCGCCTGATGGAGACATGGGCGCACGGGCAGGAAGTGTATGACCATCTTGGACAGGTGCGCGAGAATAAAGACCGGATACGGAATATCGTTATCCTCGGCGTTAACACCTATGGCTGGACCTATAAGACCCGCAAAGAAATCCCGCCCGGCCCAATGCCGCATTTGCGCCTGACCGCGCCTTCGGGCATGCTTTGGACCTATGGCGAGGAGAGCACCACCGAGCTGATAGAAGGCTCGGCCGAAGGCTTCTGCCAGACCGTCACCCAGACCCGAAATGTCGCTGACACGGACCTCAAACTCACAGGCCCGATTGCAAATGACTGGATGTCCAAAGCCCAGTGCTTTGCCGGCGCGCCAGAAACGCCCCCTCTAGCTGGCGCACGGTATATCCGAACCATCACCAAATAGACCCACTATTGCTCCGGCTCAAGCGGCTCGACAACCTCGCCATCAGGCCGATAAATCGGCGCGGTTTCAATCACTTCAAATCCAAATAATGGCTCGGCGGGCTTGGGTGTGTTTGCGTCCAGCCATATGCTGACTTGCGTCATTTGAGCGTCTATGGCGGCGGCGGTTCCTTCTGGATCAATCACCGTAAAGTTCCCGCGCGTTTTTGGCAGGCGCGGTAGCAAAAAGTCGCCGATGGGCCGCTGCTCTTTCATTGCGACGGTTTGATAGCAAGCGCCCTCCAGCGCCGGACTGCATTTAAGCTCATTGGCGTTATTCTCGTCGCTGGTCTGGGTGAAATGGACAAAGCCTGCAAAGCGATGCGCCAGATCGTCCGCACTCAAACGGTCTAGCGTCGGCCCCATGCGCTCATTCGCCTCGCCGACAGCGACGAGCAGCACGCCCCGCCCGCGATTTGTATTGTTCAAATATTGCTCGAATGCATAGGCCAGCGTTTCGTCAACAAGGAGATCTGCGGCAGGCCCCACCGACCGTGTCCGCGCATTTGATGAGGGATTATATTTGGGCACATAGATGCTGGCAGTGGCGGGCAGGGCGGCCCGGATCTCGGCGTCAAGCGC
>CALLUH010000193.1 GCA_938011445.1 uncultured Hyphomonadaceae bacterium
GAGACCGAGCTTGAAGCAGAGATCGGCGAGCTGGCCAAAGCCAGCCTGATCCTGACCGACCAATTGATCGAAGCGGCCCGCACATCCGGCACGCTTCCACCCCAGGATGATGATCTCGAAGGGTTCGAGATTGATGAGCAAACCAGTCTGATAGACGAAGACGATCTTCAGGAGACATGAGATGAGCAATATCGGCGTATCGGCCAACCGGCTCGAAATCCTTCAAATCGCGCGCGCAGTGGCCGAAGAAAAAGGCATCGACAAGGCGATTGTCATTGAAGCTATGCAGGAAGCCATCGAAAAGGCGGCCAAATCCCGCTATGGTCAGGAGCACGACATTCGCGCGGTGATTGATACTGATAGCGGCGAGCAGAGCCTTTGGCGCGTACAAACGGTTGTGGCTGACGAAGATCTTGAAGATTCGATCCAGCAGATGAGGCTGACCGAAGCCTTGAAGATTGACAGCGAGCTTGAGCCTGGCGACGAGATCAAGGAAGAACTGCCGCCTTTTGATTTTGGCCGTGTCGCTGCGCAATCGGCCAAGCAAGTGATTATGCAGAAAGTCCGCGACGCCGAGCGTGAGCGCCAGTTTGGCGAATTTGCAAGCCGCGAAGGCGAAGTGCTCAATGGCATCGTCAAGCGGGTTGAATATGGCCATGTCATCGTTGATCTGGGCCGCGCGGAAGGCATTATTCGCCGCAATGACGGTATTCAGCGCGAGAACTTCCAGCCCGGTGATCGGGTGCGCGCTTTCCTCTATAAGGTTAGCCGCGAGATAAAGGGGCCACAAATCTTCCTCAGCCGCGCACATCCGGACTTTATGAAACAGCTTTTCTCTCAGGAAGTGCCTGAAGTTTATGATGGCGTGATCCAGATCAAGGCCTGCGCGCGTGATCCGGGCAGCCGCGCAAAAATTGGCGTGATCTCGAATGACAGCTCGATTGATCCAGTCGGCGCCTGTGTCGGCATGCGCGGGGCACGGGTTCAGGCGGTTGTCGGTGAGCTGGCGGGCGAGAAGATCGACATTATCCCGTGGTCATATGATGATGCGACCTTCATTGTGAACGCGCTGCAGCCTGCGGAAGTTTCCAAAGTTGTCCTCGACGAAGATGAGCGCCGCGTTGAAGTTGTCGTTGCGGACGACCAGTTTCCGCTTGCCATTGGGCGGCGCGGGCAAAATGTCCGCCTCGCCTCGCAATTGACCGGCTGGCAGATTGATCTTGTCACAGAGAGCCAGGATTCCGAGCGCTATCAGCGTGAGTTCATCGAGCGGACAAACCTCTTTATGAAGGCGCTCGATGCGGACGAGACCCTCGCCCAGCTTCTGGCTTCGGAAGGGTTTGAGACGGTCGAAGAGATTGCCTATGTCTCGCCGGAAGACTTCATGCAAATCGAGGGCTTTGACGAGGATGTGGCCGCCGAAATCCAGGCGCGTGGGCAGGACTATCTTGAGAAACTGGCCGCCGAGCAGAATGAACGTCGCGTCGAGCTTGGCGTTGAGGATGCGGTTATGGAGCTCGACGGCATGACGCCGGGCTTTGCGGTGAAGCTTGGCGAGAACGAGATCAAGACGGTTGATGATGTGGCCGGGCTTGTGCCGGACGATATTACCGGTTGGCGCGAACCAGGGCCTGATGGCAAGCCGGTCTTTATCGAAGGCATTTTGAAGAAAGGCTCGATGCGTAAGGATGACGCACAGATCTTCATTATGAAGGCGCGGATTGTTGCGGGCTGGATTGAACAGGATGTGCTTGACGAATTGCAGGCGAAAATGGCGGCAGATCAGCTAACAGAGGAAATGGATCTGACCGAAGAAGAGCGCGCATTGATGGCGCTTGGCGCATTGGGCACGACAAGTGCCCCTGTTATGGAAGGCACAGATGATGCCGCACCTGAAACAGAATGATGACGCCTTTGAAATAGATGAGGCCGGCACGCCGCTGCGCCAATGTGCAGCGAGCCGCGAGCGGTTGCCGCAAACGCAAATGGTGCGGTTTGCCCGCGCGCCCGATGGCTCGGTGGCCCCTGATATAATCCAGCGCTTGCCTGGACGCGGTGTGTGGATTGCCGCGCGGCGCGAGGCGGTGGATGACGCGGTAAAGACGGGCGCGTTTTCGCGCGGGTTCAAACAACAAGCCACGCCAGATCCAGCTCTGTCTGATCTCGTTGAAACCCTGCTTGTCAAACAGCTTCAAAACCGGCTCAGCCTTGCGAAAAAGGCGGGCAAAGTCGTTCTGGGCTTTGATCAGGTTCGTGCCAGCTTGCGCAAACAGCGGCCCGGAACCGTTCTTGCAGCGAGCGACAGCGCCGATGATAGCCGGAATAAGGTGTATTTTCTGGCAAAAGCTCTATATAGCAACGTCTCCTTGTCCGGAGGTTTAACATCTTCGGAATTGGGCATGGCCTTAGGGCGTCCCCATGTGATACATGGGCTGATCGAAGGCGGTCCGTTTTCCCGAAAGTGGCGAGCGGACTATAAAAGACTAACCGGTTTCCGGCCCGTGCCAGACGCGGACTGGATGGCCGGACACAGACGGAACACTCTATGATGGATTACAAATGGTGTAATCCAAAGCAAACTGGTATTTGGTGGTAATGAGCGACAGCAACGATACAGGCAATACTTCAAGCGGCGGGCGCAAGCCGCTAACGGTCTCCCGATCGGGTACGGGCACTGTGCGCCAGAGCTTCAGCCATGGCCGCTCGAAACAGGTTGTCGTAGAAAAGAAGAAACGGCGTTTGGTCGGCGGTCCTGCTGGCGCGGCCAAGGGCAAAGAGAAGCCGACGGAATCGCCCGATGCGGCGCTCGCCCGCAAGCTGGGCATTACCGAAGCGGAACTGGCCGCCCGAAAAGCCGCCTTGCTTGCGCAAAAGAACCAACAGGAAAAGCGCGCCGCAGATAGTCAGCGCACACAGGATGCGCAAAAACGCCTCGAACAAGAACAAGAGCGCAAGGTTCAGGAAGAGAAAGAGCGTGAAGAGGCCGAGGCGCGCGCCAAGGCCGCCGCTGTGGAAGAAGCCAAGCAGGCAGAAGCTGCGGCAGCGGCGGCATCCGCGGGCGGGCGCAGCTCCAAAGCTGATCGCGGTAAACCAGCCGCTGATCCTGCGGTCCCCGCCGATCCATCAGCACTTGAAGCGATGGGCGGGCGGGTTAAGCGCGATCGTGAAAAAGACAGTTTCAGCAATAATCGTAATTCTGGCGGCTCTAAACCACGCGGCGAACCCAAACGCCGTCGCGGCAAGCTGACCATTGCCTCGGCCCTTGGTGATGATGGCGACCGTCAACGCTCGCTCGCCTCGCTCAAACGTGCCCGCGAGCGCGAACGCGAACGCCGGATGTCTGGCGGCGCGAGCGAAGCGGAGAAAGTCTCGCGCGAAGTGCAATTGCCCGAAACCATCACACTGCAAGAACTTGCAGGCCGGATGAAAGAGCGCGTGGCCGATGTTGTAAAATATATGATGCAACAGGGCGAAATGATGCGCGCGAACGATATTATCGACGCGGACACCGCCGAAGTGATCGCCACCGAATTTGGTCACACCGTCAAGCGCGTCTCCGAGGCCGATGTCGAGATTGGCCTTGAAGGCACCGAGGACAATGAAGCGGATATGAAGGCGCGCGCGCCGATTGTCACGGTGATGGGCCATGTCGATCACGGCAAGACCTCCCTGCTTGATGCTTTGCGCAAAACGGACGTTGTCGCAGGCGAAGCGGGCGGGATTACCCAGCATATCGGGGCCTATCAGGTCCAGCTTGAATCCAAAGACAAGATCACCGTGCTCGATACGCCCGGCCACGCCGCGTTTTCGGCGATGCGGATGCGCGGGGCGAGCGTTACCGACATTGTCATCCTTGTCGTCGCCGCCGATGATGGCGTGATGCCGCAAACCCAGGAAGCCATCGCGCACGCCAAGGCCGCCGAAGCGCCAATGATTGTGGCGGTCAACAAGATCGACAAGCCCGACGCCAAGCCGGACAATGTGCTTACCCAGCTTTTGCAATATGATGTGCAAGTGGAATCCATGGGCGGTGATGTGCAGGCAGTTGCGGTCTCAGCGATCACGGGCGAAGGGCTCGACAAGCTCACCGAAGCGATCACGCTACAAGCCGAATTGATGGAGCTGAAAGCCAATCCCGACCGCGAAGCCGATGGCAGCGTGGTTGAAAGCCAGCTCGACAAGGGCCGCGGACCGGTCGCGACCGTGCTTGTCAAACGCGGCACGCTCAAGCGCGGCGATATTGTTGTGGCCGGCGCGCAATGGGGCAAGGTTCGCGCCCTGTTCAATGAGCGTGGCCAGCAAATGAAAGAAGCAACCCCGTCCCTGCCAGCCGAAGTGCTCGGCCTTGATGGGGCGCCGGACCCGGGCGATCCGTTTGTCGTGGTTGATACCGAAGCACGCGCACGCGAGATCACCGAATATCGCCAACGCCAGAAGCGTCAGGCACAGGGACGCGCAGGTGCCGCCGCCCGCGCTTCGCTCGAAACTATTCTTAACCGCCTCAAAGACGGCGCGGTGCAGACCTCGGAAATGCCGGTGGTTGTCAAAGGCGATGTGCAAGGCTCGGTCGAGGCCATTTCGCAAAGCATGGACAAGATCTCGACCGAAGAAGTTCGCGCGCATGTGATCCACGGCGCGGTTGGCGGCATCTCGGAAAGCGATGTCTTGCTTGCCAATTCGTCCGGTGCACCGATTTTCGCATTCAATGTGCGGGCCAATAAACAAGCGCGCGATCTGGCCGAGCAGGAAGGCGTAGAAATTCGCTATTATTCAGTGATTTACGATCTGATTGACGATGTGAAGAACACATTGTCCGGCATGCTTGCGCCGGAGAAACGCGAAACCTTCCTTGGCTATGCGGAAATTCTGGAAGTCTTCAACATCACGAAGACAGGCAAAGTCGCCGGGTGCCGGATGACCGAAGGCGTCGTCAAGCGCGGTTGCGGGGTGCGCCTGTTGCGCGACGATGTGGTTATCCATGAAGGCCATCTGAAGACGCTCAAGCGCTTCAAGGATGAAGTGGCTGAAGTGTCTAATGGACAGGAATGCGGCATGGCCTTTGAGAAATACGAGGATATTCGTGCGGGTGACCGAATTGAGTGCTTCCAGATTGAGGAAATCGAAAGACGTTTGGAGTAAGACTCTCTGGTTGATTGAGACAAGGGCGTCTTATGGTTGAACAAACATCAATTTCAGGGTCGCTGACCAAACAGGATTTGAAACGGCTGACCGGCACGACGCGCTCGGGGACGGTAGGCCCAACAACTGTTTACTATGCCGGGCTCACCGCACCGATTATTTCCGCCAGCGTCACCGTCATCACGCGCGCGCAATTTGCCCATATCGGCCTGTCGAATTATTGGATATGGCTGCTATCGGCCTTCGTCGCGGCCTTTGCCGGGATCTCCTGGTATCTGATTTTCATGCGCTGGTCTTATCGCCAGAGCCATGGACGTAGCGAAGATCTGTCTCAATCGACCGAGCTGTCGATCACGGAAGACGCGCTGATTGTTCGGCGCAATCATGTTGTCTCCCATATTGGCTGGCCTGCGGTTTCAGAACTGCGCAGAGGGCGGAGCTTTCTGGCAATCATGGTGGATGGTAGCCCGACCATACTTGTGCCGGATCGCTGGTTCAAAAAAAACAAAGATCAGTGTCAGGCGTTTCAGGATCAACTTGAAGCGAAAACGGATCATAGAGGCGTAGAAAAATATTATGGGAAAGAAGTCCCGCCAGCCCCGCTCGCTTGAGCCAAGCCAACGCCAGTTGCGCGCGGGCGAACTTGTCCGGCATGCCCTCGTCGATATTCTGGCGCGTGAGGAATTTCGCGATCCGGCTTTGCAGGGCGTCTCGGTGACGATTGGCGAGGTGCGCTGTTCGCCGGATCTGCGCCATGCCAATGTTTTCTGCATTCCGCTTGGGGACCGTTCGGCGAGCCGCGCCAATGAGGTGGCCGAAGGGCTCAACCGGGCGGCCGCTTTCCTGCGCGGGCGGCTCGGGCGCGAAATTGAAATGAAGTTTACCCCGCAGCTACATTTTATGGCTGATGTCAGCTATGACACGGCGCTCGCCATGGACGAGCTTTTGGGCAGTGAACGTGTCCAGCGCGATGTTTTGGCCACTGACAAGGCCGGGGATGAGGAGCCGAGCGAGGCATGAAGACGTCGCCCGAAACACACGAAAAACTGACAAGCTGGCGCGAATATCCGATGGACGAGATGCAGGCCCGCGCCCGCGCGTTTCACGAAGACATGGCCCGCCGCCGCTCCGTACGCAGCTTCTCTGACAAGCCCGTGGACCGCACAATTATCGAAGCGTGTGTGGCTGCCGCTGGCACCGCACCATCGGGCGCCAATCACCAGCCATGGTTTTTCTCCTGCATTGGTTCGGCCGAGAAAAAGGCCCAAGTGCGCAAAGCTGCCGAAGCCGAAGAAGCGTCTTTCTATGCAGGCCGGGCGAGCGAGGAATGGCTCGACGCGCTTGCGCCAATAGGGACGGATGCGGACAAACCCTATATGGAAATCGCGCCGTGGCTCATCGCGATTTTCGCGCAGCGGCGCGGCGGGGTCGAGCTGGGCGAGGACCGGAAGAATTACTATATCCATGAAAGCGTCGGCATCGCCACGGGGCTCTTGATCGCCGCTTGCCAACGCGCGGGGCTTGCCACCCTCGTCCATACGCCAAACCCGATGAGTTTCCT
>CALLUH010000194.1 GCA_938011445.1 uncultured Hyphomonadaceae bacterium
GATCACGCTGCCGGACGGACAGGCGCATTATCTGGCGCGTGTCATGCGGCTGGGCGGGGGCGATATGGCGCGTGTGTTCAATGGCCAAGATGGCGAATGGCAGGCCGAGCTGTCTTTGAACGGCCGCAAGGTTGAGGCGCAAATGAAAACACGCTTGCGCGAGCAGCCTGATATGGCGCTGGCGGGCCCGAAGCTTCTGTTTGCGCCGCTCAAAAAAACGCGGACCGATTTCGCTGTCGAAAAAGCTACGGAGCTTGGTGTGTCGCAAATCCTGCCCATCACGACCGAGCGGACACAGACCCGCCGCGTCAAGACCGATCGGCTCCAAGCCCTCGCCATTGAAGCGGCTGAGCAGACCGAGCGGATGGATGTGCCGCAAATTGCCGAGATGAAGAGTCTCGACCAGTCTTTGATAGAGTGGCCTGAAACTGCGCCGCTCATATTTTGTGATGAGGCGGGGGACGATGAGAGCGCCATTTGGGGCGGGGAAAACGGACGTGCGGTGACAATTGCCAAGGCTTTGAAAGGCCACGATGGGGCGGGCGGAGGTGTATTAATCGGCCCTGAAGGCGGGTTCAGCTTGGCCGAGCGCGATCATCTGCGATCCCTGGACTTTGTGGTGCCCGTGACGCTGGGGCCACGTATCCTGCGCGCGGAAACAGCGATTGTGGCCGGGCTAACTATTTGGCAAGCGGTTCTTGGCGACTGGCGATAAACGGCTTATGTGCCAGTTAACCGAATCTGGAGTGCAACCTGCATGACGACCCCAACTGCCGATATTGACGAAAATGCGCCCAGAATTGAAGGCAAGGCCGAACTGGTCGATTGGGTGGCCGCAGGCAATAAGCCAAAAAGCGACTGGCGTATCGGCACGGAACACGAGAAGTTCGGGTTTCTTGCCGAGGGTTTGCGACCTGTGCCTTATGAGGGCAAGGCGTCTGTGCGCAGCTTGCTGGAAGGCCTGCGCGACCAGTTTGGCTGGGAGCCGATCAGCGAGGGCGAAAACATTATCGGCCTCAAGCGCGAGGGGGCGAGCGTATCGCTTGAGCCGGGCGGGCAGTTTGAGCTGTCCGGCGCGCCGCTCGAACATATCCACCAGACCTGTAATGAAGTTGGCCAGCATCTGCGCGAAGTGCGCGCTATTGCCGATCCGCTGGGGGTCGGGTTTTTAGGGCTTGGTTTCTCTCCGATCTGGTCGCTTGAAGAAACGCCGATGATGCCCAAAGGGCGCTATGAGATCATGAAGCGCTATATGAAGCGCGTTGGACGGCTTGGCCATCAGATGATGTTTCGCTCGTGCACGGTGCAGGTCAATCTCGATTTTTCATCCGAGGCGGATATGGTGAAAAAGATGCGCGTGGCTTTGGCGCTGCAACCCGTGGGCACGGCGCTGTTTGCCAATTCGCCCTTTGCAGAAGGGCGCACGAACGGGTTCCTCTCCTATCGCGGCCATGTCTGGTCGGACACTGATCCGGACCGGACGGGCATGTTGCCTTTCATGTTTGAAGAGGGCGCAGGGTTTGAGCGTTATGTTGATTATGCTCTTGATGTGCCGATGTATTTTGCGCGGCGGGGCGGGGTCTATCTGGATTGTGCGGGCTACTCTTTCCGTGACTTTATGGCTGGAAAGCTTGAGCCATTGCCCGGCGAATTGCCGACGATTGAAGACTGGGAGGATCACCTTTCGACGATTTTCCCCGAAGTGCGCCTCAAGCGCTTCCTTGAAATGCGCGGATCGGATTCGGGGCCCTGGGATTCGCTGTGTGCCATGCCTGCGTTCTGGGTCGGATTGCTCTATGATGAGGTGGGGCTGGACGCGGCTTGGGAGCTTGTCAAAGACTGGACGCCCGCACAGCGCGAAGCGATGCGGCGCTCGGCCCCTGCGCTTGGATTGAAAGCGGCAGCGCCCGGCGGCAGGCTCCTGAAAGAGTTTGCCAAGGATGTTCTCAATATTGCCCAGGGCGGGCTGAAACGCCGTGCCCGACTTGGACAGGCGGGGGATGACGAAACCGGCTTTCTCAGCGATCTGCACGAGATTGCCGAGAGCGGCATCACGCCTGCCGAACGTCTGCTTGCGCTTTATCATGGCGAGTGGAACCGCGATTTGGCGAAGGTGTTCGAGGCACGCGCCTATTAGCGGCACTGATTTGCCTCACAATTCGTAAAATCTGCATATTCTTGCTTGAGCGGGCGTGCGGGGCGTGGTCATAGTGTTGCGATAAGCGCAGCAGGTGAGGCGCGTAATGTTTGAAGGGGTTTGGGCATGACCGACACAACACTGCCAAGTGGCGATTCCAAGGGCACTTTCCTTGGTCATCCGCTTGGGCTTTTCGTTCTTTTCTTTGCGGAGATGTGGGAGCGCTTTTCCTATTACGGCATGCGCGCGCTTTTGATCTTCTATCTGACCAAGCATTGGCTGTTTTCTGACGAGAAATCAGGGATTATTTACGGGGCTTACACGGCGCTCGTCTATATAACACCGGTTTTGGGCGGCTATATTGCTGACAAATATCTCGGCCAGCGAAAGGCAGTGCTTTTCGGGGCTATCTTGCTGACTTTCGGACACTTTTTGATGGGGTTTGAAGGCGAGGGTGGTCAGGATCTGGCGAGCCTGAACGCCTTCTGGGCGGCGCTGGCGTTTATCATTGTCGGCTCGGGCTTTCTGAAAGCGAATATTTCGGTGATGGTGGGGCAGCTTTATCCGCGCACCGATATTCGCCGCGACAGTGCCTATACGATTTTTTATATGGGCATCAATCTTGGCGCTGCGACAGGGGCGCTTCTTTGCGGCTGGCTTGGTGAGACCTATGGCTGGAATTATGGCTTCGGTGCGGCGGGCGTCGGCATGTTGCTTGGCCTGATTGTGTTTGCGCTTGGTAAGCCTTTGCTTGTGGGCCGAGGCGAGCCGCCAAAGCCGGAACTGCTCAAAGAGCGCAAGTTCGGTATGCCGTTTGAGTGGCTGCTATATGTCACCGGAATTATTGCGGTCGGCGTTGTCTGGTGGCTCGTTCAAAATCAGGATATTGTTGGCCTGTTTCTGGGCGTCGCCGGGCTGATCCTTGTTTCATATATCGGCTTTACGGCGGTGACGAAGCTTTCGCCCGAAGAGCGCGACCGTATCTTTGCGGCGATGTTCCTGATCTTCGGATCTATTCTGTTCTGGGCCTTGTTCGAGCAGGCGGGGTCGTCACTGAACCTCTATACCGACCGCTATGTTGATCGCGCAGGCGTGCCGGCCTCGACCTTCCAGTCGATCAATGCGATCTATATTGTGCTGCTCGCGCCGATTTTTGCGATCATCTGGACGTTTTTGGGCCAGCGGGGGCTGGAGCCTTCTGCACCGGTCAAGTTCGGGCTGGCCATGTTCCAGCTTGGGCTGGGTTTCCTCGTGCTGAAATGGGGCGCAGAGGCGGCCGGGCTTGAAAATGCAACGCCGGTTCTGTTTATCTTCCTGATCTATCTCCTACATACGACCGGCGAGCTCTGCCTGTCGCCGGTGGGGCTTTCCGCGATGAACCGGCTTGCACCTGCGCATCTGGCGTCACTGATTATGGGCACATGGTTCTTCGCGTCGGCAACGGGTAATTTCGTGGCTGGTCTGATTGCAGCGGCAACGGGTTCCGAGCGTGCATCGGGCGATGGCGCGGCGAAAGAATTGGTGCTCGGTGTTTACCAGACCATTGGCCTCTGGGCGATCGGGTTTGGCGTGCTGGTCATTGTGGTATCGCCCTTCATCCGCAAACTGATGCATCTCGATACATTGCAGGATGATAATGCTGAAGACATTGCGGCCCAGCCCGCCGAGTAGGCGACAGAGCTTTAGGAGAGACAAAGGCGGCTCTTTGCGGGGCCGCCTTTTTCTTGACTGGTGTTGCTGGCTTGGAGGGCTTAGCCAGCGCCGCCAACGGTTAGCGCATCGACTTTCACACTGGGCTGGCCGACGCCGACGGGGACGGACTGGCCCGCCTTGCCGCAGGTGCCTATGCCGTCATCCATCGCGAAATCATTGCCGATCATCGAGCATTGATTGAGCGCGGTAGGGCCGTGGCCGATCAGCGTGGCGTTTTTGACCGGCGCGCCGATCTTCCCGTTTTCGACGAGATAGGCTTCAGTACACTGGAACACGAAATTGCCGGAAGTGATGTCCACCTGCCCGCCGCCAAAATCGACCGCCCAAATACCCTTTTTAATGGATTTGACCATTTCTTCGGGATCGTGATTGCCGCCAGTCATGATCGTATTGGTCATGCGCGGCATGGGCAGAGCGTCATAACTTTCGCGGCGGCCATTGCCGGTTGGGGCGACACCCATCAGCCGTGCATTCTGGCGGTCCTGCATATAGGATTTCAGGATGCCGTCTTCGATCAGCACGGTGCGTTGGGTCTCGGTGCCTTCATCATCAAAAGAGAGCGAGCCGCGCCGGTCTTCCATGGTGCCATCGTCGATCACGGTGACACCTTTGGAGGCAACCTGCTCGCCAATCCGGCCTGAATAGACGCTGGTGCCCTTGCGGTTAAAATCGCCCTCTAGCCCGTGGCCGACCGCTTCGTGGAGCAGGATGGCGGGCCAGCCCGGCCCGAGCACAACTTCCATTTCGCCAGCGGGCGCGGGGACGCTTTCAAGATTGGTTTCGGCTTTCTGGAAAGCGCGTTCCCCCAGCGCTTGCCAGCGCTCCGGCTTGATCCAGTCTTCATAGGCTGCCCGTCCGCCACAGCCCGATGAGGCGGTTTCGCGCCGCCCGTTTTGTTCAAGTGTGACCGAAATATTGAGCCGAACGAGTGGCCGGATGTCTTGAAAGAGCGCGCCGCCCGGGCGCAAAATATCGACCTGTTTGCGGGTGCCTGACAGCGAGGCCGAGACTTGCACCACGCGGGGGTCTTTGGCCCGCATCCAGGCGTCAATTTCTGCCAGAAGACCCGTCTTTGCGCCAAAGTCAGGCGCTTCGGTCGGGTCTATCGGGAGGTAAAGCCGCCGGTTTGTCGGGCGCGGTGCCTCGGCCAATGTGCCTGAATAACCGCGCTTTGCTGACGCTGCCGTTTCTGCGGCGCGGGCAATTGCGTCGATACTAAGCTCGGAGGCATGGGCATAGCCGGAGGCTTCGCCTGCGACAACGCGAAGGCCAAAGCCCTGGGAGGTGTCGTATGAGGCTGATTTCAGGCGTCCATCATCGAATGCGAAACTCTCCGAGCGGGAGCGTTCGAGATAAAGTTCGCCATCATCAGCGCCATTTGTGGCGGCGTCGAGATGTGCGGTTGCGGCGGCCCTGTCAAAGGGAAGGTCTGTTTGAGTCATGGCGCGAACATGGACATGATTGCTGCTTTGAACAAGGCCTATCAGTTGCTCAAGACCGTAAAGCGCTCCAGTGCCTCTGTCGGTAGGCTCCAATCCGGCTTTAATTCGACGGCCTTCTGATAGCTTCGATAGGCGGGTTCGACCTGATTTAGCAATTCATAGGCTAAGCCGATATTGTAATACGCTGAGTGGGGTTCTTGTGTTTCCAAATCAAGCGAGCGCTCCAGGGATGCGAGCGCATTGTCATATTGGCCTGCGCCGATCAAAGCGGCCCCGCGATTGAGATAAATGGCACCGACATTAGGGGTTAGCCGCTCCGCTCTTTTGTAGTCTTCGAGGGAGGACACAAAATTTCCCCGTCGCATCCGGATGATACCGCGATTGATCAGGGTTGCCGATAGGTTCACCCGGTCGAGTGCGCCGGACTCGATCGCTTCGGTACATTCGTTCTCGTGCCGCTGGGATGGATAAGGATTGAGCTTTACAGCGTTGAAGCAGCCTTTGCCAGCGCTGCCTCCGATGATCAGGACCTGAGCGGACGCTAAATCGGTCAAAAGCAGACAGGCGGCGGCGAGGGCAAGTGGACGAAACATCTTGTGTTCTCTCCAAAATTATTGCTTTCGAAACAAAAATGATCTTAGCACAAGTTGTAATGGTGGGCCAGATCCCTGCCATCAAACACACCAAAGCGTGATCCCTTGGTCGAAAGCGCCTTGCGACACCTGCGACAATTTTGAGCGCCTTCGATTATGGGTGGACGGGGCGAAACGGTGTAGGTAGATACGCTGTCAGGTCATTTAAGGAGTCGCGCGTGCGATATCTTGTTGCGATAATTAGCGGTTTGTTTTTCGGGCTTGGCGGATTTGCATCCGCGCAGGGAAAGCCGACCGATGGCGCGCTCGGGTTTCAGGAGCCTGTTACCGAGATAGCCCGCCGTGGGTTTGAATTCCACGATAATTTCCTGCTTTGGATGTGTATCCTGATCACTTTGTTTGTAGCGATATTGCTGATGATTGTGATGGTCCGGTTTAATGCCAAGGCCAATCCGGTGCCATCGAAAACAACCCATAATACGGTTATCGAGATTATCTGGACGCTGGTGCCTGTGGGTATTCTGGTGCTGATTTCTATCGTTTCTTTCCCGCTCCTGTACTACGTGGATGCTGAACCGGACCTTGCGAAGATAGCCTCCGGTGAGGTGGATGCCAGCGCAGAAGAGCGCGCGGCCGCCGCTGATGGCTGGGTTACGGTCAAGGCGCAGGGCAATCAGTGGAACTGGACCTATAGCTATCCGGATGAGGTTGATGGGGATGGGTTTCCGCTAGAATTTACATCCAACCCGATCCATTATGGCTTGAGTACGGACCCTGACATTGGCGAGAAATATCTCTCGGTTGATTACCCGCTTGTGGTCCCTGCCGGACGATATGTGCGTTATTATACGGCAGCATCGGACGTTATCCATTCCTTCGCGATGCCAAGTTTCGGGATCAAGACCGATGCCGTGCCCGGACGGCTGAATGAGGGGTGGTTCAAAGTTGATGAGCCGGGCGTCTATTATGGGCAATGCTCGGAATTGTGCGGTAAGAACCACGCCTTTATGCCGATTGAAATTCGGGTTGTCCCGCAGCGCCAATATGATGAGTGGCTTAATGTTATGCGCTCGGGTGATTTCGACGCTGCGGCGGGGCGTGTTGCCGAAATTGACACAGACCAACAATTTGCGCGCCTTCCGGCTGCCGACTAAGCAAGAGAGAGAATAGCCATGCCAATGGATGAAGTCGCCCTCGACCATGCCCATGATGATCATGACCATAAGCCCGGATTTTTCGTGCGCTGGTTCATGTCCACCAACCATAAAGACATTGGGACGCTCTACCTGATTTTTGCGTTGAT
>CALLUH010000195.1 GCA_938011445.1 uncultured Hyphomonadaceae bacterium
TGGGCCATGTCAGTCCCCCAATCCGGCCGCTTGCAGGGCCGTGTCGATAATCTTGCACGCCTCAGGTGACGGCATTGTGATCGGGCTACGCACCGTGGCCGAGCAAAGCCCAAGCTTTGACATGGCGTATTTGGTCGGTCCCGGGCTGGCGGTGATGAAAAGATCCTTGTGCAAGCGGATGAGTTTAAGCTCGATTTTGCGGGCCAGTTCAAAGTCGCCATCGCTTGCGGCTTTGTGCATTTGCGCATTGAGCACGGGCGCAACATTTGCGGTGACCGATATTGCGCCGCGCCCGCCCATGGCCCTGTGACCAAGGGCACTTGGGTCATCGCCGGAAAGCTGGATAAAATCCTCGCCCGCAAGCAAGCGATGCTGTGTCACACGGGCCAGATCGCCGCTTGCATCCTTGATTCCCACAATATTCGGCAATTTTGCGAGCCGTCCAACCGTTTCCGGCAGGAGATCAGACATGGTTCGGCCCGGCACATTATACAGAAAAACCGGCAGTTCGACCGCCTCATTTATCGCCGTAAAATGCGCTTCCAGCCCGTCTTGATCAGGCCGATTGTAATAAGGACAAACGACAAGCGCAGCGTCGGCACCAACTTTTTTCGCATGTTCAACCAGCCCGATCGCCTCGGCCGTCGAGTTCGACCCGCATCCGGCAATTACCGGCACACGCCCGCGCGCTGCCTCGATGCACAAGCTGACAACCTGCCTGTGCTCGTCATGCGTCAATGTCGCGGATTCGCCTGTCGTTCCAACGGGCACCAGCGCTGATGATCCCGATTCTATCTGCCGCTCCACCAATGCCTTATAAGCATCACAATCAACGGCATAATTATTGAAAGGGGTCACAAGAGCAGGGATCGAGCCGTGAAACATGCGTCAAATCTCGTTCGGTCATTTACGGTTAAGCCATTTTTGGCAGTGTGGGCCTGTGTGGCACGAGCCAGTCAGAAAACCAAGGTACGGCATATGTTGAGAACAAAAATTATGGGCCTGGGCGTTTTGCTACTGACCGCTACAGCCCACGCAAACACGCCTTCTGTGCCGAGCCTCAAGCCGCCGGTCAGTTATGCGTCAAACATCGTCTCCACACAGGACGCTGAAACCCTGCGCGCGGCCATCCGTGCGTCCGAGCGACGCGACTGGAGCCAGCTCAAAAGGCTTCACAATCAGGCGCGTGACGAAGCGGTGAAGGATTTGATCCTCTGGCACCTTGGAATTGCCGGCAGCCCGAATGTGGATTTTGACACGCTGAACCTTGCGGTAAACCGTTTGGCCGACTGGCCGCGCTATGATGCCATCCGCCGAAGTGCCGAGAATGCAATTGCGCTCAGCGCTCTGTCTCATTCTGATCGTATCGTCTGGTTTGATGCGCTGGGCGGGCCGGTATCTGGCGATGGCAAGGCAAATTATGCCACCTCATTGCGTCAAACCGGGCTCGGTGACACGGCGATGGGCGTTATCCGCGATGCGTGGCGCAACCATTCTCTTAACCGCGCGACCGAACGTGATCTCTTGGCCAGATTTGGCGGAAATCTTACGCGGGATGACCATTTTGCCCGCGTCAATTTCCTGCTCTGGACGGGTCAGCGGACCGCAGCCAATCGCCTGCGCTCGAAGCTTTCATCTGGTCAGCGGGCCTTGTTGGCTGCGCGGATTGCGCTCGCTGCGCGTGGATCAGGGGTAGACCGCAAAGTGGCCGCGGTGCCCGCCGCGCTGAAACAGGATCCGGGCTTACTATATGACCGGGCACGCTGGCGCCGTCGCAGAGCGCGCAATCAGGACGGCGCGACCAGCCTTCTCGTCGATATAGATGGTGCGGATGTGCCGCTGGCGGGACGGGACAATCTCTGGGACGAGCGGAATATCGCTGTCCGAGCCGCGTTCAAAAAAGGCCAATACCGAACTGCCTATCAGCTCTCAGCGCCACATGGCTTGAATGAGGGGGCTGATTTTGCTGAAGCAGAGTGGACCGCAGGTTGGATTGCTTTACGGCACTTGAACGAGCCTGAACGGGCGGCAGCCCATTTTGTTGCTCTGCGCGAGGGAGTTTCAACGCCGATCAGTCTGGCGCGCGCAGACTATTGGCATGGCCGCGCACTTGAAGCGATGGGCGAACGCGAACGTGCCGACGCGGCCTTTGCGGCCGCTGCGGTCCATAATTACACCTATTATGGCCAGTTGGCCGCCGAACGTGTCCGGCAGACAGATCTTGTGCTGCCCAGCACGCGGCAACCGACCGAGGCGGAGCGCGACGCCTTTGGCGAACGGCGCCTGATCAAGGCGATGCGGCTTTTGGGCGAGACCGGTGAGCGGGGGCTGTTTCGTCGTTTCTCATACCATATTGACGACCGGCTGGAGACACCAACGGAACAATTGTTGCTTGCGGAAATTGCCAATCAATATCACAGTCCCGATGTCGGCGTGCGCGGCGGCAAGGCGGGGCTTGGGCGCGGGATTATCGCACCGGAGGCAGCTTATCCGATCGTCAATTACCCCTTACAGCGCGAAGTGCAGGTCGAAAACGCGCTCGTTCTGGCCTTGTCGAGACAAGAAAGCGAGCTGAACCCGCGCGCCATCTCCCATGCCAATGCACGCGGACTGATGCAAATGCTGCCAGCGACGGCGCGTGAGCAGGCGCGGCGCGAAGGATTGCCCTATCGGCGCTCATGGCTGACCGATGATCCGGGCTATAACATGACCCTCGGCGCTGCGCATCTCGATGATTTGCTCGACCGGTTCAATGGCTCCTATGTCATGACGGCTGCGGCCTATAATGCCGGTGCCAGCCGTCCGGCGCGCTGGGTTGTTGATTATGGTGATCCGCGTAAGGGTGAGGTCGATCCGGTGGACTGGGTTGAATTTATTCCATTTTCCGAAACGCGCAATTATGTCCAGCGTGTGCTTGAAAACGTTCAGGTCTATCGTCAACGCCTGAGCGAGACACCAAGCCAGATCCGCATTAGCGAAGACCTCAATCGCGGCAAGCTTAGACCCTAAGCGCTATCGAGCGTTGCGCCCGCCCGCCTCGGCATAGCGCTGGCTGCCCTTGTGGATAAGCGTGTCGGTCTTGAGCACGTCTTCTGGAGTGTGGTGATACCGCCCCTGCATTCTGTCATAAAGCGGCGCGAAATCGGTTTCTACAGTGGCATCGAATAGTTGATTATAGCTGGTGATCGCAAAATAGCTCTGCTGGAAATCGTCAATCCGGTAATCGGTTGTCATCACGCGCTCAAGATCGAAGCCGATCCGGTTGGGGGAGGGATCTTCCAGGGCAAATATGCTTTCGGATTTTGACGAGACAATCCCCGCACCATAAATCCGCATGCCGTCATCTGTCTGGATCAGGCCAAACTCGACCGTATACCAGTAAAGTGCGGCCAGATTTTTCAGCGCGTCCCATTCGAGCGAGCGTAAGCCGCCTTTGCCATAGGCTTCCATATAATCGGCGAACACCGGATTGGCGAGCATGGGCACATG
>CALLUH010000196.1 GCA_938011445.1 uncultured Hyphomonadaceae bacterium
TTTCTGGCAAACGTGCTTTGCGGATTGGCCCTGCCAAGCCGGGTGCAAGCTTATTTTGAGAGATTGCAGGAACGCCCCGCTTGGATAAAGGCCGTTTCGATCGAATAAGTGTAGAAAACTACCGATGATAATTGCTGGAGAAACGCAATGAAAGCTCTCGTATTCAATGGCCCGCGCGATATTCGTTTTGAGGATTTCAAGGATCCCGAACGCACTGTCGACAATGCGGTGATTATGCAGGTCGAAAAATGCAGCATTTGTGGATCGGATCTTCACATTTATCACGGCGATCAAATCGGCACGACCAATTATGATGAGGATCAACACAAGTTTTGTGTGGGTCACGAATTCATTGGGGAGGTCGTCGAGATCGGGCCAGACGTGCATGATCTGAAGGTCGGCGACAAGGTCTTGGCCGCCGGGGGCACAGGCTGCGGGACATGCACACTTTGCCTAACCGGTCAGCCCGGGAAATGCCGTAAGTCAACCGCTTTCGGATTAAGCCATGAGATGAATGGCGGGCAGGCAGAGTTCGTGCAAATTCCCAATGCAGACAAAACCCTGATGCGGATTCCAGATGGGGTCAGCGACGAACAGGCCGTTTTACTCACCGATGCCTTGGCCACTGCTTCGTTCGGCATAAACAATACCGGCTTAGAGCCCGGTCAGTCTTTGGCGGTTGTCGGACTTGGCCCGATTGGGTTGCTTGGCATTGAACTCGCCTTTTTGCGCGGCGCGTCGCAAGTCTTTGCAATTGATCCAATTGCTGCGCGCCGTGTGCATGCAGAAAAGCTTGGCGCCGTTGCATTCGCGCCTGGTACCGAAGCGATTGGCGCAATCCTCGCAGCCACCAAAGGCGGCGTGAACTGCGTCTTTGAAGCATCAGGCGCGAGTTCAGCTGTAGCCTCAACTTTGCCACTGGTGCGGATGGGGGGAGCATTGTCATTCATCGGACTGCCACAGCCTGGTGTGGCACTGCCGCTGGGTCACATTCTCTACAAGGGGCTTACGGTGAAGGCAGGCGTTGCGCCTGTCCCAGACCTATGGAAGCCGTTGATCCCGCTGCTACAAACGGGCCGGCTCAAAGCCGCGGGTTTGTTTTCGCACGAGATGGATCTTGCCGACGGTGCGGAGGCTTATCGGATATTCGATGCACGCGAAGAAAGCGTGATCAAGATCATGATGAATGTCAGCTAAATATTATGGAGATCCGCAATGAATAGAACTTTCGGGGCAGGCATTAATACGGAAATGAGGAATCTTTGACATGAAACTAGATCTAGCGAGCACAGCTTTTCTGGCACAATTAGCGGCGATGGGCGGGCCGGGGTTTCATGAAATGTCACCTGATCAGGCGCGCATGGCTGGCGGCCTGATATCCTCGTCCTTTCCGCCTGGCCCAGACATGGCCTCTGTTCGAGATGAAACCATTACGAGCGCAGATGGCGATACATTTCGCGTGCGGATTCTCTCGCCGACCAACACGCCACGCGCAGCGCTTGTGTACTATCATGGCGGCGGATGGGTGCTCGGCAATATTGATGAGTACGACACGCTTGGGCGTCAACTCGCCGGGCGAGCGGGCGCTGCGGTGGTTATGGTCGATTATCGCAAAGCGCCTGAGCATCGCTACCCGGCGGCTCCCAATGATGCATGGGAGGCTTTGAAATGGGTTGATGCGAATATTGAGACAGTTGCTGGAAAACGCGTGCCGATCATCGTTGCTGGTGACAGCGCCGGCGGCAATTTGGCTGCAATTGTTGCGCAGCGAGCCAAAGCTGAAAGCGGTCCGGACATTTCTCTACAGTTGCTCGTCTATCCGGTCACGGATGCTGCAATGGAGACACCAGGTTACGCCGACCCTGATAATCAGTTGCTGCTGAATACGCCGCTAATGGCGTGGTTCTGGGACCATTACGCGCCAAAGAAGGAAGACCGGCTAAATCCGGATGCCTCGCCCGCGCGCGCGAAGGATTTGTCTGGCTTGCCGCCCGCACTTGTTGTGACGGCTGAGTTTGATGTGTTGCGCGATGAAGCTGAGGCGTATGGCGAGGCCTTACGCGCTGCCGGCGTGCCGGTTACGATCAAACGCTTCGAGCGGCAGATGCATAATTTCTTTGCCATGCCCGGCGTGCTGCCCGCTGCGGCGACCGCGCTGGAATATGTCGGACAGCAGATTGATCGCCATTTGGCGCAAAGCAGCCAGGTTGATGCTGTCATCGTTGGCGCTGGGTTTTCTGGTCTCTATCAGCTTCACAAATTGAGGCAGCTGGGGCTGTCTGCGCAGGTGATTGAGGCAGCCGATGATGTTGGTGGCACTTGGTATTGGAACCGTTATCCGGGCGCCCGCGTCGATATCGAAAGCATGGCTTACTCTTTCTCCTTCGACGAAGAATTGGAACAGGAATGGACGTGGACGGAGAAATATTCTCCCCAGCCTGAAATCCTGAAATACGCTCAACATGTCGCTGATAGATTTGATCTGCGCCGCGATATTACATTCGAGACACGCGTGACACAGGCGCTCTACGATGAAGACGTTTCGCGTTGGATCGTGCACACCGACACGGGAGAAGTGATTTCAGCCCAATATCTGATTATGGCGACAGGGTGCCTCTCGGCGGTGAAAACACCGGACATTCCGGGTAAAGACACATTCGCGGGCGAGACCTATGTCACGGGCCTTTGGCCGCATGAGGGTGTTGATTTCACAGGCAAGAAAGTTGCCGTGATTGGCACGGGATCGTCAGGGATTCAGGCGATTCCCTTGATCGCTGAACAGGCTGATACGCTGACCGTGTATCAACGCACGCCCGCCTACTCTATGCCCGCCTTCAACCGCCCGCTTGAGGGTGATGAAGTAAGGCATATGAAGGACACCTATCGCGACTATCGGGACGCTCAGCGCAGTCATTTGTCAGGTATTCCCAATCCGCCGCGCAATTTGATGCCAGCCGCAATGGAGGGTGACAATGAACGCCAGGTTCGGCTGGAGGCTGCATGGGAGGCCGGACTTCTGACTGCGCTCACAACGTCCTATTTGGATGTTCTCACCGATCAGGGCTCCAGTGATCTAGTGTCAGAATTTGTCCGCGATAAAATCCGCGCCCGCGTGAATGATCCTGAGCTTGCCGAAGTTCTGGTGCCCAAGACTTATCCATTCGGCACCAAGCGCCCGTGCCTTGATACGAATTATTATGAAACCTACAACCGGGACAATGTCCGACTTGTCGATTTGCACAAGACACCCATCACAAGCATTACACCATCCGGCGTTAGCACCAGTGACGCGGCAGATGATTATGATGCCATTGTCTTTGCAACCGGGTTTGACGCCATGACCGGAGCGCTGAACCGGATCGATATTCGCGGCGAAGCAGGCATTGCGCTAAGAGATAAATGGGCAGATGGTCCGCACACCTATCTCGGTCTGTGCGTGGCCGGCTTTCCAAACCTCTTCACCATTACGGGGCCGTCTAGTCCGTCGGTTCTTAGCAATATGATGGTCTCGATTGAGCAACATGTTGATTGGATCAGCGATTGCATTGCCTGGATGCGAGAAAATAATCACGCGACCATAGCGCCGACAGAAAAGGCCGAGACCGAATGGGCGGTCCACAATGAGCAGTCCGCGAATCTGACTCTGTTTCCGCAGGCGAACTCATGGTATATTGGTGCAAATGTGCCGGGCAAACCGCGCACCTTCATGGCGTATGTCGGCGGAGTGGATGTCTATCGCTATCTGTGCGACGCGATCGCCGCCGATGATTATCAAGGCTTTGAAACAACACCAGCTTAGCCAATTGTTTCGTCAGTCACCCGGCGCGAACATTACCAGCGCAGCTTGCGACCACCGATAACGCCTTGGAATTCTACTCGACAAATGCCAGCGTTTGCGCGCAGTCTATCGGAGAAGATGCAGGGATATGGAAGTGCAAACAAAGACAGAGCAAAAACTGGGCGCACGCACCATGGCTGGCTATGGCATTGGCGATTTGGGATTCAATCTCTATTGGACCGGGCTCAGCATTTACCTCCTCTATTATTACACAGATGTTTTGGGCATTGATCCGCTAACGGCAGGCTTAATCTTCGGTATCTCAATATTCTGGGATGCAATCACAGATCCGATTATGGGCATGATCGCCACACGCACGCAAACCAAATGGGGCAAGTTTCGTCCCTATATCCTCTTCGGCGCGCCGCTCATGGGCATCAGTTTTGTGATGATGTTTGCTGCTCCAGTTTTTTTCCCCGCCGCTGTCGTCCTCTCCAGCGCTATTGCCCATCTCGTGTTTCGCACAATGTTTACACTCGTCAGCATCCCCTACAGTTCGCTGTCTGCCGTCCTTACTCAAGATTCCGACACACGTACACGTCTTGCTGGCGCGCGCATGTTCGGGGCTGTGGCGGGGGCGCTTTTCGCGACAGCTTTAATGCCCAGCCTTGCCGCCCAGTTTGGGGAGGGTGATCTCAAGCAGGGCTGGGTTATGGTCGGCGTGTTGTTTGCCTGTGTCGCCACAGTCCTTATGGTGGTCGTGTTCCTTTCCACCAAGGAAGACACCGCCGCATATAGCGCTCGCGCGCGCGTCACCCTTGCGGACTCTTTACGGTTTGTCCTCTCAAACCAGGCGCTGTGGATTGTGTTCGGCGCCGTTGCGCTTGGCTCAATGGGTAACTCCATTGGTGGTAAAAGCGTTGTCTATTTCATCAAGTATAATCTTGGTGCAGAGGCGCAGACGGGTGCTTTGCTGGGTTTGCAAGCCCTAGGCGCTGTTCTCTCCATTCCCTTTTGGGTTTGGCTGGCCGGGCTCACATCAAAGCGGGCCGCATGGATGCTTGGTAGCGTGCTCTTGGGAGGCGTGCAAACAGGGCTTTATTTTTTCGCCCCGAGTGATGCCAGCCAGATTGCGCCGGCCTTCTTCGCTATGGGTGTTTGCCTGGGCGCCTTCGCCGTCATCTTCTGGTCGATGGTGCCAGACACGGTGGAATATGGCCAATGGAAAAGCGGCGTGCGGGATGAAGGCATGGCGTTCAGCCTCAGCACATTTTCACAGAAATCTGGTGTTGCGCTAGGTGTTGGGCTTTTAGGTTTCTGGCTCAGCAATGTTGGGTACATGCCGGATGCGATGCAAACAGAAATCTCCCTGAATGGCCTGCGCGCGGGCGCTTTCGGCTTTCCGGCGCTGTGCTCATTTCTTGTCGCTGGTGTGATCTGGTTTTATCCAATCGACCGCGCAAAACATGCAGAAATGCTGGCCAGCATCGCAGCAGAGCAAGCACAAGATATCACGGAGAGGCAAGGAAAGTAGCCCGTGCGCCGCGCTAAATGTGACTGCGGTCCGCCCATTTTTATCCGTTTGGGTCAGGCAAGTAACAAGACTGTCATAGGCGGTCTAAGGGTTATCTTTGACGATGCGAAATCCAATATGATTGGACGAAAAGTCGGTATCTTGCGGGTGGCGGGCGGCAGGGCGGTAGCGACGACAGAAATTGTCTGCGCAAAGGAATGATCCGCCTTTCATCGTGTGGGTGTTTTCGCCGAACGGTGTATCAGTCCACTCCCAGACATTGCCGATCATGTCATAGAGGCCGAGACGGTCTGCTTTGAAGCATCCAATGGGCGCGGCACCTTTGAAACCATCAGTCTCAAGATTTGCGATTGGGAATATACCTTGCCACGTATTGGCACGGGGGTCGTCATCTCCATACGCGCCTGAGGATTGGTCTCTTGGATCGGGTAAGCCGAGGCTCGCGACATACTCCCATTCTACCTCGCTCGGTAGGCGCCCGCCTGCCCAATGGGCATAGGCATCTGCGTCGCGTTTTGACACATGCACGACCGGATCGTTCTCGTGGCCCGTGATCGCGCTGCCTGCGCCTTCCGGGGTCTTCCAATTTGCATCCGCCATCAGTGTCCATTCGGAGGAAGTTCCAGTTTGCTCATCGGCCTGGATGAAGACCGAAGATCCTGCGCCTTCACGCCCCTCCAGAACACCGCGCTCAGCGTCTGTCAGATAAGCTGTGGCTTCAATAAAGGCTGCGAACTGCGCATTTGTAACTTCATGGCTTTGGATTAGAAAACCGTCTACTTGCAGACGAAGAGAAGGGGACTCCTCAGGATAAAGCGGCGATGTGCCTTTGATGAAATTACCCGGCGGGATTGCGACAAAGGCCCCGATCTGCCCAGGCGATAGACCGCATGTGTCGGGCGTGTTGGTCGCTGATGTCTCCGATGGTGCGCATGCTGACAGTGAAGTGACCAGCATGCATGCGGCAAGCCAAGACAGATCTGAAATGGCTACCATTCTTCAGAATAGAATTCTTGAAGGACATCAAAAGCCTGTTTTCGATTGCCGTTTTCGTCGATGAGGCCTTTGCGATTTCTGTAGTTCTGAACGCCTGGAAGTGTTCGCAGCATGGCGCGGAAGTCTTTTAAGATCCAGGGTGTCATGCCTTGCACTTGAGGGCTGTTCCGCAGCATCTCGATTTGCGCTTCATAGACCTGTGCCTGATAGGCTTCGCTCCAGACGCCGCTGCCCGGATGTCCGTGTTTCGCACCGGCACCAAATTCGGAAATAATAAGCGGCTTATCGACACTGGCGCTGATGCGAATATTCGCCATTAAGTCCAGCATGATCGGGCGCAACACATCTTCGCCAACGCCCATTTGCTGAGCGAATAGCGCCGAATAGTACCAGCCGAAATATTCGTTATAGCCAACCACGTCGAGAATTTCGCCGAGCGGATCGGTTATTGTCAGCGTGAGCAGATCATCTGGCTGGGGCGCATGATCACCAGCTTGCGCAACAATGGCTGAGAAGACGGCCCGTGCGCTTTCCGGCGTATCAGACCGCGCTAAACCTCTGGCGGCGATATAGAGCGCAACTTCTCTGAGTTCATCGCGGGGATTGCCAAACAGGGCGGCGCTGACAAGGCGTGTCTCATCCATAGCCCGCACGTCGCTTACGAGTTGGTTCAGAAAAGCAAGCCTCGCTTCAGAATGAGGGGTTTCATTGGCAACTGACCAGACGATGACGCTTGCACGGTTCCAGTCGCGCCGGACGAGGCGATCCATGAGGTTTCGCGCGGAGGCAAGCGTCGCGTCATTGTCCCAGTCGATGTTCCAATAGACGGGTATCTCTTCCCAAAGCAGGAGACCCATCTCATCTGCGGCTTTGGCCATGTGGCGTGAATAAGGATAATGCGCGGCGCGTACGAAATTCGCATTAAGCGCTTTTGCTTCGGCGAGCAGTCCGCGCACATCCGTCTCTGAATAGGCGACACCATCGCGCGCGATGGCCTCTTCATGTGTTGAGATGCCCTTGAGTTTGAGCGGCGTGCCGTTCAGCAGTAACTCCTGTCCGCGCGTCTCAATGGTGCGAAAGCCGACACGGTCGCTGATACGATCCTCGCCTGCAGAGAAGGTGACATCATAAAGTTGAGGGGAGGCAGGGCTCCAGAGGTCCGGCTCTGCGTTAAATGCGAATGTGGCCTGCCCATTGGCATCCGTTTGGGCGGTCTCTCTAATGCTGAGCTCAGGTAAGCTGAGCGCGACCTCTTCACCTGCTTGTATATTCGCAGTCTCGACAATGGCTTCAATCAAGCCAGCGTCTCGGTCTTTTAAGGCGATTTTTGCGTTTCGTATGAACCCCGCCGGTGTCTCGACCAATGCGACATCGCGCACCAGCCCGCCATACGGCCACCAATCTGTGCGCGTGGTTGGAACCGAGCCCTCGGTCAGGCGATTGTCGACCCGAACAATGAGCGTGTTCGTTCCGGACACAGATGTATCTGTAATATCAAAAGAGAATGGAACATACCCGCCATCATGCTCGCCAATACCCTTGCCGTTTAGAAAAACCGTCGTCTTGAAATTGGCCCCTCCGAACCAGAGATGCAGCCGTGTGTTGTCTGCTGGCGTTGCTTCAAATGTCGTGAAATACCAAACTCGCCCCTGATAAAAAAACAGCCGCTCATCCTGTGTGTTGAAATCACCAGGGACGCGCACGGTTGGCGATGTTTCATAATTATATTCGATGAGGTCCATGTCCGTGCTGGGCTGGCGATTTTGAGTAAAGCCGCCAAACAGGCTGCCGGGGTCTCCTACACCCATTGGGTCGACGATCAGGTTCCATTCACCGCTCAGGGATTGCATGTTGCGCGCATCAATAAAACCAAGCAGCGGATCAGCGGCTGGATAGTCAATCTGGCTTGGAGCGAATGGATTGTCATCTGATGAATTAGGCCGTTCAGATGTTTCCTCGGTCACTTCAGACACTCCATTCTCATCATGCGCCGAAGGCGCGCCGCATGCAGCAAGCGACAAAGCGATGCTAAGAATTACGAACTTAATATGATCCATCAGCTCTGCCCCTTGTTTTGCGCTTAGGCATAGCATCTACCCCAATGAGCGACAATCGTGCGTCTCTGCTCAGCCGTCCTCGCTCGCATTATACTGCACCAATGTTTTGATCGTGAGCCACCGATAGATACGACAACCGATGCTGCCGTTGCACCGCAGACTTAGTGAGCAGGCTCATGAGATGCATATCTCTCGAGCCTGCTCAATAATCAGTACATACCTATCCGCCGAAAGGAATTGTAACCCCAAGCGTAACAGTGCGTGGGCGGTTAAACGCACCGTTCAGCCCCCGCACTCGTGACGACCTGCGGGAAGGCAAAGGTGACGAAAGCCTCGTCGGTCACATTCTTGACCTCAGCGCGGAACTGGACACCGCTATCGCGCAACCGGAAGCCAGCATAAAGATCGAGAAGCTGGTATGCCCCTGACTCAATGGGATCGTTTATCGGTAACGGCGCGGCTCCGATTGGCGTTTGGCGGTGGAGTTGACCACTATTCGTAACCAGTAGACCGCCGAGCTGCAGAGCCAAACGATTTGAAATATCCCGATCATAATCTACGGTCCATGCACTAGTGAATGTTGGCGCTCGAGCTAGCCTTCCTCCTGTCTCGCTCGCCTCTGCGTCCAGTAGAGCAATGCTTCCGCCAATGACCAGGTCATCTGTCAGTTTATACCGCGCTTCAGCTTCCAGACCAATATTCTCTGCGTCAAAGGACTGAGTTTCGAATGCCCCAGTACCGAACATCCCGCCCATGGAGTTAAAGACTGAGTCCTGGAAGTCTTCGATATCCGTATAGAAACCCGTTAGTGAGAAATAGCCGGCTCCATTTGCGAAGCCGCCCTTAATCCCGAGCTCTATGGCGCGCGCAACTTCCTCCTCGAAGGTGAACGGCACATTGATCGTCGCACTATTGGTAAAGCCGCCACTTTTTGTCCCCTGTGACGCGGACAGGAACACCAGAATATCGCTGTTAGATCATAGCTGAGCGTGATGCTGCCATCGACAGTCGTGTCGTTGATTTCATCTTCCTGCAAGGAAGGCGTCACAATGAACGGCAGGATTGTTATCCCCGGATCCGTTGCGAAAGTGGGTGGTGCGCCGGCCCCGAAATTGGGGGGTTGAAATCCGAGAAGGTTAATGACGTTGCCATCAGACAAGATCCCGTCCTTTTCTTCGCGGCCCACTCGAATACCGGCTTCAACAGACAGGCGCTCGGTAAGATCATACCCGACTTGAGCAAACACGGATCCTGACCACAACTCCTGTTCAAAGGCATCTTGGGTCGTTCCCGTTGCATTACCACCAGCAAGCGGGCCCGGTAGATTAGGAATAAGTAGATTTGTAATTGGAAGAGTCGCGTTGAAATCAAATTCCTGGAACTGAAAAAACACGCCGCTCGTCAGGCGAAACCTGTCGCTCTCGTAATTGTGGCGAAATTCTTGCGTAACTTGCCAGAAGTCCTCGTCAAAGACTTGGCTGAGAGTCACGAGCGGTGGGAAAGGCGGTGACGGTGTTGTCTGGGCGATTCCAAACGCATCGGTAACGTTCAAAAAATCAAATTCGGAGTAGGAAGTGATCGAGGTGATCTGTCCCTTAGACCCCAGATCATATCCGAGCGTCAGTGCGATATCGAAGCTTTCCGTATTATTGCCTTCTGGCGGTGAAAATGTCCCGTCAGCAAAGGCAACCTGTCCACCTCCGGTTCGCTCGAATGGAACGGGCTCCGGGAAACCGAATATGCCCGCAATCGCCTGCGACATCGGATCATCGAACAAGGAAACGCTCTGGAAATTATTGCCTTCGGAGTCTTGTTCTGAGTATTGTGCCATCAGAGTGGCGGAAAAAGGACCGGCAGGATCATATACGCCTGTCCCGCGAATGATCCAGTCATCTCTTTCTTGATCATCCTCACCGGTTGTCAGATTGTCGATAAACCCACCCGCGCGTGTAAATTCACCGCCGAAGCGAAATTTCAGCTCGTCGCTTACCGGAATGTCCACAGTTGCGCCAGCGCTGAAGCTGTCAAATACAGGTTCATAAGACGCGTTGACTTGGCCAGCAAAGACATCACCGGGTTTGCGCGACACGACGCTGATGGCGCCGACACTCGTATTCTTGCCGAATATCACGCCCTGGCCGCCGCGAACAACTTCAACGCGCTCCACGTCAAAAAGTGCACTCGTATATTGCGAGGATCGGGGTTTATAGACACCGTCCTGGAACAAGCCGACTGATTGCTCGAAAGCCTGATTGGCAGTACTGGTGCCGATCCCTCGGATTGTAGGCGACGGCACGCCTCCTGGCGGCTCACTGAAAGTGACACCTGGGATAACATCGAAGAGCTCGGTGATTGCGACAATGCTGCGATCATCAATTGAGTCGCCAGTAATGACAGATATGGACGCGGCTGTGTCTTCGAGCGAGGTTTCGCGCTTGGTCGCTGTGACCGTGATCGGATCCAGCCTGCGGGCACTGTCTTCGCTTTCAGCGTCGCCAGCGTCTTGCGCAAAGGCTGGCGTCATAACGAGTGCTGCAATTGAAACCCCCGCTAACAGGCGCGTATAGGTTGTTTTGGACTGGCTCATAATTTCCTCCCGATAAGCCGTTTCGTACGGTCCTCTGTTTTCTTGACTCATTGTATGACAATGATGCAATTAACGTCAATTAACCATGCTAATAATTGCCCCGGAAGTTTATTGCTGTGTCGCATGGGTGACAGGTATCTATCCGCCCTATGCTTGCCGCTGCGAAAACATGATATCTAAAACAACATGGCAAGCGCTGGAGGCGCATATGGCAACGCATGATTTGGTGATCCGAAATGGGTTTGTGGTTGACGGCACCGGTGCGCTCGGGCGCGAATGCGATGTTGCCATTGATGCGGGTTACATAACAATTGTCGGGTCGGTGAGCGGTAAGGGCCGCGAGGAGCTTGATGCCAAAGGGCAAATCGTTACGCCCGGTTTCGTCGATATTCATACCCATTATGATGGCCAGGCGACTTGGGGGAGCGCCTTGGATCCGTCTTCTCTGCATGGTGTGACAACCGCTGTGATGGGCAATTGTGGGGTTGGTTTTGCGCCTTGCAGACCAGAGGATCATGATCGCCTCATCCGGCTGATGGAAGGGGTTGAGGACATCCCGTTTCCGGTTTTGGCCGAAGGCTTGCCGTGGGATTGGGAAAGCTTTCCGGAGTATCTGGAACAGCTTTCGGAACGCCAATTTGATATCGACCTCGCCGCACAGCTTCCGCACGCAGCGCTTCGCGTCTACGTCATGGGCGATCGCGGGGCCAATCGCGAAGATGCCTCGCCTGAAGACATCGCTGAAATGCGCCGTCTCGCCAAGGCGGCGATTGAGGCTGGCGCGCTTGGTTTTTCGACATCACGTACACTCAACCACCGCACCTCTGATGGCGAGCCAACGCCAACGCTGACCGCCTCGCATGAAGAACTCGCTGGTATTGCCATGGGGCTGGCGGATGCTGGTAGCGGTGTTTTGCAATTTGTGTCTGACTTTAATGACCCTCAAAAGGAAGCGGCGATGCTTCGCCAGATTGTTGAGGCATCCGGGCGCCCGCTGTCTGTATCCCTCGCGCAGGCGGATGTTGCCCCGGAAGGCTGGCGCGCTTTACTGGGGGCGATAGAACAGGCTGCAGCCGATGGACTGCCAATGCGCGCGCAGGTCGGACCGCGTCCGGTAGGTGTGCTGCTCGGGCTTGAGCTTACGCTGAACCCGTTCTCCGGACACCCCGTCTACCAGGCCATAGCGGGCGAAACGTTTGAAGCCCGTCTAGCCGCTTTGCGCGACCCGGATTTTCGGGGCCGTCTGCTCGCCGATACGCCGGATGCTGACAATCCTTTCGTCAAATCCATTCTGCGCAGTTTCGGGAAAATGTTCACACTTGGCGACCCGCCTGACTATGAGCCGACAGCCGACAAGACCGTAGCTGCCATCGCGAAGGCAAACGGCACGACCCCTGAACAAGTTGCACTCGACATCATGCTTGCCAATGAGGGACGCGGCCAGCTTTACCTGCCTTTCCTGAACTACGCGCAAGGCACGCTTGACCCGTCCTATGACATGCTGATGAGCACTGCGACGCTGCCCGGCCTGTCAGATGGCGGCGCACATGTCGGCATGATTTGCGATGGATCGTTCCCGACCACCATGCTCACCCATTGGACACGCGACCGAACGCGCGGCCCAAAGCTGCCTCTGGAGTTTATCGTAAAGCGTCAGACACATGATACCGCAAGCTGGGCCGGCCTGCATGATCGCGGCATTCTCGCGCCGGGTTATCGCGCCGATATTAACGTCATCGATTATGACAAGCTCACGCTTCACGCGCCTCACATCCTCCACGACCTTCCGGCAGGCGGACGCCGTTTAATGCAACGCGCCACAGGCTATACATGGACCATTGTTGCTGGCGAGGTCACATATCATGATGGGCAACCGACAGGGCGCCTTCCGGGGCGACTTGTGCGTGGGTCCCGGGAAGCGCCGGTTCAAACCATCGCTGCAGAATAGGAAAAAGCTCTGGTCCGTCCGACCGCTCGAAGGGTTCGCCGAACGCTAGCGCGTGGCAGACCTTTGCTGCGCTTAGTGGGCGTCAGTTTCGGGTTTCGCCGACAGCTGCGCGTCCCGGCCAATTGGATAATTCCAAAGGGCCCACATTATCCCTATAGCGGCGGCCATGGGTGCGAGTGCAACAACATATCTGACGTTCTGAAGGACCTCAGCAGAATTTAGCGCTTTCGGGTCGAAGCCCACCCATTGTAACATCGGATAAACGATGCCGACGGCGAGAGCTGCCCCAAGTTTTGGGGTCAGGGTCAGGATGGAATAGAAAAGTGCACTTCGTTTTGCGCCCGTACGCACCGTGTCCTCTTCGACAATATCGGCCATCATCGAGCGCATCAAGAATGTCGAGGCACCAAAATTCGCCCCGATCAGGGCATAAACTACCAGTGCCAAAACGAAGGAACTCTCTGGAATGACAAGTAGGAGCGAGGTTGCGAGTAATTGAATCAATGCGCCGATGCAAAGGGCTTGGTGTTTACTCAATTTGTAACTCAGCCGCAGGAACACTGGAACGCAAAACAGTCCGGCGAGAAAGATCACGACGATAAAAAGTGACGCGGATTTCGGAAGCAACAGAACATGGATCACAAAGAAGAAGTGCACAGCGCCGTTCACGCCTGCCTGGAACCCTGACAACAAATCTGCGACCAGCAATCTGCGCAGTGCCGCGCTATCCTTGAAGATACGCCAGGCCTCATGCCATGCTGGCTGCTGAACGGAAACCGGCGGTTTTTCCTTGACCGAAATCAGCGCGATGGCGGTGAATAGCGGCAGCGTGATCAGGATCATCCACCCCATGGGTTCTGCCCGCTGCAACATCGTCGCATTTGGCGTGACCATATCCACAAGGACCGGAATAAGAAGGACAATCACCATGCCCGTCAGTCCGAAATATTGAAGGTAACTCATCACCCGGGAGCGTCCGTCATAATCCTCGGACAGTTCGCTTGCCCAGGCGGTATGCGCCAAAGTGTACATTGTCCAGCCGACATAGAGGATCAGCATCGAGATGAGTAATCGGGATTCAGATACCGGTTGTGACGGAAAGAAGACCAGATAAACGCCGATCAAGATCAAGGGGACCGAGGCCACGATAGCCGGTCGGCGACGTCCCCATCTGGTGTTGATACGATCCCCCAGAATGCCGAAAACGGGGTCGGTGAAACCGTCAAAAAAGCGCGTCAGCATGAAGATCGTGCCAACGACTGTGAGGCTGAGCCCAAGTTCAGCATAGAGAGGTGGCAGAATAACTGACAAAGGCAAGGTCAGCGCGCCGATGGCGAAGGCCGGTGAGGCAAAGCCCGTCAGCGGTATTGGGCGTGGCTCAGCGGGTTTCATAGATCTTCCTTGTCTCGCCAGCAAAGGAATTCACACCTATTTTGCCGAATGGGGCGGTGCGCAGTAAGACGAGGCTGGACAATCTCTTCAACATCTTTGATAGTCACCACTATAATTGTATGACAATAGTACAAAAAAATTGGATTGAATAGCTGCTGGGCGCTTTGGAGCTTTGAAGGCGTCGTTACTAACACTGACAGTGGCGACGGGAGGAGAGTGGATGCGGCGTATTCTAATTATGATGGTTCCACTGGCATTTGGGGTATTGGCCGCGTGCGGGTCCGACTCTGCAAATGTGGATGCATTTGAGGTCACTCCTGCTGAAACGGCGTCAACCGAGCTGACGTGCGAGCAAGCGTCTGCGGGCAGGAAATCACTGCTTTGGGGCGATCTGCATGTGCATACGGCGCTCTCCCTTGATGCTTATGGGTTTGGCACGTTTGCTGGTCCGGCTGAGGCTTATCGGTTCGCTGCCGGTGGAGCGATGGAGCTTGGAGAACGAACCGTTCAACTTGATCGGCCACTAGATTTCGCTGCTGTCACCGATCATGCCGAGTGGCTTGACATGCTGCACATCTGCTCTGAACCTACGCGCCTCGACCACCCGTTCTGTAATAGCCTGCGCGCAAAAGCCTCCAGGGACACCGGCATTCAGGTGATGCAGGAATTTATGCTCCCGACAATTGCCGGTGAGACACCTGCGCAAAGTCCGATCTGTGTCGAAGACCCTGAGCGCTGCGACATGGCGGCGGCAGATCAGTGGTCGCTGATGCAGGAGGTCGCGAACGCTGCCGATCGCCCCTGCGAGTTTACGGCCATGATTGGATATGAGTGGTCTGCGACGCCAGGCAACAGTCATTCCCATCGCAACCTGATTTTCAAGAATGAGAATGTCACCCGCCAGGCGCTGGATTATATACGATATCCAAACCTTGCGGACCTGTTCGAGCAGTTGGACGCCCAATGTCTGCCGGAGGAGGAGTGTGATGTGATCGCCATTCCTCACAATACAAATATGGGGGATGGTGTTGGCTTTGATATTGAAACGGATACGGATCGTCTCGTGCAATTGCGCGGACGCTATGAGCGGCTGATCGAAATACATCAGGAGAAGGGCAACAGCGAATGCCTGCCACCGTTCGGAGAAGACGCCAGCGGCGATTGTGACTTTGAAGTCTGGTTATCGTCACGCTCCCGGCCAAAGGCGAGAGAGGCATTTTCTGAAGCTGAGTGGGAGAAGATGCGATCCACCTATGTCCGAAGCCTTCTGCTGCGCGGGCTTGCTGCTTATACCGAAGATAGCTCAGGGCATGATCATGGTGCTGGCTCCGCGCATGATCATCCACTTAGGCTTGGAATTGTTGCTTCTACCGATTCTCACACGGCAACACCCGGAGCCGTGTCCGAGGAAGACTTTCAGGGGACTGCTTTCAGCTTTGGCAGTTTCGAACGCGCTATGGCGACGAACTTCTGGAATCCTGGCGGGATCACAGGTGTGTGGGCCGAGGAGAATACGCGAGAGAGCATATTTGAGGCGCTCAAACGCCGTGAAACCTATGGCACCAGCGGCCCCCGAATAGAAGTCCAGTTCGGAGCGAACGCCACTGGGGAGCCACTAGCCTGCGATGGGGGGTCTACAGAGGTTCTCATGGGCGGAGAGTTTATTGCAACGAGCGCAAGACCAAGTTTCAGGATTGAAGTGAAGGCTGACCGGACGCCGCTTGATACGATTGAGATCATAAAAGGCTCTGTGCGCAATGGTGAACTCATCGAGACGCGCGAGCTTGTCTGGATGGATATAGAGGGGGATGGCAACAGCGCCTGCGTCATCTGGAATGATCCGGACTTTGATGCATCTGCCCCATCATTTTGGTATCCGCGGATATTGGAGCAACCAACGAAGCGTTGGAGCCAGTTTCAATGCGAAGCGGCGGGGCGGTGTGATGAGTTCCCGCAAGCGGTGCAGGATATTCAGGAAAGAGCCTGGGGATCACCCATCTGGTATCTGCCGGAATAGTCTTACAATACAATAAGGATCAGTGCGTGTCTGAATTAGATTTTAGTGGCAAGAATATACTCGTTGTTGGTGGATCCAGTGGTATCGGCAATGGTATCGCGCAGGCGTTTCTGGAGCGCGGTGCAAGCGTCGCCGTCTGGGGAACCAGGGCGAGCGCGTCTGATTATGATTATGCTGAAGGCTCGGACCTGTCAGGGCTCCACTATGCGCAGGTTGATGTTGGCGACCCTGGTGAGATTGGGGCAGCCTCACTCCCATTTGCCAGTTTGGATGTGCTGGTCCTTTCCCAGGGTATCGTCGCTTATAAGAGGGCCGAGTTTGAACGAGAAGGCTGGGACAAAGTGATGTCGGTCAATATCGACAGCCTGATCCATTGCTCGGAGAAGTTCAGACCCTTGCTGAGCGAAACAAGCGGATCGATCATCATTATCAGTTCGATTTCAGGCATGCAGGCAAATATCGGAAATCCGGCTTATGCCGCCTCCAAAGCTGGCGCCATCAATTTGACTAAAACGCTTGGACAAGCTTATGCGCGCGATGGCATCCGCGTAAACGGGGTTGCCCAAGGCCTCGTCGATACGAAGCTGACGAAAGTTACGACGGAGAACCCGGATAGATTGAAGGGAACGCTTAAGGCAATCCCGTTTCGGCGTCTTGGTCAGCCGAGTGAGATCGCCGGCGGTGTATTGTTTCTTGCGTCACCGCTCGCGTCCTATGTCTGCGGGCATACACTCGTTATAGATGGCGGCATCACACTTTGATCCGGATACTGAAAGCAAGGCATTTGAGAGGTATCGGGAGATAATGGTGTCACAGGCTGCTCC
>CALLUH010000197.1 GCA_938011445.1 uncultured Hyphomonadaceae bacterium
GCCGATCTCCCCGATGAGATGAAAGCCCACGCAACACGCTTAGGACTAGCCGTCCCGCCCGCGAGCGCGTAAACAGCGCCCATGAACGGATTTTTTCTCGTAGCCCTCGGCGGCGGTCTTGGTGCAAGCCTGCGATATGGCGCAGGGCTTGCGGCTGCGCGCCTGTTTGCGGGCGGCTGGCCTGTTGGGACATTCTTCGTCAATGTCACAGGCTCGCTCGCCATGGGCCTGCTCGTTGGCTGGTTCGCGCTCAAAACAGGCGAGGGCGGCGACCAGCTCCGGCTTTTCCTCGCCACGGGCGTCCTTGGCGGTTTTACCACATTTTCCGCCTTCTCCCTTGAAGCGGCAGACATGATGCGCGCGGGCGCGCTCGGCCAGGCGGCGGGCTATGTCTCGCTCTCGGTTGGTCTTGGCCTGGGCGCATTATTCCTCGGTCTGGCTCTGGCACAGAAAGTCTTCTCATGAGCGGCAAAACAGTCCGTACAGAAATCGTCACCCATGAAGAGGCGGGCGCGCGGCTCGACCGCTGGATCAAGCGCCGGCTGACCGTCTCCCAAGGCGAGCTTGAAAAGCTCTTGCGCACGGGGCAAGTCCGCGTCGATGGCGCGCGTGCAAAATCTAATACGCGCATTGCCGCCGGCCAGCAGGTCCGCTTGCCGCCCCATGCCAACACGATGCCCAAAGGCGAGGGCAAGGATGCGTTCCCGGGCGGCAAATTTTCCGGCGGCGACCAGAAATTCATGCAGGATATGGTCATCTACCAAGACGATGACATGTTCGTGCTCAACAAGCCGCCCGGCTTTGCCGTTCAGGGCGGCACCGGAACTTATCGACATGTCGATGGCATGCTCGGCTATTTGCGCGGCGACAGCGATCATAGGCCAAAGCTTGTCCACAGGCTCGACAAGGCAACCTCCGGCGTGCTCGTCATTGCCCGTCATCCCGCGTCCGCGGCCAAGCTCAGCGAGCTGTTCCGTGGCCGCACGCTCGACAAGATCTACTGGGCCGTCACTGTCCGCGTGCCCCATCCGGCGGCGGGTCAAGTGCGTTGCTGGATGGCCAAAGGCACCGGCGAAGAGGGCATGGAAGACCGTGAACGGATGTATCGCGCGAGGCAAGGCCGCGACTTTGCAAAGCACGCCATCTCCGACTATGCCGTCATCTCCACCGCCGCCCGCCGCGCCGCATGGGTCGCGCTCAAACCTGTTACCGGCCGCACCCACCAATTGCGCTTTCACATGTCCGAGCTGGACACATCCATCCTCGGTGATGAAAAATATGCCACTGCCCGCGAAGTGCCCCAAGGCGTCGCGCCCGGCCTGCACCTTCACGCCCGCGCCATCATCATCCCCCGCCCGCGTAGCAAACCCATCACCGTCACCGCCCCCCTGCCTTGGCATATGAAAGAGACATTCGAGACCTTCGGTTTCCTTGAAAGCGAAGCGGGCAATGATCCTTTAGCGCCATTTCTATAGGGTCTGTGTCATGAGCCTGAAACTTGTCATCTGGGATATGGACGGCACGCTGGTCGATAGCCGCGAAGTGATCCAGACCGCCATGGTGGGTGCCTTCGAGCGCCATGATCTGCCCCCGCCCAGCTATGAACAAACCCGCAAGACGGTCGGGCTCGGGCTTGCCGAAGCCTGCGCCCAGCTTGTGCCCGAGAGCTTTGACATGGCCCAACTGCCCGCGCTTGTCGAAACCTATAAACAGGTCTTCGTCGAACGCCGCACCGAAACCGATTTTGTCGAGCCGCTTTATGACGGCGCGGTTGAGGCGCTCACCGCAAGACGCGACGCGGGCTGGCTGCAAGCCATTGCCACGGGGCGCGCACGCCGCGGCATAGATGCGATTTGCGAAATGCACCCCGGGCTCGCGGATTTCTTCGACACGACATGGAGCGCTGACGACGGCCCGGGCAAACCCAACCCCTATCTCGTGCAAGCGGCGATGGATGCGGTCGGCGCAGAGGCGTCCCAAAGCGTTATGGTAGGCGACGCCACTTTCGACATTTTGATGGGGCGGGCGGCAAACGTCCACACGCTCGGGGTGAGCTGGGGTTTCGGGAAATCCGAGGAGCTTGCCAAGGCCGGTGCCCACAGCATCCATCACGAATTTGAAAGTCTGAACACGGAGCTTGCCGGACTGCCTTTTGCCAATCTCTCTCCCGAGACGAAAGAGAGCTAGCCGCATGAAACGTTTCTATAAAGACGTTAGCGTCGAAGCCTCGGGCGATCTTTGGCGCGTCTTGCTCGATGGTCGCCCGATCAAGACACCCGCCAAAGCCGATCTCGCCGCGCCCAGCCAGGCGCTTGCCCAGGCGATCAAAACCGAATGGGCAGGGCAGGGCGAGACGGTGGACATCCAGCGCATGCATCTGACCCGCCTTGCCAATGTCGCGATCGACCGCACACCTTCCCAGCGCGAGGGGCTGGTGGATGAACTTGTCCGCTATTGCGAAACCGATCTTGTTTGCTTCCTCGCGCCCGCGCCAGCCGATCTTGTCGCGCGGCAAATCGCCCAGTGGCGTCCGGTGCGCGAATGGCTTGGCAAGACCCATGGCATTGTCCTGCTCGAAATGCCCGACGGGCTGTTCGCTGCGCCCCAGCCGCCCGCCTCGCTTGAAGCCGCCCAAAAATATGCCGAACAGATGGATGACTGGAGTCTGACCGGGCTTGCCTTTGGCCTTGGCCTATTGGGGTCTGCCGTCCTCGCCATCGCCGCTGAACAGAGTCATATCGAGACAATTGACGCGCTTAATAGAGCCACTTTAGACGAGGATTGGCAGGCCGAACGTTGGGGGAGAGATGATGAGGCCGAGGCCGCCCGCGCCGCTGCCCGTCTGGAGGCGCGGGCGCTTGGCGTCTTCTTTGAAAGCCTTCATCTATAGATTGAAAACAACCGGGGTGCGCGAGATTTATCGGCGTGGAATAAGCGCTATTTTGAATAAGCCAAACACGTCTTTGTGATATGTAAAATTTCACAAAATCAATGGTATAATCCCATAAAGTGAATAGTTAATCACTGGATGAACCGAAAATATCAACCCGCTCAGATAGCATTCCGTAGCCTCGGACCAAGCTGATCGAATGATAAATCGTATCATGAAAACTGGAGTTGCGGCCGTTGCATTGGCTGCGTCCGCCCTCCTCGCCCCAACGGCCACGGCCGATACGCGTCACCATGGCCCAAAGCTCAACGGCTTTGGTCAGACCTTTGAGGAGGCCAAATACCTTGCCGATGAGGCGTCCTATGCCTGTGCCTGCCAGCTTGAGCTTGACGGTCACAAATATGGCTTCAAGGATGCCGGCTTCCAAGGCACGCCCTATATTGATCAGATCGGTAAAAACCGCTTTATCATCAAGGGCACAGCCAAGCTGTTTGATGGCTATAATTACACCTCGCAGCATTATGAGTGCAGTGTCCGGCGCGGCAATATTCGCGGCGCCACCCGTCTAAGCCCGGCAAATTATGCGAGTTTGCGCAGTCGGCGTCGGGTCCGCAGCTTCGGCAGCTTCGGCTTCTCCTTCGGAAGCCGCTGGTAGTCTTTGATTTCTTGTAGGAAAGCGGCGCGTCTCTTTGCGGGGGCGCGCCATTTCTATGCGCGGGCTTTATTGCCGCATATCCCGAGCCAAGTCTTGCTTTGACCGTCCATCCCTATATCAAAAGACTCTCAGAACATCATAAAGCGAGGCCCCATGCGCGAAATATTGGAAGCACTTGAAGCAAGACGCGATCGCGCGCGCGCAGGCGGCGGCGAAAAGCGGGCCGAACGCCAACACGCAAAGGGCAAACTGACCGCCCGCGAACGCATCGAAGTCCTGCTTGATCCGGGTTCCTTTGAAGAATGGGACATGTTCGTCGAGCACACTTGCCATGATTTCGACATGGCAGACCAGACCATTCCAGGTGATGGGGTCGTCACTGGAAATGGCATGATCAATGGCCGTCTCGTCTATGTCTTCTCCAAAGATTTCACCGTCTTCGGCGGGTCACTCTCCGGCGCACACGCTGCGAAAATCGTCAAAGTCCAGCAAGCGGCGATGAAGGCCGGTGCGCCTGTGATCGGTCTGTTCGATGCTGGCGGCGCGCGCATTCAGGAAGGCGTCAAATCGCTTGCAGGCTATGCCGACATCTTCCTTGAAAACGTTATGGCGAGCGGCGTCGTCCCGCAAATCAGCGTGATTATGGGCCCGTGCGCGGGCGGCGATGTCTACTCGCCTGCCATGACCGATTTCATCTTCATGGTCAAAGACACATCCTATATGTATGTAACGGGGCCAGATGTCGTGAAAACCGTAACCAATGAAGAAGTTAGCCATGAGAGCTTGGGCGGAGCTTCGGTCCATGCCGCCAAATCAGGCGTTGCAGACGGCGCATTCGAGAACGATATTGAAGCGCTCACCGAGATGCGGCGGCTGGTTGACTTCCTCCCGCTCAACAATCGCGAAAAACCGCCCGTCCAGCCAAGCTTTGACCATCCAGACCGCGAAGAAGCCTCCCTCGATACACTAATCCCAGACAATCCAAACCAGCCCTATGATATGCGCGAGCTGATCGAGAAAACTGCCGATGAGGGCGATTTCTTCGAGATCAGCCCCGCATTTGGCGGTAATATCCTTTGTGGTTTTGGCCGGATCGAGGGCGCTCCGGTCGGCTTTGTCGCCAATCAGCCCATGACCCTCGCAGGCGTGCTCGACATTGACAGTTCGCGAAAAGCAGCCCGTTTCGTCCGTTTTTGCGATTGTTTCAACATTCCGCTGGTCACATTTGTTGATGTGCCGGGCTTTATGCCGGGCACCAAGCAGGAATATGGCGGCCTGATTAAACACGGCGCAAAGCTGCTCTTTGCCTATGCCGAAGCCACCGTCCCGAAAGTCACCGTCATCACCCGCAAAGCCTATGGCGGCGCTTATGATGTCATGTCGTCCAAACATTTGCGCGGCGACGTAAATTATGCCTGGCCCAAGGCTGAAATTGCTGTGATGGGCGCGAAGGGAGCCGTCGAGATCATCTTCCGCAAGGACATTGGTGACGCCGACAAAATCGCCAAGAAAACCAAGGAATATGAGGATAATTTCGCCAATCCATATGTCGCCGCCAAGCTTGGATATATCGACGATATTATCATGCCTCATTCGACCCGCCGCCGGATCGCCCGATCGCTGCGGACTTTGAAGAACAAGTCTGTCTCAAATCCATACAAAAAGCATGATAACATTCCGCTCTAGCGCACACTTGTTTTAGCCTGTCCTGTAATAACCATTCCGAAACCTACGGTAGTATAATTTGGTTTGGTGGTAAAATTGCATGACCGAGCGCATGGAAAAAATTGATCCAAATGATCTCTTGTCTCGCTTGGGCAAACTTGGCGGGACAGCGGCAGAGAAGGCGCGCGCCCTGCTTGACGAGATCTGCGACGATGGCATCGCTTCGCGTCGGGAAGCGGAAGCAATCTTCGTCATAAATCGGCAGCTTGAAGAAGTTTTCCCCGATTGGGATCCCCAGTTCTGCATCTTGCTCAAGGACTTTCTGCTCACCGGAGACGAGCCGATTGGCTGGATCGATATTGATAAGCTCAATTGGCTTGCCCAACAGATCGCGCCCCATGCCGCAAAGGCCAAACGTAATGAGTTTGATTTGCTCATTTCCGTCTTGCCTTTTATCGAGACAATCTCTGGTCCCTTCTCAGAATGTGCCCTTGAAGTGCTAACCAGCCTTGCCAGCCAGTCTGGCCGGATGACCGGAGAGCTAGTGGAGGGATTGCGCTCAATATTGCTGCACACAATAGATGCAACAAGCCCATGGATCAGCCAAAAAGAAGCCCGCTGCCTGCTTGAACTGAATGACCGCTTGGGCTTTGCCCGAAATGATGATCTCTGGAACAGGCTCTATGCGCGCGCTATGGCCAATCATCTTGTCGCCATGGCGCATCCCGCGCCCGAAAATGTCCTGCCAGCTTTAGACCGCAAAACATGGCTGAACACTGACACAGAGGCCGAGCTTGGCGGGGCATATCTGCTGGGTATCCAGTCTGAAGATGACGGCACCTGGTTTGAACGTGTTTCGCCCTCGCTCACGCGCGCTTCAAGGGCCCACTCTCAGGCGCGCGCCCACGCAGCCAACCCTGTCAATGCGCCGCGTCAGGATGGTGATTGGCTGGTCCGGAGGCTAGGCTGGAATGATCAGAGTGTCACGCTGGCTGACTGGACCTTAATCGACTTCTTCAATACCCACGCACCCGGATTTGCCCAAGGCATTACCCTTGCTGCAAGACCCGATCAGGCGGTCTCCGAAATGGCTTTTTCATAAGCCTCGCTCGCGCTCAGCCAGTCTTCCTCCGCCTTGGCCACATCCGAGCTTAATGCGGCGCGGTCACGCATCAGGTCTTGCAATAGATCTGCCGATAAGCCCGGTGCAGCGAGATCAGTATCGATTTCCTTAATGCGCCGGGCTGCGATGTTCAGTCGTCTTTCCGCCTCATCCGCCTTTTTCTTCAATGGGCCAGCAGCTTTACGCGCTTCAGAGGCGCGCCGACGGGCCTCAACCTTGTCGGCTTTCCGTGCTGGCGCGACGGCCTGCTCGATTGGCTGCGCTTTGGTCTTGTGCTTCGCGCTATCACGAGGCTTGGCTGGCCCATCTCTGTCCGCTTGCAGGACCAGCGCGCGATAATCATTCAGATCGCCCTCATAGATCTCCGCGCGACCATCTTTGACCAGCCAAAGCTGGTCAGCGGTCGCCTCGGCCAGATAAACATCGTGTGTGATCAGCACGACGGCACCGCGAAAATCATTCAGCGCATAGATCAGCGCCTCCCGGCTATCAATATCAAGATGCGAGGTCGGCTCATCGAGGATCAGCACATGTGGTCTGTCAAGTGACATCAACCCAAGCAAAAGCCGCACTTTTTCGCCGCCTGAAAGCTTCTCAACTTTGGTTTCCACTTTTTCGTGGGAGAAGCCCATCGCTGCGGCAATCGCCCGTTGCCGCGCAATGCTGGTATCCTCGGGCAGAGCATGCCTGACATGGTCAAGCACCGTTTCACCCAAAGTCAGCTCATCGAGCTGGTCTTGCGAGAAATAGCCAATCCGGATCGCGCGCGGGGCGAGCCTTTTTCCGGACATTAGCGGCAAGCGCTCGGCGATGGATTTGACCAAAGTTGTTTTGCCTTGCCCATTCGTGCCGACAATCGCAATCCGGTCTTCCGGATCAAGCCGCAATTCTACATTGCTCAATATCCGTGCGTCTGGGCCATAGCCAAGATCTGCGCCCTGAAGTTCGAGCATGGGCGGGGCAAGCTGTTCTTCGGGCGCGGGAAATGTAAATGGCACCGTGCGTTCGGCAAGCGGCACGCTAATATCCTGCATCCGCTCAAGCATTTTTACCCGCGACTGCGCCTGGCGGGCCTTCGAGGCCTTGGCGCGAAAACGGTCTACGAATGCCTGCAAATGCGCTTTCTCTGCTTCCTGTTTCGTCCGCTGGCTTTCAAGTTGCGCCGTTTTAGCCGCCCGCAGTTTCAGCCACGCATCATAGCCGCCCGGGCAAATCGAAAGCTGGCGGTGCTCAAGCGCCATTGTATGCGTGACACAGCGGTTCAAAAGCTCGCGATCATGCGAGACACTGATCACCGTGTGCCGATAACGTTTCAGGTACCCTTCAAGCCATGCTGCCCCTTCAAGATCAAGATAATTGGTCGGCTCGTCGAGCAGGAGCAGATCCGGCTGCGAGAACAAAACACCGGCAATCGCCGCCCGCATTCGCCACCCGCCGGAAAATTCCGATGTGGCCCGCGCGAGATCTTGTGTTTTGAACCCTAGCCCCATCAACACTTCAGCTGCGCGCGCTTCAGCCGACCAGGCATCAATATCGACAAGCCGCGTATGGATGTCGGCAATGCGCATCGGATCGGTCGCCGTATCCGCTTCCTCCATCAGCGCATGACGTTCGGTGTCCGCCTTCAGCACGACATCGAGAATGGTCTGCGCCGTTGGAGCCACTTCCTGCGCCACCCAGCCAAGCCTTGCCCCCTGATTGAGCTTTATCGCGCTGTCGCTGCCCGGGCGTTCCACATCTTCACGGATCAGCCGGAGCAGGGTAGACTTGCC
>CALLUH010000198.1 GCA_938011445.1 uncultured Hyphomonadaceae bacterium
ACCGAAAACCCGCGCATCGACACAATTTCCACACCGAACCGCTCGGCCTGTTCTCGCTGATGATCGTTCAGCGTCCGGATGCCGACTTGAACAAGCCGTGTCGCCAGCCCCGCTTCCATAATCCGTGCAAAAGGCGACGCGTGCGAGCGCCGGTTTCCCAGCAATTCATCATAAAGGTCAGGGTGCGCATCAATATGCAGGATCGACACGGGGCCATGATGTTTCGCAATCGCTTTCATCACCGGATAGGTCACCGCGTGGTCCCCGCCAATCGAAATCGGCACATCACCCGCCGCAAGGGCATCCGCGACAGCCCGCTCGATCACCCCGTCATCGCCCGCCCCGCCATCAAGCGGCAGGTCGCCCGCATCTTGCACCTCAATGTCCGCGCCCAGCGTACCGCCGAGCTCCGTCGCCGCATTGCCCTTGTCGGACCAGATCATCTCCCGGATCAGCGCTGGCGCTTTGGCCGGCCCTTTCAGGAAGCTGCTATTGGCGTCGGTCGGCAGCCCAATGAACCGGATTTTAGACATAGCCTGCCCCTACTCCACCAGCCCGCTCGCAAGGCCCATAATATGGAAAATCTCGTTCTGCTCGATCACGCCCGCCACAAGTTCCGCGCCCGGCCCGCGCGCAAATACGGGCACATCCTCGCCCGCATGGGTCTCAGACGGCGAGGGCAACAAAGCCTGCTGACGGAAATCATGCGCCTCGGTATCGACCTCCGACAAATCCGCACGCGCGCACTCAGTATTCGGCAAACACGCTGACGGTCCATTGGCATAGCTCAGCGTCGTATAGGGCTTGCCGTCCCCCGCCACCGCTGGCGTGCCGCCCGGATAAGTCACCTTGCCAAGGATCGGATTGTTCCGTTCGGGATAGCCCTGAATGGTCAGCGTGTGCGAATGGTCGGCGGTGACAATAATCAGCGTATCGTCTTCGCTCGTCATTTCCAGTGCCGCCGCAATCGCTGCATCAAACGCCACCGTATCGCCCAAGGCCCTCGCCGCATTTGCGCCATGATGGCCATGGTCAATCCGGCCCGCCTCGACCAGAAGAACATAGCCCGCCTCCTCTTGCGATAGCCGCCCAATCGCCGCCCGCGTCATCTCCTCAATCGACGGCTCACCGCCCGCATCATCCGCCCTGTCCAGCTCATATTTCATATGGCTCGGCTCAAACAGGCCGAGCACCCGCGCGCCTTGGGACAGCCCTGCGCTTGCCAGCCCGTCAGCGTCAAACACCGTCACATGATCCTCAGACTTTGCTGCCCACGCTTCGGCCAGCTCCAAACCATCCTTGCGCTTGCCCCGCAAATTTTCATTCTCGGGGTCAGCCTGCCGCCGCGTCATAAAATGCCGCCGACCGCCGCCAAGCGCGATCTCGAAATGGTCCCCCGCCTCCCAGTCGATAAATTGCCGCGCCGCATCCGGGCACGCATCCGTCTCCCCATCGCCCTTCATCTCGCTATCGTCTTCCCAGTCGCGATTGACAAGCTCGGCATAAGCGGCCGCCGGTGTGGCATGGGTCAGCCGCGCCGTCGTCACCACACCCGTCGCCAGCCCCGCCCGCTCGGCCAGCTCAAACAGGCTGTCGGTTCCATTGCCCTCAAGGCTCGCGCAATTGGAATAGGCCGCATCTTGCGTCACACCGAGCGTGCGCGAGCGGGACTTCACCCCCGTCACCATGGCGGTCGCCGTAGACGCACTATCAGACACCTGACTGTCATGCGAATAGGTCTTGGAGAACGCCGCATGGGGCAGCGTTTCCATCGCCAGCGAATAGCTCTCCCCGTCCACGCCCTCAAGCTGCCCGGCATGGATACGCGCCGCCGTCACCGTCGAAACCCCCATCCCGTCGCCCACAAACAGAATGACATTCCGCGCAGGCGTTACGCCCACCCGCGCGGCCCGTTCGGCCACCGCGCCCGCCGCCGAGACATAATAGCTGTCCCCTGCTTGCTGAGGCGTTGCGGCCACGCGTCCCTCGATCTGCGCTGCCACATCTACAGGCTCCGCCACAGCGCGCGCAATGCTCTGCTCAGCGCCCTCCGAACAAGCGGCCAATCCAAACACCGCGCCCATAACCAAGCCTTGCCATAGTCTCATCATCTGTCTCCTGAATTGGCTAAGCGCCCACGCATATTTACCGTATCACGCACTTTGTGAAGCTTTTTCGGGCCGCTTACCAGTCTGCGAAAGAAAAACCCCAACCAGAATCAACGCCCCGCCCAAAATCTGCAACGCCACTAGTGGCTCACCAAAAAACCGCCACGACACCGCCGCCGCCACAACCGGCTGGACCAGAAGCAAGACCCCCGCAATCGCCGCCGATGTCCGGCCAAGCCCGCTGATAATCAGCCCCTGCCCGAGACATTGCACAATCACCGCCAGCAAAATCGGCGCCCGCCAGCCCGCCGGATCCGCCGGAATAAACGTCTCCCCCGCCAGCAGTGTCACCAGCCCCGCGGTCACCATTTCAACCACCGTCACCCAGAACAGAACATCAAGCCCGCCAATCTCCCGCCGCGCAATTTTCAGCGTCAGCATATAAAACGACACAAAGATCGCCGAGCCTATCGCCATCAGATCTCCGCGAATATCCCCTTGCGTGCTCGCCCCGCCGCCTTGGGTCAAAAGCAAAGCGCCGACAATTGCAATCACAACCGCAATCGCCCAAATGCCCGTCACCCGTTCTTTCAGGAAAATCCACGCCAGGAGCCCAACGCCAATATTGCCAAGGTTCAGAATAAACGTCGAATTGGCCACCGTTGTCAGCGTCAGCGCCTGATGCCAGAGCGCAATATCAAGCGCGAAAAACACCCCTGCCATCAATACAAACCGGTTCGGCATCACAGGCAGCCGCTTATAGACCAGCACCACCAGCGCAAACACCATCGGCGTCGCCGCCACATAGCGCCAGAACGCAATCGCCTGCGGCCCCATTGTATCTACCCCGAGCCGCAAACCAATCGGCGCAAACCCGATACAGATCCCGCCGCACAGCACAATCAGCGGCCCAAGCCAGCTCTGGCCATCAGCCTTTGCCCCTGAAACCTCGCTCACAAACCGCCAGCCCGCACACGAATGTCCGCCGCGCTCATACCGGCCCGGCGCATAGCTCGCAATGTCATGGATTTGTCCCTTTTGGCGAAACGCTTGCCCGCGCTATCTGTCATCAAGCGATGATGATGATAGACCGGCCTCGGCCATTTCATTAGCGCCTGCAAGAGCACATGTATATGCGTACTTTCGCGCAAATCCTCCCCGCGCACAATATGGCTGATCGCTTGCAAGGCATCGTCATGGGTCACCGCCAGATGATAGGACGCCGGCGTGTCCTTGCGCGCCAGCACAACATCGCCATGACGCTCCGGCCGCGCGCTCACAAATCCCGCTTGCCCGCCGCCCGTCTCCTCATAACCCAGCGCGTCATACGCAGCCCCCAGCGCCTCACGCGCCCGCGCCAGCGACAATCGCCATGCGAAAGCCTCTCCAAGCCCGACCCGCTCAGCCTCCTCATCCGCCCCGAGCGGTCCACCCGTAAACGCAATCGCTGCTCCATGCGGCGCACGGCCAATCTCGGCGAGCACCTCCTTGCGCGTGCGGAAACACCGATAAAGCAGCCCCCGCCCTCGCAAATCGTCCAGCACAGCGTGATAATCTGCAAAATGCTCCGATTGCCGCCGCACAGGCTCTGGCCATTCCAGCCCCAGCCAGGCCAGATCTTCCAATATCCCCGCCTGATATTCCGGTCGGCAGCGCGTAACATCAATGTCCTCAAGCCGCAACAGAACCTTGCCGCCCGCAGCCTCAGCTGCCGCCCACACCGCAAGCGCCGAGCCCGCATGCCCCAAATGCAAATACCCCGTCGGCGAAGGCGCAAAACGGCTCGTAAACATATGGCCCCTCATGCGCCAGCTAGATGGCAAACCTATCAGCCAGCCCAAACTCAAACAATAGAAAACGGGGTCT
>CALLUH010000199.1 GCA_938011445.1 uncultured Hyphomonadaceae bacterium
AGAAGCGCCAGCTTGTCTTCGATAAAGTCGCCAAGGTTTGAGTCTTCATCGTCGCCAATCGGCGTTTCCAGAGAGATCGGCTCTTTGGCAATCTTCAGAACTTTGCGGATTTTTTCCAGCGGCAGGCCGAGCTTTTCAGCCAGTTCTTCGGGCGTTGGCTCGCGGCCAATCTCGTGGAGCATCTGGCGCTGTGTACGGACGATTTTGTTGATTGTCTCGATCATGTGCACCGGAATGCGGATGGTGCGGGCCTGATCGGCAATCGAACGCGTGATAGCCTGACGGATCCACCATGTTGCATAGGTGGAGAATTTATAGCCGCGACGATATTCAAACTTATCGACCGCTTTCATCAGGCCGATATTGCCCTCTTGGATCAGATCAAGGAATTGCAGACCGCGATTGGTGTATTTTTTCGCAATCGAGATAACAAGGCGCAGATTGGCCTCGACCATTTCCTTCTTGGCAACGCGCGCTTCGCGCTCGCCTTTCTGGACGGTCTGGACAATGCGGCGATAATCATCAATCGGCACACCGATCTCTTGGGAGACCGAGGAAATTTCGTCGCGGATTTCAGAGATCTTCCCCTTATCGGTATCAACGAACTTCTTCCACTTTTTTGAAATTTCCGAAACCCGGTCGCCCCAATTGGGCTCAAGCTCATAGCCGAAATAGTTTTCGAGGAATTGCTTGCGCGGTACGCCATGGGCGTCGGCCCGGCGCATCAACTGGCCTTCCAGGCTCATCAGTTTGCGATTGATGGTGTAGAGTTGCTCGACGAGCGCCTCGATCCGCGCATTGTTAATGTGCATCGTCTTGAGATTCTCGACAATGCGGGTGCCAAGCTCGTCATATTCTTGTTGGGTCTTTGGCGTCAGTGCCTTGCCTTCGATCCGTCGGGCAACGAGCTTTTCCTGTAATTTGCGATATTTGCCAAAGTCGGATGCGATGGCGTCGAGCGTTTCCAATACGCCGTCTCTGAGCGATGCTTCCATGGCGGACATGGACATCGCTGCGCCCTCATCATCATCCTCGTCGTCATCGTCATCGTCTTCATTTTCGGACTTGGCTTCGTCATCCTCGTCTTCATCGTCTTCATCTTCTTCTTCGACCTTTGGCGGCGGGGCAGGATTCTCTGCGCCATAGGTGGCTTCAAGGTCGATGACATCGCGCAGCAGGATACGCTCATTCATTAGCTCGTCGCGCCAGACCATCATCGCTTCAAAGGACAGCGGGCTTTCGCACAGGCCACGGATCATGGCGTCGCGGCCCGCTTCGATGCGTTTGGCAATCGCAATTTCGCCCTCGCGCGAGAGGAGTTCGACCGTGCCCATTTCACGCAGATACATGCGCACCGGATCATCAGTGCGGTCAGAGCCGCGCGCATTGCCCTTTTTCTCGACCACTTGTTTGGTGCTGGTCTTGGCCAGAGCGCCGGCTTCGGCCTCTTCCTCATTCTCGACAACATTGATCCCCATTTCGGACAGAGCCGACATGGTGTCTTCGATCTGATCGGAGGAGAGTTGATCCTGCGGGAGGACTTTATTGAGTTCCTCGTGGGTAACAAAGCCCTTTTCCTTGGCGTCTTTAAGGAATTTTTTGACGCCTGCACTCGACAGGTCGAGAATTGGGCCATCGGTTTTTTCGGCGACGGGCTTGCTTCCGGTTTTGGCCTTGGCCGCCCGTTTTGGCTCTGGTTTGGCCTTTGATGGGGCAGCGGATTTGGCAGCTGGTGCAGGCTTCACTTCTGGCGTCTTGGCAGCCGCTTTCGTAGCCGCTTTTGCTGGCGCCTTCTTAGCGATCGGCTTTTTTGCGGGCGCCTTCTTGGCCGGCTCTGTCTTTGCTTTTGCCGCCGGTTTGGCCGCTGTTTTGTTTGCCGATTTTGGTGTCGCTTTGGTCTTGGCTGTGGCCATGTGTATCATCGCTCCTGGCGTCTTGGCTTTGTGCCATTTACGCCGTAAAAATAAAAACCCTGTTGGCGCTGGATGTGCCCGCCTGTTTGTCTCTTCGCCTGCTTTGGCTGCGCCCCTACGGAGCCGCTGTCAAAACCTTCCCATTCATCCCTTGATCAAAACTGATCCCGAAACATGACAAATTGAGGCAATAGCCTCTGTTCAGGCATGAAACATGCCACCGTCAGAACTATACCTTGCGTCATCTTGCCTATTGAGCGTTTCACGAACCCCTGCAATATGAGATTGAAAGCTATCAATCAAGCAATCGGGTTAATTTCAGGCAAATATCCACCGCATCTTTATTATTTTGTTAGATGGGGCTTGGCTTCGGTGCGGTCAAGGGGAAACTACCGCTAAATATCGGAATTATCAGCCGCTTCTTTTCGTCTCGCTGCAAGATCGAAGCGGCCGGCCACTTTTTTGTGACGCTGACGGCCATCTTCCGCCGACGCGAACACATCATCCGCGCCGCTTTCGTCGCTGTCATCCGCGTCAGGCTGACGGCAATAATGCTCGAGCGCGATCATCCATTCCTTGCCCTCGGCGCTGTCTGGCTCGACCGGCTCACCATCTCGATAGCCCGCAATCAGAGCGGCAGACGCATCAGCCCCCTTCGCGGTGAGCAGGTCAATAGCCTTGGCGCGGTCGAGATCTGTGCCTGACGAGATGACCTCGAAAACAAGTTCCCTGATTTCCCAGACACGCGGATCGGGGAAATAGGCTGCGGCCAATTGCTCAAGACAGGCTTCGAGCAGACGTGGGCTCTCGATAAGCTTTACCAAGAGGCCCAGCCCGCGCACTTTGGTGTCCGCTTTCAGCCCGGAGCTTTCGGTCTTGCCGCGTCGGCTTGCGCGCATCTGCCAGAAATGGTCGTTCATCCGGCGGCGCAAATCGCGCTCATACGCACTGCGCACAGCATCATTCCGGATTTGGCGAGCGGCCTGTTTCAACCTTTGATCAAGTCCTGCCTGACGCTCGGGCGTATCAATCTTGTCAACATCGCGTTCGCGCTGCCAGAGGAGTTCGGACAGGGGTATCGCCCCGCCAAGCAGATCCGCCATCGCCTGACGGCCACGCTTCTGGAGAATATCGTCCGGGTCCATGCCTTCGGGCAGAAGCGAGAAGAACAGGCTTTTGCCCGGCTCAAGAAACGGCAAAGCGCGGTCAATCGACCGATAAGCTGCGCGCAGGCCCGCCGCATCCCCATCGAAACACAAGACCGGCTCCGGCCCCACACGCCAGAGCAGGCCAAGTTGGTCTGCGGTGAGCGCTGTGCCGAGCGGGGCAACGGCATGGCCAAAGCCCGCCTCGGTGAGCGCGATGGCGTCCATATAGCCTTCGCAGACGATGAGCCCGCCGCCTGTCCCATGACCGAGCGTCTCGCGGGCGCGCTTATAGCGATAGAGGATTTTGCCCTTGTGAAAGAGCGGGGTATCCGAGGAATTGAGATATTTCGGCTTGGCGTCGGGCTGCATCCCGCGTCCACCAAAGGCGATAACGCGGCCCTGAGCGTCTTCGATGGGGAATATAACGCGACCACGAAAGCGGTCATAAGGTTCCGCCCCGTCCTCTTTCTGGACAGCAAGGCCCGCTTCAACGATCTCGCTTTGGGAAAAGCCTTCACGGCGCAAATGCCCAATCAGGGCGCGCCATTCATCGGGCGCAAAGCCGAGCCCATGCCGCCCCCAACTTTCCGAGTGCAGCCCGCGTCCTTGCAGATATTGCCGCGCCTCGGCCCCGCCCTTGCCGCGCAGGCCCGCTTCGAAAAACTTGCAGGCCGCCTCACACGCCTCGTAAAGCCGGAGCCGCCTGTCATAGACTTCCCTGTCTTCGGGAGTCGCTTTGGGCAGCGCCATGCCCGCTTCATCGGCGAGCTTTTCGACCGCTTCCATAAAGGAGAGCCGCTCGGTCTCCTGAATGAACTTGATAACGTCGCCGCCAAGCCCGGACGAAAAGCATTTGAAAATGCCTTTCTGGTTGTTGACGTAAAAGCTCGGTGTTTTCTCATTGGTAAAGGGCGACAGGCCGACCCATTCCTTGCCCTGTTTTTTGAGCTTCACCTTGCGGCCAATCACATCCGATGGCCGAAGGCGCGCCTTCAACTCGTCGAGAAAACCGTCAGGGATACGCAGTCCGTTCACGCAGAGTAATCTAGGGCAAAGCGGGCTCTTAAGCCACGCCTATTTGACAGGCGTTTGAAGCTTTGCGCGGACGAGCTTTCCGGCGCTCGCCGAATCGATCTGGCCCGGATAGCGCGCCTTAAGCGCCTCCATGCAGCGGCCCATATCCTTAAGCCGATGCGCTTCGACCTCTTCGATAATTTCGCAGACCGCCCGCTCAAGCGCTTCACCGGAAAGTTTTTGCGGCAGATAGGACTGGATAATCGCCAGCTCTGCCCGCTCGCGTTCGGCCTCTTCAATTCGCCCGGCCTCGTCGTATTCACGGGCCGACACTTCACGCTGAGTGGCCATCATGGCGAGCAGGTCTTCAACCATGGATTCCTTGCAGCCACTACACTCGCCACGCTGTCGGGCGGTCACATCGCGATCGTCCACCGCGCACAGGATAAGCCGCAATGTCGCCGCTTCAACACTGTCGCGGTCGGCCTGCTCGGCCTGCTCGCGGGCATCCTTAAGCCTCGCCCGTAGACCGGCCGATTGATTAATCAAAATGTCCGCACCCATAGAGGCCGCTCCTGTTTTCCCGAAACGCCACGCTTGACGGATCGGAAACATTGTCCTTATTCCCGCAGTGTTTGCCGATTAGATTAACAGACAAGAAACACGGGCCGAAGAAGAGCAGGTTTTTATGACAGAGACGGATCATTTACAAGCCGAAACAATTCCGACCGGTGCAATCGTGCTCGAAGACGGTACAGCCTTCTTCGGTAAAGGCTGCGGAAAACAAGGCGTGGCAATCGGCGAATTATGCTTCAATACGGCGATCACCGGCTATCAGGAAATCCTGACCGATCCGTCTTATGCCGCGCAGATCATACTCTTCACTTTCCCGCACATCGGAAATGTCGGCGCAAATGAGGAAGATCATGAGGAATCGACGAAAAACGCCTCAAAAGCGGCAATCGGAACCCTCTTTCGCGAGCCCGTTACTGCGCCGAGCAATCATCGCGCGGGCGAACATTTCAATTCATGGCTCGAAAAATCGGGTATTATCGGCCTGTCCGGCATTGACACACGGGCGCTGACAAACCGCATCCGCGAGCATGGCATGCCAAAAGCGGCGATCGCCCATGCACCAGACGGAAAGTTCGATATTGAGGCGCTGGCCGCACAGGCAAAGAACTGGTCTGGATTGCAGAAAGCTGACCTTGCCAAAGAGGTTTCACAGGTGGAAACCTATCAAAACAGCGAGCAGAACTGGCAGGCGGAGGACGGCTTCGCGACGCTCAAGGACGCAAAATATCATACCGTCGTGATGGATTTCGGCGTGAAAAAGAACATTTTGCGCAACCTTGCCAATGTCGGCGCGCGGGCAAGCGTGGTCAGCGGCGACGCTACGTTTGACGACATAGAGGCGCTCAAGCCGGACGGCGTTGTATTGTCCAATGGCCCGGGCGATCCGGCAGCCACATTCGAACGCGCAGGCGAGACCATTAAAGCGCTCGTCGCGTCGGGCACGCCCCTGCTCGGCATCTGTCTTGGCCATCAAATGCTCGCGCTGGCGCTTGGGGCCAAGACGATGAAAATGGCCCAGGGTCATCATGGCGCAAACCATCCGGTTCAGGACGTCGCAACAGGCAAAGTTGAAATTGTCTCCATGAACCATGGCTTTACGGTGGATGTTGCCACTCTGCCCGAGGGCGTTTCAGAAAGCCACAAATCCCTCTTTGACGGCACCAATAGCGGGCTTACAGTTGCCGGCAAGCCGATCATCTCGGTCCAGCATCACCCCGAAGCGAGCCCCGGCCCCCAAGACAGCTTTTATCTGTTCGAGCGGTTTGCAGCTTTGATGGACAAATAGACCGCCCGCCCAATTCCTATTTTTTTGGCGGCGGCTGCTTGCGTGTGAAGACAAGCTCGGTCTCGGTGGAGGATTTTTTGTCGAGCTTATAGCCGTCTGCGTTGAAGTCTTTGAGACCATCAGCGCGGTCGATCCGGTTTTCCATGATCCATCGCGCCATGCTGCCGCGGGCATGTTTGGCATAATACATCAGCGCGCGGGCCTCGCCATCTTTCACGTTCAGGAATTTGGCTCCGATAATCGTCCGTCCAAGGGCTTTTTTATCAACCGCTTTGAAATACTCGTTCGAGGCAAGGTTCATGATCGTGGTGTCCTCATGTCCCTCAAGATCGGCGTTGAGCTGGTCGGCCAGCCCCGCGCCCCAAAATTCGTATAGGGACTTTCCGCGCGGGGTTTCCAGTTTTGTGCCCATTTCAAGCCGGTAGGGCTGGATCGCATCCATCGGGCGCAGCACGCCATAAAGCCCTGACAAGATCCGCAAATGATCTTGCGCATAGGCGAGCGTCTCATCGGGCAGGCTTTTGGCCTCCAGCCCCCAATAAACATCGCCATCAAAGGCCAGACCCGCAGGCTTGGCGCTATTGCTTTTATTATCCAGATTGAAGGCTTTGAAGCGCTCGGCGTTCAGCTCGGCAAGATTGTCGCTTATGTGCATCAGGCGTTTGAGGTCTGCCGCGCTTTGCTGCTTGGCCACTTTGGCGAGCGCGCGCGTATCTTTTTTCAGGCGCGGCTGAGTTGCCTCAAGGCCGGTCTCAGCCGGGTCCATATTCAGCTTTTTGGCAGGGGAGAGTAATGTCAGCATGGGTCTTAATCCTTTCCTCATAACATCAATCCGGACCATCCCGGATTCGTATGCGTGGGCAACTGGACGACCACAATACGCCCTCGCAGCCGCCGTTCAAAGCGGGAGTCGATCAATTTTCCGTGCACGAAAAAACCCCTCGGCGCGCGGCCAAGGGGCTTTTGATGTTTTGCGTTGGCCAGAGCTTAGTAGCGATAATGCTCGGGCTTGAACGGTCCGGCCTGATCGACGCCGATATAGTCAGCCTGTTCCTTGGTCATCTCGGTCAGCTTCACACCGATTTTCTCAAGGTGGAGACGGGCTACTTTCTCGTCCAGATGCTTGGGCAACATGTAGACCTTGTTTTCATATTTGCGCGGGGTCGCTTTGCTGTCTTCCCACAGCTCGATTTGTGCGAGCACCTGATTGGTAAATGAGGCTGACATCACGAAAGACGGGTGGCCGGTGGCATTGCCAAGATTGAGCAAACGCCCTTGAGAGAGGAGGATCATCCGGTTGCCTTTCGGGAAGGTCACCATGTCCACTTGATCCTTGATGTTCGTCCACTCCATATTCTGGAGCGCTGCGACCTGGATCTCATTGTCGAAATGGCCGATATTGCCGACAATCGCCATGTCTTTCATCTCGCGCATATGCTCGATGCGGATGACATCCTTGTTGCCTGTCGTGGTGACAAAAATATCCGCCGTCGAGACGGTATCTTCGAGCGTTGTGACCTGAAAGCCGTCCATCGCCGCCTGAAGTGCGCAGATCGGGTCAACCTCGGTGACAACCACCCGTGCACCTGCCCCGCGCAGCGATGCGGCCGAGCCTTTGCCGACATCGCCATAGCCGAGCACAACGGCTGTTTTGCCTGCCATCATCGTATCTGTAGCGCGGCGGATACCATCAACGAGGGATTCCTTACAGCCATATTTATTGTCAAATTTCGACTTGGTGACACTATCGTTCACATTGATTGCCGGGAAGGGAAGCTGGCCCTTCTCGACCAGTTCATACAAGCGATGCACGCCGGTCGTGGTCTCTTCAGACACACCGACAATCTGGTCGCGCATTTTGGTAAACCAGCCCGGGCTTGCGGCCATACGCTTTTTGATCTGCGCGAAAATTGCCGCTTCTTCTTCGGAGGTTGGCTCGCCTTCGACAAGCTCGGGCTCACCGTTTTCGACGCGTGCGCCGAGCAGAATGTAAAGCGTTGCATCGCCGCCATCATCAAGAATAATGTTCGGGCCATCGTCGAACAGGAAGGATTTGTCGAGATAGTCCCAATGTTCTTCGAGCGTTTGGCCCTTAACGGCAAAGACCGGAACGCCCGAGGCGGCAATCGCGGCGGCAGCATGGTCCTGGGTTGAGAAGATATTGCATGAGGCCCAGCGCACATCCGCGCCAAGAACTGTAAGCGTTTCGATCAGGACGGCGGTCTGGATGGTCATGTGCAAAGAGCCGACGATCCGCGCGCCGGTGAGCGGTTTGCTCTGTCCAAATTCTTCGCGCAGCGCCATCAGGCCCGGCATCTCGGTTTCAGCAATATCAAGCTCCTTGCGGCCGAAGTCTGCAAGGGAAATATCGGCGACGGCATAATCGGCCATAATGGCTTCCTTTTATCTGAGGTTGCCCCCCGTGTAACAGGCTCATTGGGCAATTGCAACGGCACATATAAACACATGTTTGTATGTTTATGCCAACAATTTGGCACCGCATCTGCGCACAGCGTTTGCAATCATCCCATTCTGTGTCATTCTTGACACAGTGCCGGTTCGGCGCGGGGCTGTAGATTGAGGTAGGTGCTGTGAATTATTCCAGACTTTTTGGCTTGCTGATACTGACGCCCCTGTTTGCCGCAGGCTTGGTTGTGCACCCCTTGAAAGCCCAGCTCGCTTCGGCTCAGGACGAGATTGTCAGACTGCCCGGTCAGGGCGAGCTCAAACCAGAAGCCGCCAGAACGGTCAGCGGCGCAGACAGATTGATCGCAGGCGGCGGGCTGATCCTCAGCTTTGACGCCGACGCAGACGGCAAGGTTACGCCTACTGAGCTAGAAACCGGTGTTCTCGTTGCATTCGAGAACGCGGACAAGAATGATGATGGCCGGATCACGCCGCTTGAGCAAATGGCTTGGGCCGAACGCCTGCCGACGCGCGATACCAGCCTTGCCAATCCTGCGCGGTTTGACCCCAATCTCGACCGTGTTGTGCGGCAAGCGGAATTTTCCGAAGTGGTTTTGGGTTTTGCGTCCAGGCTGGTGGATGAAACCACAGGAGACATTCCCGTCGAGCGGCTCAAATCGGGCATTACGGGCCGACGTGCGATTGAAGACCCCGTTGCCCCACCCCGCCGCGAACCCGAGCCCGCCGAGAGGGCAACGAGCGCACGGGGTGATGGATCACGCCGAGCGGGTCGAGGGTCCTAGTCTACCCGACCGGCTGGCCGGTCTCGATGGTTTGTTAGCGGGTCAATCACGGCTTAATTGTTCTGGGCCGACTGGTCGCTTTTGTCTTTGTCAAGTTCGCCAAAGCCATTTGAGACCAGCCCATCAAGCGCGGCAATCGCAGCCTCTGCGTCTGGTCCTTCGGCATGAATTTCGATCTCCACGCCCTTATGAGCGACGAGCATCATCAAATCCATAATATTCTTGGCGTCCACTGACAGCCCGTCATAGCGCACTTCGATCCGACTCTCGAAACTGATGGCAAGCTTGGCAAAATCCGCAGACGCGCGCGCATGCAAGCCTTTCTTGTTGATGATTGTAACTGTCTGCCTGACCCCCGCCATGCTTTGCGATCAGTTCCGTTTTTCAAGCAGGAGCGACGCAATCGAGATATATTTGCGGCCTGCCTCGCTGGCGGCCTCTGCTGCAGCCATCAAATCGCTCTGCCCGCGCACTTCGGCCAATTTGATCAGCATTGGCAGGTTCGCGCCGGCAATCACTTCGATCTTGCCCTTGGGCATAACGGAAATCGCCAGATTGGACGGCGTGCCGCCAAACATATCTGTCAGGATAATCACACCGTCACCGCTATCGCAGGCTTTCGCCGTGGCAATGATCTGCTCACGGCGCGCTTCCATATCATCATCCGCCTCAATCGAAATCGACGTGAAATGCTCCTGCACGCCGACCACATGTTCGGCCGCTGCGACCAGTTCACGCGCCAGCTTTCCGTGGCTTACAACGACAACACCGATCATGCGCAGACCTTTCCAAAGCGTGGCCGGAAAAGATGACGCGGCTTTGACTTGGTTTCAACTGTTTTTTTAACCAGCGCGTGTGTGATCCGTCTAAAGCGTCGAAAAGTCGATATTTGCGTGCTTATCGAGGGTAAGCGGCGCTTCAGGCATCGGATATTTCAGCCCTGTGGCGCAGTTAAACAGAACCGCACGTTCGCCCTTATCAATCTGTCCGCTTGCGAGGGCAGCCTTATAAGCGGCCAAGGTCGCTCCGCCTTCAGGGCACATCAGGAAGCCGTCGGTCTGTACTGCTTCATCGGTGGCGGACAATATGTCCGCGTCCGGCACGGCTGTCGCAAAGCCGCCGCTTTCGCGCACTGCGTCAAGGATCATGAAATCTCCCACAGCGCCGGGCACCCGAATGCCCGAGGCAACCGTTTCAGCGTTTTCCCAACGCGTTGCATGCCGCTCGCCCGCCTCGAACGCCCGCACTATGGGCGCACATCCGGTCGATTGCACGGCCACCATTTTTGGCAATTTGCCGGAGATGAAGCCAAGCTGTTTAAGCTCGTTAAAGCCCTTCCACATGCCGATCAGTCCCGTGCCGCCGCCGGTTGGATAGAAGATCACATCGGGCACCTGCCAGCCCATTTGCTGGGCAAGCTCCAGCCCCATCGTTTTCTTGCCCTCGATCCGGTAGGGCTCTTTGAGCGTTGAGAGATCAAACCAGCCCTGCTCGCGGCAGCCCTGCCCGACAAGCTTGCCGCACTCATCAATCAGCCCATTTACGCGGTAAACCCTTGCCCCTTGCGCGGCGATCTCGCGGACATTGATCTCGGGCGTATTGTCCGGACACAGCACAATCGCCTCCAGCCCAGCGCGGGTGGCATAAGCGGCAAGCGCTGCGCCTGCATTGCCATTGGTCGGCATCGCCACCTGTTTGACGCCAAGCTCTTTGGCCATGGAAATTGCCATCACCAGACCGCGCGCCTTGAACGAGCCGGTCGGCAAACGCCCTTCATCTTTGACAATCAGGTTCTGGCCATCCACGCCGAGCTTTGCCGCCATGTTTGTCAGCGCGACAAGCGGGGTTTCCGCCTCGCCAAGACTGACAATATTGGACCTATTGCGCACTGGCAGCATCTCTCTATAGCGCCACATATCCTGCGGACGGGCGTCGAGCGCATCACGGTCAAGATGGGCCTTGATCGCGGCTATGTCATATTTGACCCAATAAGGGCGGCCCGCCGGCGACAGGGTCTGGATCGTGTCCGCCTCGGCCCGGCTGCCTTCAAGGGCGCATTCAAGATGGGTGACGAAAGTCTGGCGGTCGGAGACAAGATTGTCATTACACTGGATTTGCATGAGGCGGCTCCTTTGAGGCGGTCTGGCCGAGCTTGTTTTGAGCGGTCTGGTCTAGCAGGGCGCTTCTATGCCCGCCAGCCATTGACGCTCACATCTTGACGAGACCGCTTATAAACCTCACATGCAAACTAGATATTCACTCTGAAAGGCTCCCCCGATGACCGATGCCGCACACACCGCTATTGACGAAGCTGTCAAAGCCCATGACGTTCTCCTGTTCATGAAGGGTACGCCGACCTTCCCGCAATGCGGATTTTCCTCGACCGTGGTGCAGATCCTCGATGTGGTCGGCGCGGAATATACCGCCACCAATGTTCTCGAAAATCAGGATATCCGCGAAGGCATCAAAGCCTATTCCGACTGGCCGACCATCCCCCAGCTCTACGTCAAAGGCGAGTTCGTCGGCGGCTGCGATATTGTCCGCGAAATGTACGAGACGGGCGAGTTGAAGGGCTTTCTCGAAGAAAAAGGCATCAAGCTGGGTGGGTGACCTTTACCCCCCGCCCAGTTCGCGCACCTGTCCTGGTGTGCCGAAATAGGCCCGCCCTGTGGCCGCAAGCTCTGCCGGTTCGGCCACCGGCACATGCACACCGGTCACCTGTTCGGCATTGAGCACATTATCGACAATCTCGACGCCTTCAGCGCTTAGGAAAAACCAATATGGCGGAAAGGCCTCATCGGTTGTCTTGGCCTGCCAATGTTCCGAATAGGGCGCAAAATGCTCAAGCGCGGGGTCGGCGTCGCCCATATGCATCACTGTGGCCGCGCCTTCGAGCGTCACCCTGTAGACGAGATTTTCAAGCGCCCGCCGCGCTGGCCCGCCCGCATGGGGAATGCGCACCGCTTCAACCTGTAAGCCTTCAAACGCAACTTTGAGCGGGTCTTGGCCATAGTCGAGCCCCATCGGAACAAAGCGCTGGGCCATGGTCTCGGGCACTGCATCGGTGGCCTCCATCGCCTCAATCGCCTGGGTCGGCGCTATGATCAGCGCGTCAGGGTTTCCCGCGTGAAACGCGATCAGGTCGGCCGCATCGAAATGGTCGCCATGAGCATGGCTGATCAGCACGGCGTCAATCTTGTCATAGGGCGCAGCCCCGGAGATCACCACCTGTTTCACCTCGGCCGGCACCAGATGATAATTATTATAGCCGTTTGAATAGAGCGGATCGAACAGGATTTTTGTCTCTCCCTGAACGATCATTAGTCCGGCATTTCCAATATGGCGGACGCTGCCTTCTATCTGGGTTTGCGAGGTTGC
>CALLUH010000200.1 GCA_938011445.1 uncultured Hyphomonadaceae bacterium
GATGGGTGTGGCGGTGCGCGAGGCGGTGCTCGATGTGCTGGCGGGAGGCGCGGCATGAGCGATGTGTTGATTGCCAATGGGCGGCTGCTTGACGCGAAAACGGGGCGGGACGAGGCGGGTGATGTGCTGATCCGTGACGGCATGATTGCGGGCAGCGGGCAAGGTTTGGTGGCGCCCGAGGGTGTCGAGATAGTGGACGCGGGCGGGTTGTGCGTGGCGCCCGGACTGATTGATTTGAGGGTCAAGACCGGTGAGCCCGGGGCGCTACACAAAGAGACATTGTATACCGCCAGCGTTGCGGCGGTGGCGGGTGGTGTGACGAGCATGGTTGTTATGCCGGACACCTCGCCCGTGATTGATGATCAGGCGCTGGTGGAATTTATCCTGCGGCGCGGGCGCGATGCGCTCAACCGGATTTATCCGGCGGGGGCTTTGACGCGCGGGCTGGACGGGCAGGCGATGGCCGAGCTTGGGCTGATGGCGGATGCGGGGGCGGTGTTCTTCTCCAATGGCGAGGGGGGCGTGGCTGATAGCGCGGTGATGAAGCGGGCGCTGGCTTATGCTTCCGATCTGGGCCTGGCGGTATGTGTGCGGGCCGAAGATGCCCAGCTTACTGGTTCTGGTGTGATGAATGCGGGGGCGCTGGCGGCGCGTATGGGGCTTTCGGGCATGGGCAAAGAGGCTGAGCTTGTGGCGGGCTTGCGCGATATTGTGCTGGCCGAGGCGACGGGGTGCCGGCTGATTATTGATCAGGTGAGCACGCAGGCGCTGATGGTGGCGATCGGGCGGGCGCGGGTCGGCGGGGCCAATATTGGCTGCACGGCGGCCGCGCACCATCTGTTTTTCAATGAGCTTGATGTGGGCGATTATATCACCCATTGCAAAGTGTCTCCGCCATTTCGGGATGAAGAGACGCGGGCTGCGCTGATTGAGGGGGTCAAGAGCGGGGCGATTGATGCGGTGGTATCAGCGCATGATCCCCAGCCTGAGGAGGAGAAACGCGTCCCGTTTGCCGATGCTGCTTTTGGCGCGGCGGGGCTTGAGACTGTGTTTGCGGCGATGTTGTCGCTGGTCGCGGATGGGCGGCTGGAGCTACTTGAGGCTTTGCGGCCGCTAACGTGTGGTCCGGCCGAGCTTGCGGGGCTGGAGGGCGGCACGCTGGAGGATGGCGCGCCGGGCGATGTGATCCTGTTTGATCCAGAGAAGCCTTGGGTCTGCAAGCGTGAGGCATTGGCTTCGCGTTCGACCAATTCGCCGTTTGACGGGCGGCGGATGACCGGGCGGGTGATGGCGACATTTGTGGGCGGTCGGCACGTGTTTGCGGGGGGGTAGACTTTTTGTTTGTCCCCCGCGCTGAAGCGCAATGGGACGCCGCTTCGCGGGCTGATGGCTCTCATGTTTTGCCTCACGCCGCGGGGCGGCTCTGGCGGGGCGGCCTGACTGGCCGGCGGGCGTTGCCCTTGCGAGCCGTGCCCCGAAGCGGATCTATCCGTTGGCGAGCCGGTCCAGCGCTGTTTGGAGGATAACTGACGCAGCCGATGCGTCGATCAGTTCGGCACGGCGGGCACGGGAGAGGTCGGCGTCGAGCATGGCGCGGGTGGCTTGGGCCGTGGAGAGGCGTTCGTCCTGAAAGGCGATTGGCACGTCGCGGGCTTTCAATATGTTGCGGACAAGGGCGCGGGCGGACTGGGCGCGGGGGCCTTCGCTGGCGTCCATATTGAGCGGCAGGCCGCAGACGAGGCCGACACAGGCGCGGGTGTCGTAGAGGGTGAAAAGCGTGTCGAGATCTTTGGCGAGCTTGGTGCGGGTGATGGTTTTGACGGGGCTGGCGATCAGGCGCAGCCCGTCGCTTGCGGCTATGCCGAGGGTTTTCGAGCCCGGGTCTATGCCGATGAGCGGGCCACTGGGCGGCAAAGCGAGGAGGTCAATCAGGGCCATGAGGGACAGCCTTATCGCGTTCTGGTCTTGATCGCCAGCGCTGGGCGGCGTATCGCTTGGCCGAGCTAAGGAGACGGTGATTATGAGTGTCACGAAAGACGATGTTCGCAAAGTGGCGCGCCTGTCGCGGATTGCGGTGGAGGATGCGCGGCTGGAGACGCTGGCCGGAGAGCTGAACGGGATTTTAGGCTGGATTGATCAGCTCAACGAGGTCGATGTCGAGGGGGTCGAGCCGATGACATCTGTGGTCGAAGCGGTGATGCCGATGCGCGAGGATGTGGTCAGTGATGGCGACAAGGTGGGAGAGGTTTTGGCCAATGCGCCGAAAAGCGATGACGGGTTTTTCGTTGTCCCAAGGGCTGTGGAATAGGGGCGGGCGATGAGCGATCTGACGAAATTGACGCTGGCGGGTGCGCTGGACGGGCTTGAGAAGAAAGAATTTTCCTCGCGCGAGCTGACCCAAAGCTTTGTGGATGCGATTGGGGCGGCGAACCCGCAGATCAATGCTTATGTTGTGGAGACGCCGGACAAGGCGCTTGAGATGGCTGATGCGTCGGATGCGCGGCGGGCGAAAGGCGAGGCGGGCGTGCTGGACGGCGCGCCGCTCGGCATCAAGGATCTTTATTGCACCAAAGGCGTGCGCACCACGTCGTGTTCGAACATTCTGGCAGAGTTTACGCCGACTTATGAATCGACGGTAACCCAGAATTTGTGGGACGCGGGCGCGGTGATGCTGGGCAAGCTGAATATGGACGAGTTTGCGATGGGCTCCTCGAACGAGACCTCGCGCTTTGGCGAAGTGGCTAATCCGTGGCGGCGCTCTGGCGGGGACAATTCGAAGCTGACACCGGGCGGAAGTTCGGGCGGGTCGGCGGCGGCAGTGGCTGCGGATTTGTGCCTTGGGGCGACCGCGTCTGATACGGGCGGGTCGATCCGCCAGCCTGCGGCGTTTACAGGGACGGTGGGGATCAAGCCGACTTATGGACGCGCGAGCCGGTATGGCATGGTGGCGTTTGCGTCGTCGCTCGATCAGGCGGGGCCGATTGCGAAAACGGTCGAGGATAGTGCTATCTTGCTGGAGACGATGTGTTCGCATGATTTGAAGGATTCCACCTCGCTGCCGGTGGAGACGCCGGACTGGCGCGCGGAAGTGGCAAAGCCTGTTAAGGGCATGCGGATCGGGATTCCGAAAGAGTACCGGATTGACGGCATGCCCGAAGAGATCGAAGCGCTCTGGCAGCAGGGCATTGACTGGCTCAAGGATCAGGGCGCCGAAATTGTCGATGTGTCCCTACCCCATACGAAATATGCGCTGCCGGCTTATTATATTGTCGCGCCTGCAGAAGCGTCGTCGAATCTGGCTCGCTATGACGGGATGCGTTATGGCGCACGGATTTCGGGGGACGCGCAAAATGCGTTCTACGAAGCCTGCCGCGCCAAAGGGCATAATGAGTTGAACGCGACTTATATGGCAAGCCGCGCGACCGGCTTTGGCGCGGAGGTGCAGCGGCGGCTGATGATCGGGACTTATGTGCTCTCGTCTGGCTATTATGACGCGTATTATTTGCGGGCGCAGAAAGTGCGCACGCGGATTTTGCAGGATTTCGAGCAGGCGTTCGAAACGGTCGATGCATTGCTGACACCTGCCACACCGAGCGCGGCGTTTGGCTATGGCGAAAAATCGGATGATCCGGTGGCGATGTATCTCAATGATATTTTTACGGTGACGGCCAATTTGGCGGGCTTGCCAGGCATTGCCGTGCCTGCGGGGCTGGACGGGCAGGGATTGCCGCTCGGGCTTCAGGTGATTGGCAAGGCGCTCGACGAGGCGGCGTGCTTTCGGGTTGGCGGCGCGCTGGAGCGGGCTGCGGGCTTTGTGGCCAAGCCGGAGAAGTGGTGGTAGGTTTACAGCTTAACTGCTGCGAGATTTGGCGAGATGGCTGACAAACACGTGGAAAAACGCATGGCGGCGCGGCGCGAACGTTTGGCGCGGGCCAAGGGCGACGTGTCGCTGATGGAGCCTGATGAAGTGGTCATGGCCCCCGCCACGATTGTCAATTCGGCATGGGTGTGGACGGTCATTTGCTATATTTTGGTGATTGTGACGGCGATGTTCATGATCACGCAATCG
>CALLUH010000201.1 GCA_938011445.1 uncultured Hyphomonadaceae bacterium
GCTCGACCCGCCGCTCTCTGCCGATCCGCGCTGCCACCCCAGACAAGGCGACTTCTTCGCGCTCGCCGCCTCTGAAACTGGCTTTGATACCAAACAAGCGGGCCGCAAATTCGACGCCATCCTGATCGACATAGACCACACGCCAGACTGGCTGCTCGATGCCCGCAGCGGCGCGTTCTACAGCGAAGACGGACTACACCAGCTTGCAAACCACCTAAAGCCCAGCGGCGTCATGGCCCTCTGGTCAGACGCCCGCACCGACGACGCCTTCGTAGCCCGCCTAGCCCAAGTCTTCGAAACCGCCCGCGCCAAACCCGTCACCTTCCACAACCCCCTACAGGACAAACCCTTCACGCAAACAGTGTATCTGGGGAGGAAGGGAGGTTAAGCGCCCATGGACTAACATTTTCTACCAGCTGCATGCGTCTCGAAGAGGTTTGATTGCTTGGGCCAAGCCACGAACATCAAACGTAGCAGTAACCGAAGAGGCGCTGAAAGGTGTTGCCCTAAGGAGCAGAGTTTCAGCATCCAGAAAAGACTTGATGAAAGGCACCGAGCTGCCACCATTCCATAAACCTAGAGCTTGATTATTGTTGGATTCTCTAAAGTTCTTGGTTTGAGCTCTTGCTTCGTCTATTCGGTAGGTAACTCTTCCGCCTCCAGCATTGTCTGACATAAATTCGTCGGCAAACCGAACCCATAAACTGGTCGCATTTTCGCGGCACGCTATAGAGATCGAAGAACTTGTGCTTCCGCCGAAACGGTCTCGGTGCTTGTCTTCGGAGATTAGGAGAAGGTGGACATTGGCAGTGTCGTCAAGTTTGGACGTTTCCTCTCTCACTATCCACTTTCCCCGATCTTCAGCAGAACGTTCTGTCGATGTCTGGTTAAAGATCGAGTCATAACAACCTAACCTACGATCATCATCTGATATTTGGGCACAAGATTCCCCACTGGACTGCGCATCAACAGTTAAGTGACACACAAAATTGAAAATTAAGAAAAAAATCAAAAACCGCACTGCTCTCTCCATTGCCTAGCTGTCCTTAGGAAAAGGTAGTTCGCACGAAAAATCAACCTACCGATGTGCCTGCTCCGCATAAAGCTCTGCCGCCCCGCGTGCCAAGTCCCGCACACGGCCGATAAAGGCCTGCCGCTCGGTCGGCGAAATCGCGCCGCGTGCATCAATCAGATTAAACGTATGGCTCGCCTTCAAAGCATAATCATAGGCTGGCAGCGGCAGCCCCGCCTCGCGCAGCGCATTTGACTGGTTCTCGCAATCGGCAAACCAGCGTTGGAGCATCTCGACATCGGCATGGTCGAAATTAAAGTGCGATTGCTGGCGCTCATTCTCCAAAAAGACATCGCCATAAGTCAGCGGCACGTCCGCATCCGGCGCGTTAAACGGCATCTCCATAACATGATCAACCCCGAGCACATACATCGCCAAACGCTCCAGCCCATAAGTCAGCTCGCCTGAAACCGGCCGCACATCAAGTCCGCCAACCTGCTGGAAATAAGTGTACTGGCTCACCTCCATCCCGTCACACCAGACCTCCCAGCCAAGCCCCCAAGCGCCCACGGTCGGGTTCTCCCAATCATCCTCGACAAACCGAATATCATGAACAGACTGGTCAATCCCGATCGCATCAAGCGAGCCGAGATAAAGATCTTGCAGATTGGACGGGTTCGGCTTCAGGATCACTTGGTATTGATAATAGTGCCCAAGCCGGTTCGGATTCTCGCCATAGCGCCCATCCGCCGGACGGCGGCTCGGCTGAACATAAGCTGCGCGCCATTCCTTAGGCCCCAGCGCACGCAACACCGTCGCCGGATGCAGCGTCCCCGCACCCACTTCCATATCATAAGGCTGAAGCACCGCGCAGCCCTGAGCGGCCCAATAATTTTGAAGGCGAAGAATGATGTCCTGAAAACAGGTGGGTTTGGTATCGGCCATGGTCGCGCATCCAGCTCTGGGAAATATCCCAACTAGCTACCGCCGACCGCCTCCAAGCGCAAGCTAGGCCCAGTCCAGCGCCCCGCCCTCCATCACCGCCGCCGCCCGCTCCGTTAGCGCCCCGCCCTTCGCCTCATAAAGATCAAGCCCCGCCAAAAGCCGCACACGGTCGCGCTTGAGCCCCTTACGCGCGGTGACAAGCACCCGCGACGCTTCGGCCCCCGGAAAGGGCCGGATCGGCAGCACGCAAATCTGCCCGCTTTGTTTGTCGAGCCGCTGCAATATCCGCGCAAGCTCTGCGGCGCGATGGATCAGCACGACCGGCGCTTTGGGTTTTGCCGCAAACAACATCGCCTGCAGCCAACCATCAAGCGGCAGGCTCTCCAGATACGCTTCAGACTTACCCCTGCCCGGCGGCGTGGTCCGCCTCGCCTCGAAAAAGGGCGGATTGGAAAAGACGAGATCAAACCGGTTTTCCATTCTTGGCACCACCGTTTCAATCGGCTCGGCCAAAATCTCGATCCGCTCCGCCCAGCCATTCGCCGCAGCCCCGCGCCTCGCCAGATCAGCAGCAGCCGCATCAATCTCGACCCCGCTAAACTGCACCTGCGGCAAATGAAACGCCCCCGGCAAGAGCGCCCCGCCCGATCCGCAGCCAAGCTCCAGCGCCGCCCCAAGCCCTGAAAATTGCGCGAGCGACGCGCCAAGCAATATGCTGTCCGTGCTTGCCCGAAACCCCTGCTGCGCCTGAAACACCGCCACCTTGCCACCCAGCAAAGCATCCTCGCTGACCCCATCTGGCCCACAAGCCCCGCTCATACCACCCCTTTTGCCCCATCCGGCGACAGATCCCGCAGCGTCCGCCGCGCCCGCTCCACACGATCAAGCGGCACCGTAATCCGGCGCGGAAACGCCCCGATCCCGCCCTCAAGCGCTGAAATAAACTGATCCGCGACGAAATACTCAATACCCGCCTCATCCAGCAAATGACACGCAAAGGACAATTTCACAGGGTCAGTCGTTCGAAACACTTCTTCCATTCCACACCATCTTGTGACCGGTTTTGACTGCGGCACGGGGCCGCGCTCTATTGACCTTGTTTTCGCGCTACACTTAGTGGGAGGCAAGAGCTTTCCCTCAGAAGGACACACCGTGGCCCAGATCCTCAATCCCAACACAAAGGCGCAAGCCACGTCCCCGATTGACCGGATGCAGACCCTTCTGGCCGATGATCTCAGCGCCGTCGAAACCATATTGTCCACCGAATCCGCCAGCCCCGTCGCGATGATCCCGGACCTGTCGCACTATATCGTCTCCGCCGGCGGCAAACGCCTGCGTCCGCTGGTCACGCTCGCAGCCGCCCATGCGGCAGGCGGAGCCAATGCGGCGACCCATAATCTCTCCGCCGCCGTCGAGTTCATCCATACCGCCACCTTGCTCCATGATGACGTCATCGACGAAAGCGATCTAAGGCGCGGCAAACCCGCCGCCAAAGCCATCTGGGGCAATTCAGCATCCATCCTTGTCGGCGATTTCCTGTTCGCCCAAGCCTTCACGCTAATGGTGCGCACCGGCAGCCTTGAAATCCTCGGCATCCTCTCGCGCGCCTCGTCCGTGATTGCCGAAGGCGAGGTCCACCAGCTTTCCGCCCTTGGCCGCAATGATTTGCCGACCGAGGAATATCTCACCATCATCGAAGCCAAAACCGCAGCCCTCTTTGAAGCCTCAGCCCGCGCTGGCGCCCTCTCCTCGGGCAGCGAGACCCATGTCGAAGCCCTCGCCCATTATGGCAAAAATCTCGGCCTCGCCTTCCAGATTGTCGATGATGCGCTCGATTATGGCGGCACCGAATCAGCCATCGGCAAATCCGTCGGCGACGATTTCCGCGAAGGCAAAATCACCCTGCCCGTCATCATCGCCCGACGTAGAGGCTCAGACGACGACCGCGCCTTCTGGGACCGCGCCATGATGGTCGAAACCCAAAAGCCCGACGACCTCGCCCACGCCATCCGCCTCATCCGCCAAACCGACGCCGCCCAAGCCAGCCTCAATGAGGCCCGCGCCTATGCCGGCCTCGCCAAAGCCGCGCTCATGAACCTGCCCGACAGCGACTATAAACAAGTCCTGCTCGATCTGGCTGACTTTTGCGTAAGGCGGGAGAATTAGGGGGTAAGGGCTGCTCCCAGCGTCTTAGGAGCCCAATTTTAGCCTCATCCTGAGCGAAGTCGAAGGATGCTGCGTCATTGCACAGCCCCGACCGTGCAATCCATCACTCGCCGCACCGTTCCGAGATAGATCCCACGGTCAAGCCGTGGGATGACGCAAACCGGGAATACAAGCTCTAACCAAAAGCAGACCCAAGGTCCCGTATGCCCTGCGCAGGGGACAAGACATGTTATGCCTCCCGCCGCGCGGCGGCTCCGGCGGGGCGGGCTTCGCCCGACGCACGCTTGTGCTTGCGAGCTTTGCTCGTAGCGTATTTTTCGCGAGAGCCATCAGCTGGCGGAGCCACGTCCCATTGCGCCTCCGGCGCAGGGGACAAACAAAAACCCTATCCCACACCCCAACCTCCAATCCCATACTCCCCCTTCGCTTCATCACCAGAAAGCGG
>CALLUH010000202.1 GCA_938011445.1 uncultured Hyphomonadaceae bacterium
TCGACGGTGTAACGCACCACATTCAGCGTGCCGCCCTGCTTGAGACCTGGCGATTCTTCCTCACCGACAAACCGCACAGACACTTCAACCGAGATGATCTGATCCGATTTCACCCGATAAAGATCGACATGCAATGGGCGGTCATTGACCGGATGGAACTGGATATCCTGCGGGATAACCATTTGCTTTTCGCCCTCATGGACGAGCGTGACGGCATTGCCGCGAAACTTACCCGAATTGATCGCTTTGGTCAGCTCATTCGTCTTCAGTGACACCGCCACAGGGTCTTCGCCGCCGCCATACAGCACGCCCGGTATCATACCATTGCGGCGGGCCTCACGCGCGCCGCCCTTGCCGATCCGCTCCCGCACAGCAACATTCAGTTCGATATTCTTGGCCATTGGTTTTCCTTTCGTCCTGAGATCCGTCCACACCTTCGTGTTGGATGATCACCTGACCCGAGCGAGATAGCCCCGCCGGTTCCAGCGCGCTGCATACAGCCTCCCCTCTTTGCTTGCAAGCATCGGGCAGGAAAAACAAGGCTGGACAAGCCATAATGTTCCATATATGTTCCAAGCAAAATCAGCGAAACCAACACAGGCTCGTCTTATGGACCCCATCGCAACCATTGGCAGCGCGCAGATTGACGTATTGCATCTGGTCTTTCTGGGGCTTGGGCTGATCCTTGCATCCTATCTGCTATGGGCGCTCAATCGGGCCAGGAGCGACCGCATCAGGCTAATGCTGGAATTGGAACATCTGCAACAAGCCGAAGAAACCGCTCGCACCCAGCGCCTGCGGGCCGAAGAAGCAGAGAAGCAATTGGCCGCTGCCACAGCGCTCGACGCCAAATCCGAAGAACGCTTCCGCAGTCTCGCCCAACAGGTCATGGCCGCCTCCCAAGGCCAGTTCATGACCCTCGCCAATGAAACCTTCGCCAAACACAAAGAGGGGGCAAAAGGCGAGCTGAGCAAGCTGATGGAGCCGATTGGCGAAAACTTTGCCGAATTCAAGAAACGCGTCGAGGCGATTGAGAAAGTCCGCGCCGAAGACCGCTCGGCGATTGGCGAACAGATTAGATCAATGGCCAGTGATCTTGAACGCAACCGCACGGCCACCTCGAAACTTGTCACCGCCCTGTCCGCGCCCAAAGGCGGCGGCCGCTGGGGCGAAATGACCTTGCGCAATGTCATGGAGCATGCCGGCCTTTCGAGCCATTGCGACTTTTTAGAGCAAAGCCAGACCACCGATGAAGATGGCAAGACGCTGCGCCCGGACGTGATCATCCGGCTGCCGGGCGGTCGCGAAATCGTCGTTGATTCCAAAGTCTCGATCGAAGACTATCTCAAAGCCGTGGACGAACCCGACCCCGCTGGCCGCACCCTGCACCTCAAAGCCCACGCCCGCAATGTCAAAGCCCACATCACGAAACTCGCCACCAAGGGCTATCAAAGCGCGGTCTCAGAACGTGTCGATTTCGTCGCCATGTTCATTCCAGGTGAGAATTTTTACGCCGCAGCGCTCGAACAAATGCCCGATCTGATGGACTACGCCTCCTCAAAACAGGTGATTGTCACCACACCATCCACCCTGCTCGCACTTGCCAAGGCGGTCTCCTATGGCTGGCGACAGGATGAGGCGACCGAAAATGCGCGCGAAGCGGCCGAATTGGGACGCATCCTCTATGAACGTCTGGTCGCGATGGGAAGCCATATTGAGCGGGTTGGAAAATCGCTCAACACGGCGGTTGAAAGCTATAACAAGATGAGCCGATCGCTGGAAACCCGTGTCTTGCCCAGTGCGCGCAAATTCAAGGATCTTTCGATTGCGCCGCCGGACAAGACCCTCTCCGAGATCGAGACACTCGACACCCGCGCCGCCCTGCCCGAGCGAACCGGCGAACTCGACTTTGATGAGAACGCTGCCTGAGCCCTGCCAGATGATCAATTGACATCTGGGCGCATTGATATTTCTGCGCCTGATGCCTATTTTGCAAGCCATGGCCATACTCGATATTCTCACTGTTCCTGATCCGCGCCTTAAAGACGTGTCACTGCCGGTTGAAGGCGGGGTGACCGATGCCCATCGCAAGCTGATGGATGACATGCTCGACACCATGTATGCCGCCCCCGGCATTGGCCTTGCCGCGATACAGGTCGGCGTGCGCCTGCGCATTATCGTGATGGACTTGATGGAAAATGACGAGAAGAACCCGCGCTTCTTCGTCAATCCAGAAATCCTCGAAACCATCGAAGAAACCAAGCCCTATGAGGAAGGCTGCCTGTCCGTGCCCGATATTTTTGACGAGATCGAGCGCCCTGCCCGCTGCAAGCTGCGCTATCTCGATTATAACGGCAACGCGGTCGAGGAATGGGCCGAGGGGCTTTACGCGGTGTGCATCCAGCACGAGATGGACCATCTCGAAGGGACACTCTTTATCGACTATCTCTCGCGGCTCAAACGTCAACGCGCGGTAGACAAGGTCAAGAAAGCCAAACGGCTGAGCGCGGCAGAGGCAAATTGACCGCGCCCCGACGCGCGACCGACGGGCAGCCCCTAAGGCTGGTCTTCATGGGATCGCCAGATTTTTCCACAGTCACGCTTGAAGCCCTACGCGCCACAGAACACGAGATCGTCTGCGTCTACTCCCAGCCGCCTCGCCCCGCCGGACGCGGCAAAGCGGACCGCAGAACCCCCGTTCATCTCGCAGCCGAAGCCGCGCACCTGCCGGTGCGTACCCCCCGCACGCTGAAAAAGCAGTCCGAACAGGACGCCTTCGCAGCACTCAATGTCGATCTTGCAATTGTCGTCGCTTATGGCTTGATCCTGCCTCCACCAATCCTCAACGCACCCCGGCTTGGCTGCGTCAATCTGCACGCCTCGCTTCTGCCGCGCTGGCGTGGAGCCGCGCCCATCCAGAGAGCAATTATGGCAGGCGACGCGGTTTCTGGTATTCAGGCGATGCAAATGGATGCGGGGCTGGATACAGGAGATATTCTCTACACAGAAGAGACACCACTCACCCCGGACGACACCGCCGGAACCCTGCACGATCGGCTCGCCAGCCTTGGCGCGAACATGCTCCCAACGGTCATCAGCCAGCTTGCAAACGGCACTGCGACACCCACAAAGCAGTCTGAACACGGCATAACCTATGCCTCAAAACTCGGCCCCGAAGACCAGAAGATTGACTGGACCCGCAGCGCCAAAGACGTGGACGCCCAAATCCGTGGTCTTTCCCCTTTCCCCGCCGCGAGGTTCGACTGGACCCCGCCGGACGCAAACACCCCCATCCGCATAAAACCGCTCATGAGCTCGTACGAACGAGGCGACGGCAGGCCAGGCGAAGTGCTCGACGATAATCTCCTCGTCGCGTGCGGTGAAGGCGCTGTGCGGATAACGCGATTGCAACGCCCCGGCAAAGGCCCGATGGATGCGGCCGACTTCCTGCGCGGCACGGCGATACACCGTGGGCAGATCTTTCAATGACGCGCTATTTGTTGCGCATCGAATATGATGGCGGACCCTTTTGGGGCTGGCAACGCCAAGACGATGGACCAACCGTTCAGGGCGTCCTCGAAACCGCCGCCCAGAAACTCAACGGC
>CALLUH010000203.1 GCA_938011445.1 uncultured Hyphomonadaceae bacterium
TAAGCGGATTGATACGTGTGCGGCGGAATTTGCAGCCAAGACGCCTTATCTTTATTCGACCTATGAGATGCCGGCTTTCGGACAGATGCGGGCGGAATGTGAGGCGAACCCGTCAGACCGGCGCAAAGCGGTAATCCTTGGCGGCGGGCCGAACCGGATCGGGCAAGGGATCGAATTTGACTATTGCTGCTGTCATGCCGCCTTTGCGATGGATGATCTGGGCATTGAATCGATCATGGTCAATTGCAATCCTGAAACCGTATCGACCGATTATGACACCTCTGACCGGCTCTATTTTGAACCTCTGACCGAGGAACATGTTGGTGAGATTATTGCCCGCGAACAGGCGAGCGGCGATCTGGCGGGTGTGATTGTGCAATTTGGCGGGCAGACCCCGCTCAAGCTTGCAACGCCTTTGCACGAGGCGGGCGTGCCGATATTGGGCACGAGCCCCGTCTCGATTGATCTGGCCGAGGACCGTGTGCAATGGGCGGCGATGCTTGACGAGCTTGGGATCAGGCAAGCCCCCTCGGCGACGGCCAAGACGCAAGACGAGGCGCTCGCGGCGGCGCGTGAGCTGGGTTATCCGGTGATGCTGCGACCAAGTTTTGTGCTCGGCGGGCGGGCTATGGAGATTTGTCGGTCCGATGCCGACATCGTGGCATTTGCCAATGAAGCCTTGCAGGCGGCACGCGAAGCGTCGGCGGGCGAGGCGTCGCTGTTTCTGGACCGTTACCTGTCGGACGCTATCGAGGTGGACGTGGATGCGATTTGTGACGGGGTTGATGTGCACATTGCAGGCGTGATGGAGCATATTGAAGAGGCGGGCGTGCATTCAGGCGACAGTGCGTGTGCCTTGCCGCCTTATACGCTGTCTCCGGCTATGATCGGGCGATTGTCCGAGCAGACGATTGCGTTGGCGCGGGCGCTGAAAGTGCGCGGGCTGATCAATATCCAGTTTGCGGTTAAAGGTGAGGAGATTTACGTGCTCGAAGCCAATCCGCGAGCCTCGCGGACGGTGCCCTTTGTGGCCAAAGCCGTCGGCGCGCCGATTGCGGCAATTGCGGCTAAGGTGATGGCGGGCAGCACGCTTGCGGATTTCGATTTGCGTCATGCCACACCGAACCGGATTGCGGTGAAAGAGGCCGTGTTCCCGTTTGGCCGGTTTGCAGGGGTTGATCCGGTGCTTGGGCCTGAAATGCGCTCTACGGGCGAGGTTATGGGCTGGGATGATGATTTTGGTGCGGCCTTCCTGAAGGGACAAATTGCGGGCGGGGTGACGCTGCCTGAGGCCGGAAAGGTGTTTATTTCCCTCAAAGACGGCGATAAGGAACTGATCGTACCGGGCGCAAAGGAGCTGATCGAGCTTGGCTTTTCGCTGGTGGCAACATCGGGGACGGCGCGTTTTCTGGCCGGGCAGGGCGTTGCTGTGGAGCCGATCAAGAAGGTGATTGAGGGCAATCCGAATATTGTCGATGCGATGATAAACGGCGAGATACAGCTTGTGTTCAATACCACCGAAGGGGCCCAATCGCTTAAGGACTCCGCGTCGATTCGATCAACGGCTGTAAGTCGGAAAATTCCCTATTTTACGACCTTAGCGGCCTCTTTAGCGTCGATTCAGGCGATTCAGGCGCTGAAAACGCGTGACTTGACCGTGCGTCCCTTGCAATCTCGATAAGTCGTGCCAATCTCTGTGGGCGACTATATCCGGCTCCGGCTGGCAACGTAAGATAACTGGTAACCGAACATGCAAAGAATACCCATGACAGGCGAAGGGCATGCCGCTCTTGAAGCAGAACTCAAAAAGCTGAAATCGGTCGAACGTCCGGCGATTATTCAGGCCATTTCGATTGCCCGCGATCATGGTGATCTGTCGGAAAATGCCGAATATCATGCCGCCAAGGAGAAGCAGAGCTTTATTGAAGGCCGCGTGGCAGAGCTTGAAGACAAGATGGCGCGGGCGGACATTATCGACACATCCAAGCTTAGTGGCTCGACGGTGAAATTTGGCGCGACGGTGACGATTATCGACGTGGAGTCAGAGAAAGAGTCCAGCTATAAGATTGTCGGCGAAGATGAGGCCGATGTCGCGCAGGGAAAGATTTCAATTACCTCGCCAATTGCGCGGGCGCTGATCGGCAAGGAAGAAGGCGACGAGGCGGAAGTGGCAGCCCCTGGCGGTGTGCGGGCCTACGAGATTTCGAGCGTGGCTTATAAGTGAGCGGCGGCGGCCCATCACCTGGCCCTTCAATTTGGGCTGTGTCTGATGGGCGGGCAGGCAATGCGGCGCAAGTTCTGGCGATTGCCAATGCACTTCAGGAAACCTCCCGCTGGGTGCGCATTGCCCATATCAACGGACAGGGGCATCGCGGCGAGCCGATGACGCTGAACCCGCGCGCGCCGCTGCGCTGGTTGCCGCCTTCGCGCGCAATCAAGCCGCTCTGGGCCCTTGCAGACGCCGAGCGGGCTTTGCTGACCGAGCCTTGGCCGACCGTCTGGATTGGCGCTGGCTCGCGGATCGCGCCTTATAGCGTGGACATCCGGCAGATGTCTGGCGGCGCGGCGCTGACCGCCCATGTGCTTGACCCACGCGTAAAGACCACCGAATTTGATCTGATGGTGACCCCGCAGCATGACCAGACGGCGGGTGAAAATGTGGTGGCGACGCTGGGGTCTGCGTCTTTCTTTCCAGCCGAGGAGGTTGAGGCGGCGGGGATGGCCTTTGCGGATTTGGCTGATGAACGGGCCAAGAGCGCGATTGTCGTTTTGGGGGGCGATTCCAAAACGCACACATTTGACAAGGCCGCGATGCAAAGGCTGGACGCGCAATTGCGCGGCGTGGCGGGCGCGGGCTGGCGGCTGCGGATTACCTGTTCGCGGCGGACACCCGTGGCAGCAAGGGCTTATTTCAGACAGTTTGCTGACGAGATTGGCGCGCGCTTCTGGGAGGGCGAGCGGGACGGGCCGAACCCCTATATTGCGTGGCTTCTGTTTTCCGAAGTGGCGATTGTCACCGAGGACAGCACGAATATGCTCTCTGATGCGGCCTATTTTGGCCTACCCGTGCATATGGCGCGGCTGACCGGGCGCTCGGCAAAATTTGACCGGCTGCATGAGAGCTTCATTGAAAAGGGAATTGCGCGCTGGTTGCATGGCGGCCTTGAAACCTGGACCTATGAACCTTTGCGCGAGGCCGAGAAGGTGGCCGACAAAATCGTTGAAATGCTGCTCGAACGCTATCCGCAGCCGGACATGCCCGCAGCCAGCTCTGTCGCGCCGGACTGGCTTTAGAAGTGTGTTCGTTATTTCGACAAGGAAGCCGGTTGCGCCGGACGCAAAGTCGGCTTAATTGGAGGGCGCATTGTGGCGGGCTGCTGTTTGGGTCTGTTGCAATGGCGTGGGCCTGTAGCTCAGTTGGTTAGAGCGGACCGCTCATAACGGTCTGGTCGGGGGTTCGAGTCCCTCCGGGCCCACCATTTTGTAATCACCGTTACAATTACCCTCCAATTTCGCCGTAAGTCCTTGTAAAACCTGAAAAGGCATAGAGGGTGTGGCGGTTCTAAGTCCTCCATTGCGGCAGTACACAAGTGGGGCACCAAAGGCTAATTTGAGCACCATTCGCTTACCCTGAAGGTCATCCGAAGTGTAAGGTTTTATAGGGTTTAAGAGGAACTCTAGGGCGGTTCTAAGTCCACCCTCAAAAGTCTTTGCAGGTTTAGCCTGATTTCTCAGCCTCTCTGCGATGAGAAGTTTATCTTCCTCAAGTCCGTTGATCTTCTTCTCATAGCTTTTGACTAGGCGAGCGCTGTCCGCCTCTACAATGCGATCCAGAAGCTGGCTGACCGTGGTATCGCATTTGACCAGCTCTGCTTTGAGCGCTTTGATGTGCGTGCCGAGGCTTTCCTGCTTACGTATCCATAGAACTTTGAACATCTCACGCGCGGCTTCCAAAACGGATGATTTTGGCGCGAGAGACTTGATTGTGTTTTCCACATCTCCTTCAAGCGAAGCGCGTTTGATCGACTTACCAAAGCTGTCACAGATTTTGTTGTGGCAGTGATAGTAAGGATATTTCTTGGAGCGGCCTTTCGCCCAGCAAGATGTCAGACTACTGCCGCAATCGGCGCATTTGACAAAGCCGCGTAAGACGAAGTCTTTGTGCAAGTCTTTACGTGTCGGGGCGACAGGCTTCTCGTTGAGCTTCTTGGTTGCGCGTTTGAAGGTCTCAAAAGAGATCAAGCCATCATGGTTGCCTTCCCGGATACCAACCTCCCATTTAGGGGCATGAACCATGCCTGCATAAATTGGGTTCTCTAGCATCAGACGAATCCGGTCAAAGCGAATGAGACCACGCCCATCTCTTGGGAAATAGGGGAGGCTTTCGAGATAGCGATGGATTTCAGACTGAGAGCCATATCGGCCAGAGACAAAGCCTTCGAAACATTCTTTCACAACGCTTGCCATAGGCTCATGGGGCACCAAGACTTTGCCGCATCCTTTACGTGCCATTGAGCGATAGCCGAGAGGTGCGCGGAACGGCCAGTAGCCATTTAGTACCCGTGCTCGCATTCTGTTTTTGACCTGCTCTCCATTCTTCTGGCGTTGGTGTTGCGAGACCACTGCGAGCAGATTTTCAACAAGCTGGCTGTCAGAGTCTTCACCAAATTCGATAGAAGGGCTTTCAAGGAGCCCACCCGCTTCTGAGATAGAAGACCGCAAGGCGAGGTGTGTTTCGATCCCGCGTGCAAGCCGTGAAATATCATCGATGATTACGACATGTTGTGTGGCTTTTCTGTATCGTTTGAGGAAGGTTAGCATGTCCCTCATGCCGGGGCGCTCAAGCACAGAGCCGCTCATATCATCGGTGAAAGTCTGGACGATGTCATAGCCCTTCATACGGGCAAATTCTGAGCAACGTGTAATCTGAGAGTTCAGTCCATCACCAACTTTTGTTTGCTTTGTGGAAGAGACACGAGCGTAAACGACTGCGACTGTGCAGTCGTGAGATGGACGGGACTCGTTATGAGAATACGGCATAAAGGCTCACTTGTTTTGGGGTGTTGAAGGTCAGTCTATCATATCAGCAGACTCGAGACGAGAATCTGGAAGTTGTTTTCCACATGGATCAGGCTTGGAGAGATGCTCCACAAGGCTGACAGCATCGACACCAAAGCCGAGATCGACAAAGTGGGACATGATGTTCCAGAGGATTGCCAGAAACTCGTCTGCTTCTTCATCTGTCAGTTCAATGTCTTTGAGGTGTTTTCGGTAGGGGGAAAGATCAACATCATCAGATGTGTTGGCATCCAACCACTTCATATCATCGTATGTATTTTCCCTGATTTTAGGCACAGGGGTGCCGTTGTCATGATCACTCATGGCGTACATCTCCTTTCTTGAGACGTTGAGGTTAGTTTTTGGGGTTAAAGCTCGACATTCGTGATAAACACGAATAAGAACATATGGTGAACAAAATAGCTTATAATATCATTGAAACGCAAGGGGAAATTCAATTTAGGTGAGTTTTTCAAGAATCGCGTATAAGTTAAATAATGAGTCTTGTACTAAGATGAATTGATGGAATGAATGATGACGAACGAGAAAAGCAAAAAGACAAACTTCAAGCGATTGATTTTCTGTTTTGACGGGACATGGAATAACCTTGATACGGGGCACGTGACTAATGTCGGGATTACCGCGCAGTCGATAGCGCCAGTAGCTCGCGACGGTATCCAACAAATTGTTTATTATGATGAAGGCGTTGGCAATGCCCGACATGGGGCCAACTGGGCTATCGAAAGTATGGAGAAGTGGGGTGGAGGTCTATTTGGAAATGGCTTGCTCGCTAATCTAGCTGAGGCTTATAAATTTTTGATCTTTAACTATAGGCCGGGGGATGAAATTTTTGTTTTTGGCTTCTCCAGAGGAGCCTTCAGTGCACGGTCTTTTACTGGGCTCCTTCGGTCATGCGGGATTCTTAGACGTTCAAATGCGGAGCATATTGCAAAAGCTATCCAGAATTACCGAACTCTACGTCTTGATTCTGAGAACGCTTCAGAAACCTTAGCACAATTTAGGTGGCAGCATTCTCGTGACATCTGCGTTGATGAAGAGGATGACCAATGGCGTTGTCAGGCTTTTCCTGAGGAATATAAACAAGGCAGTAGTCCATTGCTTAAAATTAGATATTTGGGTGTTTGGGATACGGTAGGGTCGCTTGGAATTCCTAATCACAGAGGTGGTTCGGGAAATTTGCACAGTACTTATAAGTGATATTTCCGCCTGAATTCGGCTATTTTGCCGATAACAGGAGATCCTATGACAAGACGACCTCGCCGGAACCACAGTCCGGCCTTTAAAGCGAAAGTGGCAT
>CALLUH010000204.1 GCA_938011445.1 uncultured Hyphomonadaceae bacterium
GGGATACAGAGGCTTAATCAGGAAGCGGCCAAAGCGTGGTCGGACGGACGGCGCGCGGGGCTTGATATTTCGCAAGCGGATGCGTGGAGCTGGCTGTCGGCCAATCCGGCAAAGTCCTTGGGTATTTTCGAGGAGACCGGATCGCTTGAAGTGGGCAAAGCGGCGGATGTGGTGATCTGGACGGGCGACCCGTTCAGCGTGTTCACCAAGGCCGAGCAGGTCTATATTGATGGCGCACTATTTTTTGACCTTCATGATGACGCCCTATTGCCAGTGACAGATTTTGAGCTTGGCCAACCTGGACAAGGAGACCGCAAATGATTGGGAAGTTGATTTTGGGGCGGACGCTGGCGGGTGTTGCGCTGGCAGCGATGACGCTGGCCTTGCCTGCACGAGCGGAAACAATCGCGATTACCGGCGGGACAGTTTGGACGGGGACGCAGGACGCGCCAATTCAGAACGGCGTCGTGCTGATTGTCGATGACAAGATTGTTGCAGTCGGTAATTCGCGGCTGTCGGTGCCGTCGAATGCGCGGGTGATTGATGCTTCGGGCGGCTGGGTGACGCCCGGTATTTTTGCGCCTTTCGCGCGGACAGGTCTTGTCGAGGTCGGTGCGGAAGCTTCGACCAATGATACGGCGGCCGAAGAGAGCAAGTATTCAGCGGCGCTGAACGCGGCGGACAGTTTCAACCCGTCTTCGACCGTGATCGACATTACGCGGATTGAGGGTGTGACGCGGATGGCTGTTGCGCCGTCTCATGGCAATTCTCTGTTTGCGGGACGCGGGCTTATTGCCAACACATCGGGCGATGCGAACTCGGTATTGCGGGAAAATGTGTTTCAATTGATTACGCTTGGCGAGGGAGGTTCTGGCCTTTCGGGCGGGTCGCGCTCTGCGGCTTGGGCAACTTTGCGGGCAGCGCTCGACGACGCGCAGAATTTTACGGGGCGCTATATTACGGGGCCTGACGGGTCTGCGCTCAATCGCGAGGATGCCGAGGCGCTGGCGCCGGTGGTACGCGGCCAGCAATTGCTTCTGGTGCAGGTTCATCGGGCGAGCGACATTCGGCGGCTTCTGGCGATGCTGCCGGACTATCCCGAGCTTGATATTGTAATTGTTGGCGCGGCCGAAGGCTGGCTTGTGGCGGCGGAGTTGGCGGCGGCGGATGTGCCTGTGATTATTGATCCGTTTGACAATCTGCCAGCAAGCTTTGAACGGCTTGGGGCAACATCGAAAAATGCGCAGCGGCTGCTGGCGGCGGGCGTGACGACGGCGTTCGCGCAACTTGATTCGGATGCGCACCAGACGCGGCTGATCTTGCAGAATGCGGGCAATGCGGTGGCCAATGGTGTGTCCCATGCTGATGCGATGCATGCGATTACGTCTGTTCCTGCGGATATTTTCGGCGAAGCGGCGCTGGGGCGGCTGCGGTCTGGCGGCAATGCTGATGTGGTGGTGTGGGACGGCGATCCGCTGGAAATTACGTCCGCGCCAAGCCATGTGCTGATTGATGGCGAGGCCCAGTCGCTTGAAAGCCGCCAGACGCTGCTGCGTGACCGCTATCTCTCGCTTGAAGAGGGTGATTTGCCGCTGGCTTATCGCAAATAGCTCTGGGGCCGATCAGGTAAAGGCTGTTTGATGGTCTTCAAAATCGGGCGCGAGCTGCTTGAACACGGCCACGGCGGCTGCGTGGCCAAGCAGGAAGTATATGAACGTCATTCCGACATAGACCACCGTATCGCCCGGCCGCCATCGCAATAGATCGCTTTCGCCGGGTGCGGGAGGCTCAATCGGGACTGCAAATTCTGCGAGAAGATAGAGCAGCCAGACGGGCGACAGGAAGATCGCAGCAAACGCGATGATGCGAAGCGCGTGACCAGCCGTCCAACCCCATGTGCGAAAGATCATCAGCCGCTCATAGGCAAGCGTTGCCACGCCAAAAAGTATAAGCCGTGCGCTCGTCCAGACCAGTGCGAGCGATGAGACAATAACAAACAGGCCGAGTATGATTTGGGAGGGAACACTGATCGCGGAAACCAAGGCGTAGAATTCGTCCGCGCTTGCAAAACCATCCGACAAGCCCGCCTCGCCTGCGCTAAGCAGAATACCCGCAAACATGGCGAGAAAGGCCAAAAGCAGCGAAGCGATTATGGTGAACAGTAATTCGACGAGCAATTGGGCAAGGCTGAGAGATAAAGTTGCCGCGAGCCAGGTCTTCGTCATTTGCAGGCCAAGGGCCCGCCGATAGGCAACCGCGCCCACGCCAGAGAGTGTGACCAGCTCTATGACATAGAAGATGCCAGCGCCAAGTACGGGGCTGATAAAGGTTACCGTGACATATTGCGCAATCGAAAGCATAAGGATGGCCAATAAGAGGAGCGGCATCAAGCCAACCATCTGGGTTTGCAGGAAATCAAACGCATCGGCGAAAACTTGCCGCATATCCAGTTTTTCACGCATGCCCTGCCCTTTGCCGTCCGAGGTGGCGAGTATCGACATATTGAAAAGCCGCTTGCAAGGCTTGACGTCTGTGCCGCGACGCCGCATCTGGGCGGCTATGAGCATCTCCCCCATTCATATTATCGGCGGCGGCATGGCTGGCTCGGAAGCAGCTTGGCAAATCGCGCGGGCGGGCGTTCCGGTGATCTTGCACGAAATGCGTGGCGTGCGGCCGACCGAGGCGCATCAGACCGACGGGCTGGCCGAGCTTGTCTGCTCCAATTCGTTCCGCTCTGACGATCATAAGGCCAATGCTGTTGGCGTGCTGCATGAAGAGATGCGCCGCTGTGATGGGCTTATTATGGCGCATGCAGAACGCCATAAGGTTCCTGCTGGTAGCGCGCTGGCGGTGGATCGGGAGGGATTTTCGCAATCTGTCACCGAGGCGCTGGCCACTCACCCGCTGATTACGATCGTGCGCGAGGAGATCGATGCGATCCCGCCCGAGGACTGGGACAGTGTGATTGTTGCGACGGGGCCGCTGACCTCCATCGCGCTGGCCGAGGCGATAAGAGCGCATACGGGCGAAGAGGATCTGGCATTTTTTGACGCGATCGCGCCGATTGTGAATGTGGACACGGTGGACATGGATATTGCGTGGCGGCAGTCACGCTATGACAAGCCCGGACCGGGCGGCGAGATTGACGCCTATATTAACTGCCCGATGGACGAGGCGCAGTATCATGCCTTCATTGATGCGCTGATTGCGGGCGAGAAAACCGAGTTCAAGGATTGGGAGAAGGATACGCCCTATTTCGAGGGGTGTCTGCCGATTGAAGTTATGGCCGAGCGTGGGCGGGAGACGCTTCGTTTTGGGCCGATGAAGCCGGTGGGTCTGACCAATCCGCGCTCGCCGGATGTCAAATCGCATGCGATTGTGCAGCTTCGACAGGACAATGCGCTGGGGACTTTGTGGAATATGGTCGGCTTCCAGACCAAGCTGAAATATGGTGCGCAGACGGATATTTTCCGGATGATCCCCGGGCTGGAGAACGCGACTTTTGCGCGGCTGGGCGGGATACATCGGAATACGTTTTTGAACTCGCCAAAATTGCTGGACAATCAATTGCGGCTCAAATCCATGCCGCGCTTGCGGTTTGCGGGACAAGTGACCGGCGTTGAGGGCTATGTTGAAAGCGCGGCGATGGGGCTTTTGGCGGGACGGTTTGCAGCAGCCGAAAGGCTTGGCCAAGTGCTTGCGCCGCCCCCGCCGACGACGGCGCTTGGCGCCTTGATCGGACATATTACGGGTGGACATTTGCTGGCGGGGAAGACGTTCCAGCCGATGAATATTAATTTCGGGCTGTTTCCGCCGCCCGCCCCCGACATGGTGCCGACGAAAGATGATGACGGAAGGCGGCTGCGCGGCAAGGCCAAGGGCCGCGCGAAAAAGGCGGTTCAGGCTGCGCTCGCGCTCGACCATATCGAGGCTTGGGCGGCTCGATCACTCGCGCCGACAGAGGCGGCCTGACCGCGCGGCTCCGCTTTACGATAAACGGGCCGCAAGTTAGGAGTAAGCTATGAAAATATTCTCCAGTCCTCATCAGCTTGCCCATACGCCGGAATTGGAATTACACAATGGCGAAATGGTGCCCTATGCGGAGAAAGCATCAAGGCTTGATGCGTTGTGTGTTGCGTTTGATAGTGTAAGTGAAAGCGCCGATCACGGATTGGCCCCTGTACTTGCGGTGCATCACAAAGACTATATCGCCTTTTTGCAAAGGGCCTATGGGGAATGGCAACAGGCCGGGCGCTCCGGCGACGCGTTTCCTTATGTTTTTCCGATCCGTCGACGCCGTGCGCTCGACCTGTCGCGCATTGACGGGCAGCTTGGCCGGTACGCGTTTGATTGCGGCACACCGATTGCCGAGCATACCTGGCAGGCCGCCTATTGGAGCGCACAGACCGCGCTGTCGGGGATGGCGGACGTTTTGGCCGGCGCCAGAACGAGTGTCGCGCTTTGCCGCCCGCCCGGACATCATGCCGGACGGGACTATATGGGAGGATATTGCTATCTGAACTCGGCGGGGATTGCCGCGCAAATGGCGATTGAGAGCGGCGCGGCGCGGGTCGCCATTCTTGATGTGGACTATCATCATGGCAATGGGACGCAGGATATTTTCTATGAACGAGGGGACGTTTTGACCATCTCTTTACATGCTGATCCGGCGACCGATTATCCGTTCTATTGGGGACATGCTGACGAGACGGGCGAAGGTGCGGGCCGAGGGCTCAACCGCAATCTGCCGATGCCGCGCGGGACGGGTTGGGACACTTATCGAGGCGCGCTGGAAAGTGCGCTTGAGACGGTTATGGACTTTGCGCCCGATGTCCTCGTAGTGCCGTTTGGCGCGGATACGTTTCGTGGCGACCCAATCAGTCATTTCGAGATTGATACGCCAGAATATTCAGACATGGGAACGCTTATTGCGCAAAGCGGTTTGCCGTGTCTAATTGTTACCGAGGGCGGATACAATATTGATTATCTTGGTGAAAATATCTTGAGTTTTGTGTCGCCATTTGCCAACGCCTTTGATTGAGTCCAATTTTTTTGAAAAATTGTGGACCAAAGCAAGATTATCTAAATCATATTGATATAGGGATCCGGGAATGGGCAGAGGTGATTTCTCGTATCAACAGCTAACGAAACGGTTGGCGCGATTTGATGGCACGCTGCTGGCCAGCGCGCTCTGCCTTTGTGCGGTGCCTGCTCAGGCGCAAACGCAGAATAATCCGAATTTTCGTGTACCAGGCATGATCATTATTTGGGGAACAGACGGTTTCGGAAGCTCGGGAACCACGCCTGTTGTTTCGGACTTTATTATAGATTCGGGCACAGGTGCGACGGCGGCCAGCTCGGGCGATGCTGATTTAATCTCAGGCGACGTGCATACGGTTGTCACAGGCACCCTAACGCCGACAATTGATGCGTCCGTCTCAAGAAACGGCACGCCCATCCGTGTTCAACGGGTCGCAGCGGGCGGCGGTATCGACACAGATAGCGACGGCGATGGCATCCTGACCGCGGCGGACGGATTTTCTGCATTTGGACTGCAATCAACCACCGATACCAATACGCGCCGCGCTGAGCTCGAATCAAGCTTCTATGTCGCCTCCAATGTGCCCTTCTCTATTGACGCAACCGCAACACCGCTGGGCGCAACAAATGCGGCCGCCTTAAACCGGATGCGCGTGCGGATGCGCGTGACACAAAGCGGCAATGACGGGCTGGCATTTGGCTCGGCAGCGCAGTTCCCGCATACGGGCGGCGCGGCGGGCGGTATTCGCGCGAACTTTCGCAGACTGTCTACAATGACGACACCGTTTCCTGTCTTTGCGGGCAATCAACGCACCGCACGTATTCGCGGAACGATTGCCGAGCAATCCGTTCGGTTTGATCTGACTTATCGCTACAATTCTGGCAATATTGATCTCTCCGATGGTGTCATCGACGCGGCCGCGGAAGTCATCTACACCGCATATATTCC
>CALLUH010000205.1 GCA_938011445.1 uncultured Hyphomonadaceae bacterium
ATGTTCCGCGATCCATTTGTTCAGCGTCGACATCCCAATACCAAGATCAGAGGATACCTGCTTGCGTGTCAGCCCGCTCGTCAATGCAATCCGCACTGCATCCCGGCGGAATTCATCTGTTCGTGTTCGTCCCATAGTTTATCTCCTTTGTTGCAAAATAGGCTATCAAAGGAGCGGTACAAAAACGTGACAGGTCCAAAGGCCAATTCAGACGCATCGGAGCCCGAACCATCCAAGACCTCAAGGCGGCTATCGCGTCTATCTTGGACTTTTTCTCCGCACAGGAATGCAGCAACTATCTCGTAGCAGCCGGATGTGGACTCAATTGAAAGATGAAGCTTTAGCTCAAGCCCAATGGCGAACGCGGTGTTGGCCCGTGCGGAGTCTGGGCGACGGCTTTAGGCAATGTCTCGGCCAAGTGCGGAGGTGTAGATTTCGAACCATGTCTGGCGGTCGAGCTTGAGGTCGAGCGCGGATGAGAGGGTTTTTATCCGGTCGATATTGTTGGTGCCAAGGACGGGGAGGATGCCTGCGGGGTGCTCTATTAACCACGCTATTGCGACGGCTGGAACACTACTATCCAAGGCATGTGCAGTCTTTTCGAGAGCCTTGTAGACCGCCGATCCGGCATCGCCAAAGAGCGCGCCGCCGCCGAGCGGGGACCATGCCATCGGCGGAATGCCGCGCTCTTGCAGGAAGGCTATGTCGCCATTGGTGAAGGGGGCGTGGGCAAGGACGCTGGCTTCGATCTGGTTTGTGCAAAGGGGTGTCTGCATGGCAGATTGCAGTAAAGTGAAATCATGTGGCTTGAAATTCGACACACCAATCGCGCGGACCTTGCCGCTTTTGACCATCTCGTCTAGCGCTGCGCCGGTGGCGTGATGATCCATAAACGGGTCGGGCCTGTGGATAAGCAGGAGGTCGATTTGCTCGATGCCCATGAGTCTTAAAGAGTGCTCTACAGACTCTCTTATATGCTCTGGGCTCGTATCATAATATTTGACGCGGGCGGCTGCGTGGCGGCCCACCGGCGCGATGATGCCGCACTTGGTGATGATTTCCATCTGGTCGCGCAAATGGGGGGCTTGTTTTAGGCAAGCACCGAGCAGGGCCTCTGCGCCATAATCGCCATAAATGTCGGCTTGGTCGAAACTGGTTATGCCTTGGGCGAGGCAGGCTTCGATTTTGACCTGAATATGGGCGGGGGATGTGTCCGCATCATCGCCGAGCCGCCACATGCCATAGATGATGGAGGAGAGGGTGAGCGCGGGGGTTAGCTGTGTACGGGTCATCAGATACGGTCTCCGGTGCCGAGCGGGGTGGCGGGGGCTTGGGATGGGACGCGGCCATAGACTTGCGGCAGCGAACAGGTTTTCATCTGAGGCAAGACGCGCTGGCCGAAGGATTTGCATTCGTCCAGATGCGGATAGCCCGACAGGATGAAGGCGCGGATACCCATTTTCTGATAGGCCTCAAGCTCGGTGAGGACTTGATCGGCCGAGCCGACGAGCGCAGCCCCGCAGCCGGAGCGGGCACGGCCAATGCCGGTCCAGAGGTGGGGTTCGACATAGCCGTATTGGTCGGCAAGTTCGCGGGCGCGGGCCTGATGGGCAACGCCGAGGCTGGTGGCGTCCTGAGCGCGGGCTTTGACGGCCTGGCCGTATTCATCGTCGAGTTTGGAGACGAGATGGTCGGCATAGTCACGCGCTTCGGCTTCTGTGTCGCGGACAATGACATGGACGCGCAGGCCATAATCGAGTGTGCGATTGTGGGCGGCGGCGATGGTGTTGACAGAATGCATACGCTCGGCGAGGACGTCTTTGGGTTCGGGCCACATCAGGTAGACGTCGCAAAACGTGCCGCAAAGCTCAAGCGCGGGTGGGGAGTAGCCGCCAAAATAAAGCAGCGGACCGCCGGTCTGATAGGGTTTGGCGGGGGCGGTGGGGACGCGATCGAATTGGTAGATGTCGCCTTGATGATTGATCTCATCCCGGGTCCAGGCTTGTTTGAGGATCTGGACGGTCTCGCGCGAGCGTTGGTAGCGAAAGGCGCTTTCGGCTGTCTCGCCCGGGAAATCTGAGCTGATAATGTTGAGCGTCAATCGGCCTTCGAGCATATGGTCGAGGGTTGCGACCGTGCGGGCGAGCATGATGGGCTGCATCTCGCCGCAGCGGATGGCGGCGAGCATATTGATTCTTGAGGTGAGCGGGGCGCAGGCGGCAACGAAAGACAGCGTGTCCTGGCCGACCTGATAGGAAGACGGGCAGAGAATATTGTCAAAGCCTTGGGTTTCAGCCTCCAATAAAATGTCGCGGCAATGGGGCCAGCTCGATTTCAGGCTGGGGTCGGGCACACCGAGAAGTGCGTAATCGTCAGCACACAGAGCGGAGAACCAAGAGACCTCGGCGGCATCAAGATCGGGCGAGGTGATTGGGACGACCGTCATGTGTATCTCTCTGATCTGTGAGCCATGGGGTTACCGCTTGCCTAACATGCTCGGGCGAGTGTATCAATCATGAAACAATTTGAGTTCAGGGCTGTCTATGTCGAATGTTCGTGCCTTACCCAAAGCGGTGCAGACCAGCGAGATGCTGATA
>CALLUH010000206.1 GCA_938011445.1 uncultured Hyphomonadaceae bacterium
CCCGCTTCAAGCTCCAGCGTAATATGCTCATAATAGCGCGAGGTCGCGATTAGGACGCGTGGCTTGTTCATGCTGTGCTCTCTTTATTCTTGAACGGACGCCACCCCTCTATGCTCAAACCGTATCCGTCAAGCCCGACAAGCCGCGTTGGCGGCGTATCGGACAGGAAAACCAGCTTACGCACGCCGAGATCACGTAAGATCTGTGCGCCAATGCCATATTCGCGTAAAGGAGTCGTGCCGTCAGGCGTCTCGGCCGTTTTCGCGCCCAGCCGTGTCGCCAATACGTCCGGCGTCATCGAATAGACAAACACGATCACCCCCGGGCCATCATGGCTGGCGATCTCTTCCATCGCTGCCTGCACCAGCCCTTCGCGCGGCCCACGCTGGGCCAGCACATCGCTCATCAAATCCATCCGGTGAACGCGCACCAGTGTTTCACTGTCCGCCGCAATATCACCTTTGACCAGCGCAACATGTTCGGTGCCGTCCAGCCCATTGCGGAACACCACCGTCCGGAACCCGTCGGCATAGGCACTCTCGAGCGGCGCTTCCACGCGGCGTTCAAGAAACCGGTCATTCTCGCGCCGCCATGCAATCAAATCCGCAATCGTGCCGATTTTCAGCCCATGCAATTGGGCAAAGGCTACGAGATCCGGCATGCGCGCCATAGTGCCATCATCATTCATGATCTCGCAGATCACACCCGCCGGATAGAGCCCCGCCATGCGCGAAATATCGACCGCCGCTTCGGTATGTCCCGCGCGCACCAGCGTGCCGCCATCTTTTGCCACCAGCGGAAAAATATGCCCCGGCGAGACAATATCATTATGGTCAAGCTGGGGATCAATTGCCACTTGCACTGTCTTCGCCCTGTCATGCGCGGAGATGCCGGTCGTCACGCCTTCTGCCGCTTCAATCGACACTGTAAATGCTGTGCCCATGCTCTCGCGATTGTCGCGCGTCATCATATCAAGGTTCAGCGCCCGCGCCCGCTCGCCCGTCATCGCCAGACAGACCAGCCCACGCGCATAGCGCACCATGAAATTGATCGCTTCAGGCGTCGCAAACTGGGCGGGCACAATAATGTCGCCCTCATTCTCGCGATCTTCCGCATCGACGAGAATATACATCTTGCCATTGCGGGCATCCTCGATCACTTCATCAATTGTCGAGATCGCGCTTGAGAAATCCTCAGCCATACCTATCCGTCCTTCGGCGCATCGGCCCCTATCATGCGAGCCACGTAGCGCGCCAGCATATCAATCTCAAGGTTTACCCGCGCCCCTGCGCGCAAATCACCCAGCGTGGTCACCTCCCAAGTGTGCGGAATGATCGCCACAGCAAAGTCGCCATTGTCGAGCGCCTCGGCCACGGTCAACGACACACCATTGATCGCCGCCGAGCCCTTGGTCGCAAAATAGCGCGCAATCGAGGCTGGCGGGCGGATCGTCACGCGGTAGCTCTGGCCCTCCGGCTCGACCGACACGATCTCGCCAACCCCATCGACATGCCCGAACACAAAATGCCCGCCAAGCTCATCGCCAAGCTTCAGGCTCTGTTCCAAATTCGTCCGTGTTCCAATTTTCCAATCGCCCAGCACCGTCTTCTCCAGCGTCTCGGGCACCGCCTCAACCGCCCACCATGAGCGCCCCTCGCCCGCCTCGCCAAACTCCACCACAGTCAGGCAAACGCCCGAATGCATCACCGACGCGCCCATCTCGATCGACGACACCGGATAGCCGCCCTCAACCTCGAACCTGGTCAGCCCATTGCGATGTTCGGCTTTGCGGATGGTGCCAATATCGGTAACAAGACCTGTAAACATCTTTTCAGCCCTTCCATTGGAATTGATCGCAGCTTCGGGTTTGCCCGATTGGCGTATCATGCAAGCCTTATTGTATCAATCATGTATCAATTTCGCCAAACGCGCTATTTGACGCGGGTGTACGTCTCCAGCACATCATCCTCGATACGCTCGGTGGAGGTCATCTGCCAACGCGGTGCGCGCGCCATTTCCGTCAGGCCCAAGGCCCCAAGCGCCGGTATCCCGTCTCCGCCGATCAGCAAAGGCGCGCGGAACCACTCAATCGTATCCACAAGCCCCGCTCGTATAAAAGACGCCGCAAGCTTGCCCCCGCCTTCAAGGAATAATCGTTCCAGCCCTTCGACTGCGCAACGCTTGACGAAATATTCAAGGTCCACTCCGCCGGTATCGCTCACCCCGCAGGGCCAAAGCTCCGCGCCTGCCGCCTGCAAAGCGCTCGAACGCTCCACATCAGTTGCCACAATCACGCGGCCCAAACCCACAGATTGCACAAGCCGCCCATCCACCGGCGTCCGCCCACGCGAATCAATGATAATCCGTACGGGCTGGGTCTCCGGCAGCGGCACCGTCCGCGCCGTCAGCAGCGGATCATCCGCCAAGACCGTCCCTATACCGACAATAACCGCATCATGCCCGGCCCGCATCTGGTGCACCCGCGCCCGCGCCTCGGCCCCTGTAATCCACTGGCTCGTGCCATCTTTGAGCGCAATCCGCCCATCGAGCGATGTCGCAACTTTTAGGGAAACAGACACCGGCCCAGCCATAATCTAAGGCTCGTCTTTCAGCGCATTCTGCTCGATAAAGCGGGCAAAGTCGCCCGGGTCGCCAAAATCCTTATAGACGCTGGCATAGCGCACATAGCCGACCGGATCGACCGCCTTGAGCGCGTCCATCACAAGCTCGCCAATCTGGCCCGAACTGATCTCCGCCTCGCCGCCGCTTTCAACCTGCCGGACAATGCCTGACACCATTTGATCAATCAGCTCGTCAGACACGGGCCGTTTGCGCAAGGCCAGCGTGACGGATTTGACAATCTTCTCACGATCAAAATGCCCCCGCTTGCCGTCCCGCTTGATCACAACAATATCGCGCAGCTGCACCCGCTCGAATGTTGTAAACCGGCCGCCACATTTGTTGCAGCTCCGCCGCCGCCGCACCGCGCTATGTTCCTCCGCTGGCCGCGAATCCTTGACCGCCGTATCTTCAGCCGCGCAGAACGGACATCGCATCAGCTATCCTCCAAGCCCCTGATAGATCGGGAAGCGCGCCGTCAGCGCCTTCACTTCGCCGCGCACTTTCGCTTCCACTTCGCTCGTGTCTTCGCCGGTTGCCAGCGCATCCACAATGGTCACAATCCATTCACCGATCTGGGTAAACTCGGCCTCGCCAAAGCCGCGCGTGGTCCCCGCTGGCGCGCCAACCCGAATGCCGCTTGTCACGGTCGGCTTCTCCGGATCAAACGGGACGCCGTTTTTGTTACAGGTGATAAACGCCCGCTCCAGCGCCGCCTCGGCAGCATTGCCCTTAACCCCCTTGGGCCGCAAATCAATCAGCGCCAGATGCGTGTCCGTACCGCCCGAAACCACATCCAGCCCACCAGCGACAACCGCAGCGGCCAGCGCCTGCGCATTTTTGATCACCTGTCCCGTATAAGCCTTATAGTCCTCGCTCAGCGCTTCGCCAAACGCCACCGCCTTGCCCGCAATCACATGCATCAAAGGCCCGCCCTGAATGCCGGGGAAGACTGCCGAGTTGACCTTTTTCGCAATCGCTGCGTCATTGGTCAGCACCATGCCGCCGCGCGGGCCCCTCAGCGTTTTGTGTGTCGTCGTCGTGGCCACATGGGCATGATCTAGCGGATTGGGGTGATGCCCACCCGCAACAAGCCCCGAAAAATGCGCCATATCGACGAGGAAATACGCACCCACCTCATCAGCAATTTCGCGAAACTTCGCAAAGTCGATCTGACGCGGATAGGCCGATCCGCCCGCAATCATCATTTGCGGCTTATGCTCGCGTGCCAGCGCGGCCACTTCGTCAAAGTCGATCAGATCGTCTTCGCGCCGCACGCCATATTGGATCGCATTAAACCATTTGCCCGACTGGTTGGGCCGCGCGCCATGGGTCAGATGCCCGCCCGCGTCAAGGCTCATCCCCAAAATCGTATCGCCTGGCTTGATCAGCGCCTGGAACACCGCCTGATTGGCCTGACTGCCCGAATTGGGCTGCACATTGGCAAACTCGCAATCAAACAAAGCCTTCGCCCGATCAATCGCCAGTGTTTCCACCACATCGACATATTCACAGCCGCCATAATACCGTCGGCCCGCATAGCCTTCAGCATATTTATTGGTCAACACCGTGCCTTGCGCTTCGAGCACGGCTTGGGAGACAATATTCTCAGAGGCAATCAGCTCGATCTGTTCTTGCTGGCGGGTCTGCTCGTCTTCTATCGCAACAAAAACAGCGCGATCGCGTTCGGGCAAACTCGTGCCAAAAAATGCGTTCGGAGCCAAGCCGGGCTTAGGCGCTGTGTCAGCCATAATCTTTCCTTCATTCGAGGTCGGTTGCGTACGTCATGATGATCTACGGCCAGCCTTCGCTCCAAGCAAGAGATAAACAAATGTATGACTGGACATTTGCCACGATCTGTCCAACATGAACGTAACATTAATATCGGTTCACTATTGCCGCTTCGATGTATAAAATTGATCAATTTCGCAGGATATTTGCAACATGAGCATTGAAAGTAGTAAAAATGAAGAGGCTGGCAACATCTTGGAGATGACAGCATCTATCGTTTCTGCATTTTTGGCGAACAACTCTGTTCAGGCCAGTCATCTTCCCGATATTATTAGCAGTGTCCATAGTGCATTACGTGAACTTAATACGCGCGATCCGAATGAACTGCCGCTTCGAGAACCGGCTGTCCCGATCGCCAAGTCGATTACCAAGGATTATCTGGTCTGTCTGGAAGACGGCCGAAAGCTGAAAATGCTTAAGCGCCATTTGCGCTCCAAATATCAATTGACGCCCGAGGAATATCGCGCGCGCTGGGACTTGCCAGCTGATTATCCGATGGTTGCACCTAATTATGCCAAGCGGCGTTCGCAATTTGCCAAGGATATTGGCCTTGGCCGCAAACGCGCCACCGATCAAGACGGCGACTAGCGCACGTTCTGATCTATCGCGACCAAAGGCGCGCTCCGGCTTTTCGTTTTCCCGGCATTTTCGCCATAAAACCGGTTCTTACATTTACAAATGCGCTCTATGCAGCCGGTTGGGCTGTTTCCATGCCCAATTGCTTCCAGATCGCCAGCAATGCTGCGACCAGATCATTCATCATCTCTTCAGAATGCACAGGACTTGGGGTAAACCGAAGCCGCTCTGTCCCTTTGGGCACTGTCGGATAGTTGATAGGTTGCACATAAATGCCAAAATCAAACAGCAAAGTGTCCGACAAAGCCTTGCAGCGCTCGGGATCACCGATCAAGAGCGGCACAATATGGCTCTCGCTCGCCATGACGGGCAGGCCCGCATCAAGCATTTTCTGTTTGAGCTGTGCGGCCTTGGCCTGATGGATCTGGCGCAAACGGACCCCTTCTGCGCTGCGCAACTTGCTGACGCTGGCCAGCGCGCCGGCGGCCATTACCGGGCATGTCGATGTCGTAAAGATAAAACCGGATGCCATTGAGCGGATGGCGTCAATCATCGTCAGATCACCGGCAATATAGCCGCCCATGACGCCATAGGCTTTGGCCAGCGTGCCCTCGATAATATCAACCCGGTCCATCACATTGTCGCGTTGGGCAACACCTGCGCCCTCATGGCCATACATACCAACAGCATGGACTTCATCGAGATAGGTGATCGCATCAAACTCGTCTGCCAGATCGCAAATCTCTGCAATTGGTCCGAAATCTCCATCCATTGAATAGACGCTTTCAAAGGCGATAAGCTTTGGCCTGTCTGCAGGATCATTCGCCATCAGCGCCCGCAAATGCTCGACATCATTATGCCGGAAAATCCGACGCTCACAGCCCGAACGCTTGATCCCTTCAATCATGGACGCATGGTTAAGCGCATCCGAATAGATGATCAGGTCCGGCAAAATTTTGCCAAGCGTCGAGAGCGTGGCCTCATTGGCGACATAGCCGGAGGTGAACAAAAGCGCACCGGTCTTGTTGTGAAGCGAGGCAAGTTCTTTTTCCAGATCAACATGAAACCGCGTGGTGCCGGAAATGTTTCGCGTACCGCCGCTGCCTGCGCCGAAGCTGTCAATCGCCTCGTGCATCGCTTCGATAACGGTTTCATCCTGTCCCATGCCGAGATAGTCGTTTGAGCACCAGACCGTGATCTCCCGTTCGTCATCCTGATCAGGAAAGCGGGCCGTGGCTATCGGGAAACGACCGCGCTGGCGATGCAAGTCTACAAATACGCGGTAACGCCCTTCACCGTGGATTCCGGCAAGTGCGTCTTCAAAAGCTTTCAAATGTCTCATAGCGCCTTCTCTTACTCTTAAGACACTGTGGCACATATCGGCAGGCCAATGCAAAAACAAACATGTGAACACCAACCGACTTTGTGTCGCATCACGCGGGCTAAAAAGGCGAGCTGGCAAATTCGTAAACAGAGGCTTAGGACAAATCCATACATTCCCCGATTGGTTTACCAATATCGAAATCTCTTTATGGCACAACAGACTGGACGCAGCTCAAGAGGGCGCGGCGATCTATCCCGCATGGGGCAAAACAGGTAGTTGGAGTTAAATACCATGAATTTTCGTAAACTAATGCTTGCTGGTGGCGCATTGGCCGCCATTGTTGGTGCGCCGGCACAGGCTTCTATTGTTGACAATCCGCAATTCCGCGTTCTCGGAATGGTCATCGTCTGGGGTGCGGACGCATCCGGCACGGCACCGATCGTTTCTGATTTTGTCATCGATAGTGCAGCTGGCGCAGGCGATGCTGACCTGATCGCTGCGGACGTGAACGCCGTTGTCACCGGCACGCTGACCCCAACTGCTGCGTCCGTTGGCGGCGTAACAAATATTGTCGATGGCACTGGCGCTGTGCTTCAGTCAAGCACAGGCATCCTCGACGCAACCGATACATTTACCGCGTTCAATCTGGACGCTGGAACAGATATCGCTGTTGACGGCCTTGCGCAGTCTTCAAGCTTCTATGTTGCTTCCAATACCGCTTTTGCAATTAACGCAACAGCATCGGCAACAACAGAAGACGGCTTTACGCTGGCTGATGTTGGTTACAGCCTGAGCGTCACCCAAACCGGAAACGATGGTCTTGCATTCGGTTCGGCCGCCCAGCTTCCCGGCGGCGCAAGCGTCACCGACGCTGATGGTCGCGAAATTGGCGGCGTAGACACATCCATCACCAATCTCGCAGCGATGGTCGGCACTGTGCCTGTCTTCACCGGCACCCAGCGCACCGCTGGCTCGGTTGGTTCGATTGCCGAACAATCGGTCCGTTTCGACGCAACTTATACGCTTGGCGGCGCAAACGGCTATGACCTGTCACAAGGTGCTGGCGAAGTTGAAGCCAATGTTGTTTACACGGTCTTCGTTCCATAAGCGAAAGCTGAAAACCTAATACCCTTCATTGAAACAGCCCGGCCCAAGCGTCGGGCTGTTTTTCGCGGGCCTGCGATTCCTGCCGGAATCCACCGAATGACAACTGGCGCACCGGACAAACCGATCTATACTGTCGGCCATGAAAGCGTTTTTCAGATCCACACCAGTCGCCGCCAGCCTGGGCGCGATTATCTGGGCCTATATGGCCCTGTGCGGGCGGACGATACGTTGGCGGGTTGAAGGCCTCGAAAGTGCGCGTGCGAGCTGGACAAGCAACAATGCCATCATTGTCGCAGCGTGGCATTCGACCATTCTCACCTTGCCGACCGGCTGGACCAAATTCATGCGCAAATGGCCTGGCCGTAGCGCACCCTCGGCCATGCTGATCTCCCTTTCCGATGATGGCGAACCGGTCGCCCGCGCAATCCAGCACCTTGGTCTGCAAAGCATTCGCGGCTCGAAAGCCAATAAGCGCAAGGGCAAAGACAAAGGCGGCGGCGCGGCGATTGCGACGGCGACAAAGCTTCTCAAATCCGGCGGCGCGCTTTGCATCACCCCCGATGGACCACGCGGACCGCGCCAGCGGGCTGGCCTGGGCCCAATCCTCATCGCAAAGCGTGCCAAGGCCGCCATCCTCCCCTATGCGCTCGCCACATCCCCGTCATGGCGGCTAAAAACTTGGGACCGGTTCCAGCTTCCCTTACCATTTGCCCGCGGCGCGATCGTCTTCGGCGAAACGGTAACGCTCGCTGACAATCCGTCGCCGGAGGCTATGCGGTTACTTCTCGAACAGCGTTTGAACAAGGCGACCTGCGACGCTGAAGCCCTTTGCGGCGCGCGACATATCCAGCCCGCTCCACCCGCCTCAAAACCTGCGGACGCAGCATGAGGTTCGGCTTGCTCGTCTATCGGTTCGCAATGATCACTGCCGGACCGCTTATCGCACTTTGGTTCTCTT
>CALLUH010000207.1 GCA_938011445.1 uncultured Hyphomonadaceae bacterium
TCTCGGCAAGCTGGGTCGAAAGGCTCGGCTGGCTGACATGCAGACGCTTGGCCGCTTCGACAAACCGTCCCGTGTCCGCAATCGCCACGAGATATTGCAACTGTCTCAAAGTCGGGCGCATCAGCGAATGCCTTCCAATAGCCAACCTCTATTCAAAGAGGATACTACTTCAAAAAAATCTATATGGCCATAGTCCGGAAATGCCCGCCCCACTGATTGTCAAAGCACCAATCAGACTGACAAGCGGGGCAGTGAATTGACGAGCGCAACATACTGACTGTTTGAAGCAACCCCGCGCAACGTCTATCCAAAGTAATCCGTAGCCGTCTTATTTTTAGTCTTTCGGCAGGCTCTCCAAAAACACTTTCATCCATGGCAATGATTTGATCCCATCATGCAGAACGGTCTCGATATTGAGTTGGCCTGCAAGCCCCGCTGCGCGATGTATCCCCGCCTTCTGCCAGTCCTCTGACATTGACATCCTGACCATATCAGGCCGCGCTGGATACACAGCAATTGCCACCTCGTCCCATAGCTCCTCCACCTGCCCAAGCGCGAGAAAAGTTGCTTCACCTGCAAAGAAAAAACCACCACCAAACTTCGGCAGGATGTTCGCAACCTCCCTGCCATAGATTGCATAAGCTTCGCGCCCGGTAAGCGCCGTCTCGCGTCCGTCTTCATACTCAGCCTTGTCTTTGAACTTTAGCAGATTGATCATGAAGACAGGCCCCTCAGGCCCAGCTTCGAGCATTTTCTGCACATGCGCCGGATCACTTGGCACAACCTCATTAACAACTTTCACATCCTTCTCCTTCTCCATACGGACCGACCAGCGCGCCACACGCCAGATAAGATACCGCCAAACACCACCACCAACAGCGCCAAGACCCAGCCATAGCGCGCCCGCATTCGTTTCAGCGTATTCTTTCCGACCTGAGCTGCCGAATCAAAACCCTCGGGCATTTCAAGCACACCCATTCTGGCCGCATAATCGGCATAGCTTGCAAGCAGGTCCGCCAAAATATCGGGATGGCGAGTGCTCAGATCAGCTGTCTCGCCGGGATCGTCGGACATGTTGAACAAGCGCCACACCCCGTCGCCCACAGGCGGCATATTGCGCGTAATCTTGAAGTCACCCTTATAAAGCGCCGAATTGCCAGACACTTCGATCGCTCTGACATCTTCCGGCCCATAGACGCTCTCAACCTCGCCGCGCAGAACGGGCAACAGGCTCCGGCCCGTCATTGGCTTGGCGTCCCGCGGCGGCGCAGGGGCCGCCACCCAGTCCAGCAGCGTGGGGGCAATATCGCTCACCATAGCCGGCGTATCTATGCGCGCTGGGGCAATCTCCGGCCCCGCCACAATCAAGGGCGCACGAATGCCCCCTTCGGTTGCGTAAAACTTGAACAATGCGCCAGGTGACGCCGCCGCCGTCGCCCATTCTGGGCCGATAAACCCCCAACTATTGCGCGCGCCCAAACCATCAAGCCCCATATGATATCCGTTCAACCGCATCCAGACGCCCAGCCTTCTATCGTGATCTCCACGTGAAGGTTCAGGGCCATTATCGGACGTCACCACAAAAATCGTATTATCATAGAGCCCCTGTGCTTTGAGATAGTCGATAAACCGGCCAATATGATGGTCCATAGCTTCGAGCATGCCGGCATTAACTTCCATTCTGGCGGCATAGAGCGCCCGAGTTTCGTCACTGAGCGCCGACCAGTCCCGCGCGTCCGGCGGCATTGGCGCAAGGGCCGCATCCTGCGCAATCAAACCCAGCGCCTGCGCACGCTCATGCCTCGCCTCACGTAAAACATGCCAACCCTCATCATAACGGCCTTTATAATTGGCGATAAATTCAGCGGGTGCCTGAACCGGAATGTGGATCGCCTGAAACGGCAGATAAGCAAAGAACGCATCCGCCTTATCGGTCTCCTCAAGATAAGCCATCATCTTGTCCACAATAAAGCGCGACGAATAGAACTCCTCCGGCAAGTCGGCTTCCGCGCCATTTTCAAACCAGGGCGCATCGGCATAATAGGGAATGTACGACTTATCTTCCCAATTGTCTGCTCCGGAAGCGGCCAATGCGAAAGAGCGCTTGAAGCCATGCGCCTGCGGCATCTCACCGGCCGCTTCGCCCAAATGCCATTTGCCGCTCATCAGCGTGCGATAGCCGATAGCGCCAAGCCGGTCTGCAAGGGTCAGCACGCCAGGTTCAAGCGACATTGTATAACCAGGCTGTCCAGCATGTTCTGCGGGCAAGACTTCGGGAATGGTCGCAACACCCGTCAGGTGATTATCGAGCCCCGTCAGCAACATTGCACGCGTCGGAGAACAAAGCGGCGATGTGCGGTATTGGGTAAACATGGCGCCGCGCTCGGCCAGTGCATCAATATTTGGCGTGTGCGCTTCGCCGCCATAGCTGCCCAAATCCATCAGCGCCGCATCATCAATCAAAACAATGACAATGTTCGGCCGCACGCCGTCTTCCGCTTGCACTTGCGCGATTGGCACAAACATCAGCATAAGGCAGATCAGCCAGCATCTCCTCATCCTCGGACGTTTCCTCTCCACCCCGCCAAACAAGATCACTCAAATACCAACCGGTCGCGTCGGCTTTGTCAAAGCGCATATCGTTTTCTGACACTCTGAATGCCATTATATTGATTTACATCCATCAGGCAAGCACCCGCGCGCTTTCCCCTTCACGCTTTCCCAAGACCCAGGAACCTGCGCTGGACTTGGCCGAATTTCCAGCCATTATAGCCAAGATTATCAGACCCCAACAATGGAGCCAACGCCACATGCCCCCAATCCACGGCCATTGCGACCCGAAATTCGCCCCCGTAAAGGACGCTTTCGAGGCGAACTTCGAAATGCACAATGAAATCGGCGCGAGCGTTGCGATAAGCCATGAAGGCAAATTCGTCGTTGACCTCTGGGGCGGGCATCTCACTGCCGAACGCAAGAGCGAATGGGCCGAGGACACGATCATCAATGTCTGGTCGAGTACCAAGACCATGGCCGCTATGAGCCTGCTCCTGCTCGCCGACAGGGCAGAGGTGGACTTACATGCCCCTGTCGCAAAATACTGGCCCGAATTTGCCGCAGCTGGCAAGCAAGACGTGGAGGTCAGACATTTCCTCTCCCACTCGGCGGGGCTTTCGGGCATGGACACGCCCGTCCCGACCGAAGCGCTTTATGACCGCAAATGGATGACCGAGCAGCTTGCCGCCCAAACCCCATGGTGGCAGCCGGGCACCCAATCTGGTTATCATGCGCTCACCCAGGGCTTTCTGCTTGGCGAAATTGTCCAGCGTGTAACCGGCCAAAGCCTCGGGGCATTCTTCAAAGCTGAGATCGCAACCCCGCTCGACGCTGACTTCCATATCGGCGTGCCAGACGAGGCTATGGCGCGCATTTGCCCGCTAACCCCGCCAAGCGAGACCATCCCGCTCGCCAATGATGGCTCGATTGCCGCGCGGAGCTTTGCCAACCCCGCGCTCGACATCGCCGCCACTGCGACAGATGGCTGGAAAAAAGCCGAAATCCCGGCCGCAAATGGCCACGGCAATGCGCGCAGCATCGTCCGCATACAAAGCGCTATGGTCAATGGCGGGGAAGCATTCGGCAAGCGCATTATGTCTGAAGCGGGCACACAGCGCATCTTTGAAGAGCAAACACGCGGCACCGATCTCGTCCTCGGCATACCGGTCACGTTCGGGATGGGCTATGGTATCTGGAGCGAGGAGACCCCGCTCGGGCCAAACAAGAACACATGCTATTGGGGCGGCTATGGCGGCTCGGTCGTCTTCCTCGATATGGACGCCAAAATCTGCGTCTCCTATGTCATGAACCGGATGGAGCCGGGCCTTGCGGGCGATCCGCGCGGCATGGCGCTAATCATGGGCGTCTATCAATCACTCATGGCCTAAGCGGGCTGCTCCTCAAGACAGATCGCGCGCCTCCATCGCCGCTATGGGCTGTCCGCATGCGTATAAATTACGGCCCCGTCCTTGATCGTCTCAAGCACCGCAATATCGGCAATCGCCATAGCGTCCACCACAGTCGGGTCCGCCGAAAGGATCACCATATCCGCCCGCTTGCCAATCTCCAGCGAGCCTTTGCTGTCTTCTTCAAAATATTGGTAGGCCGCATCAATCGTGACAGCCCGAAGCGCCTCCATGGGCGAGATACGCTCATCCGGTCCAAGCACATCGCCCGAGCGCGTCTTGCGATTTACAGCCGTCCAGACAAGCCGCATCATGTCCGGCGGCACAACGGGGCTGTCATTGTGGATGGTCAGCACCATATCCTTGTCCAAAGATGTGCGCAGTGGGCTAATCCGGCTTGCCCGCTCCGGTCCAAGCACCGAATCGCGATGCCAATCCCCCCAGAAAAATGTATGCGCGACATAGAAAGACGGGATGACGCCGCTCGCACGCATCTTGTCGAGCTGGTCGTCGCGCGCGGTTTGCGCATGGATCATCACGGTGCGCCGGTCAGCATTGCCATGCAGCACGCCAGCGCGTTCAACGCCGGCCAATAATTGATCTGCCGCCGCATCGCCATTGGCATGGGCGAGCACCTGAATATCACGCCCGAATGCAGCGCTAAACAATCCATCCACTTCGGCCGCTTCCATCGTTCCGTATCCCGCATAATCATCAGGATTACCGCTCGGGATCACATGATAAGGCTCGGTGAGCCAGGCGGTCTTGCCTTGCGGAGAGCCATCAAGCACGAGCTTGATCCCGCCAAGCCGATAATGATCCGTATAGGTCTTACTCGGCGCAAAATCTTCCGAAAGCGCATCTCGGGTTTGCATGATCTGATAGCCGACAAGATCAATCTTCAAATTTCCGCTCGCGCCAAAGGCTTGCAATCCGGCAAGCTGCGCCGGGTTCCCTGCGCCTTCTTGCGCCGTGGTGATGCCATTGCGCAAATAGATGCTCTGGTTCGCCGCCATCGCTGCCATTGCGGTTTCATGCGTCGGCGCCGGAAGCTTGGCAAGCGCGAGCTGCATAGCCCGTTCTTCCAGCACCCCATCAGGAACTTGTGTTCCCGCTTTGCGCCGGATAATTCCACCTACCGGATCAGCCGTCTGAGCAGAAATCCCAGCCGCTTCGAGACAAGCCGAATTGCACGTCAGAAGATGCGCCGAAACATGGATGAGCAGGATCGGGATGTCCGGCGAAATCGCATCCAGATCTTCGCGTGTCGGATGCCGGTTCTCAGCCAGAAGCGAATCGTCATAGCCAAAGCCAAGGATCCAGGGCGAGGCGGGGTTCGCCTCGTGCCAGGCTTCCAGTTTTGCCCGCAAAGCCGCCAGCGTATCGACATCCCCCGCCGGTGAGGGCTGTAAATCCGCCATAACCGCCGTGCTGGAACCAATCGCGAAATGTCCATGCGCATCAATCAGGCCCGGCATCAATGTTCGCCCGTCAAGATCGCGCACGGTTGCCGCGTCATCAAACAGCGCCTCGGTCTGCGCCCGCGCGCCCACCGCCACGATCACCCCATCCTTTACCGCCACCGCTTCAGCGCGCGGCATGTCTTCATTCATGGTCAGCACAGACCCGTTGACAAACACGGTAACGCCGCTCCCATCAGCAGCGATCGGCGCTGGCACCTGCGCCGGTGTTCCGCAAGCGGCCAAAACCAAACTGGCGGCGATCCATCTTGCTCTGCATAGAAACTTTCGAAATCCGCCCATAGCCTTACTCATCCTCAAAGCCGACAAAAACCGCCGCCTCATCCACAGCCTTGCGATGCGAGACCACTGCATTAGCCGGAAAACTCTCATCCGGAAACCCCATCGCCACACAAATCATAATCACCTGATCGTCCGGAATCTGCGCATGCTCGCGCACCACGGGCGACTGCATAATCCCTTGCGAATTGATCACGCAGCCTAGCCCGCGCGACCAAGCCGCATTCACCAGCGCATTGGTCACCGCCCCGCAATCAAACGGCGCAATATCGCTACCATGGATCGACCGGTCATAGGTCACCACCACAGAGACAGGCGCATCAAATTGGCGAAACCCGCGCAAGACCCAATCCTGCCGGGCCGCTTTATCATGGCGTTCAATCCCCATTACACCGAACAATTGCTTGGCCACACCGATCTGGCGTTCGCGGTGGATGCCTTCATAAGCGCCATGACTGCGAAACTCTCGCGAATCCGGAACGCCCGCCAGATTGCGCTCGACATTGCCCTTGCGGATCAGATCGAGCGGTGCACCCGTCACGACATAGAAATTTGCCGGCTGCGTGTTCATCGAAGATGGCGCGCGCAAGGCCAGCCCGATCACGTCCCTGATCAGCGCCATGGGCACAGGCTCTGCCTTATAGCCGCGAATGCTGCGCCGCCCATTGATCAC
>CALLUH010000208.1 GCA_938011445.1 uncultured Hyphomonadaceae bacterium
GCTATAGAAGGCTGGGGGCGCGAAGCGGTGGCGCTTGATATGGACGGGCCATTCGTCAAGATTGACGCGCGCTGCCAGACCAGTATGAGCGGCATTTACGCGATTGGGGATGTCACTGGCGAACCCATGCTCGCTCATCGCGCCATGGCGCAGGGCGAAATGGTGGCCGAGATTGTCGCCGGACACAAACGCGTCTGGGACAAGGTGGCCATTCCGGCGGTCTGTTTTACCGATCCCGAAGTGCTGGTCGCTGGGTTATCGCCAGAGGAGGCAAAGGCGGCGGGGCACAAAACCCTTGTCTCGGAATTTCCGTTTACGGCCAATGGTCGCGCCATGACAATGGAGGCCGAAGACGGCTTTATCCGCATTGTTGCGCGCGAGGACAATCATCTCGTGCTTGGCATTCAAGCCGTCGGAAAAGGCGTCTGCGAGCTTGCGGCCGCCTTCGGACTGGCGCTTGAAATGGGCGCACGGCTTGAAGACATTGGCGCAACGATCCACGCCCACCCGACCCAGGGCGAAGCGTTACAGGAAACCGCTTTGCGCGCGCTCGGCCAAGCGCTACATATCTAGTCCGCGCGGCCAATCGTATAGTCCCGTGTCGCTTCGGCCAGCAGGGCGTCGAGCGTCATTGGTGGTGTGCGGAAGCCTTCATCGGCAAAGAGCTGCGCCTGATCGGCATAGTGCGGTGACGCCTCGTCATGCGTGGCCGATCCATATTGATGGATGGTCTGGATCGTTGGTTTCCCCGTCTCGTCCCAATCCGCATAGAGAATATAACTGTCTCCCGCGATCGCGCCAAGTGGGCCGTCTTTCGGATTGTCGATGGAATAGATCGCCCGCAGCACATCAGGAGCGCCGTCTATCGGAATATCGACATCGCCGCGCTTGTGCCGGTTCACGGTGCGCCATTCAGGGTCAATCTGGCCAAAGCCTTGCATATATTCGGATATGGCTTGGGTGAGGGCCTTGGCAGGGTCGGGCACTTCCGCGCCGCTGCCGCGCATTTCTATACCATGGGCGAGTTGGGTGGCGCGAATGGCAAGGCCCGCGGCGCGGCTGTCTGCGGTGACATGTCCGTCCCAACTGGCAAAGAGCGCGAGCGCATCAGCAAAATCCGGATTGGCGCTTATCGCCTCATCTGCGGCCAATGCCCGCAAATGGGTCATGATGTCCGAGGCCGGGTCAAAGCGCGTATCCATTTTGTAGCGGACAAACTCTTCTGCCGTGATCAGATCATCGCCGCCATAAAGCGTCTGCGCGCGCAGTCCGCGATTGGTGGGCAAATCGGAAATGCCATAATGGGCGGGAAAATCTGCGCGGTTTGGCTTGTCCGGTGCTCCCGTTGACTCAAATGGCGTGTGGTTTGAATTGATGACATAGCCAGAGCCCGGATTGCTGACAATGGGGGTTGCTGCGCCGAACGGGCGGGTGCCCTGCCAGACAAGATCGGCGCGGTCGCCGGGTGCCATTTTCGACCAATCCCAATCGGCCGAACGCACAGGCACCAGCGCATTGTAATAATAACCGATGTTCCCCTGAGCGTCGCCATAGACAAAGTTGAAACTTGGGATCCCCTGAACCGCCATCGCCGCTTGCCATTCGTCGTAATTTTGCGATTTGTTCATGCGGAACCATTGCTCGACCGCGCGAATATTACCAGCGCCTGCAAAAGCAACTGCGACAAAACCGCTTGGCGTATCAAACACTGGGCCGTGTACGGATCGCCGCAAAATCTGTTTCGAGGGAAAGCTGAACGGCCCCCATAATTTGACGCGGATCGTGATCGTCTCCATGTCGAAATCGCGCCATGCACCATCAAACATGTATTGTGTCGGGCTCTCTTCGTCATTGACCTCCAGCTGATAGAAATCAACCAGATCGGGCTTATTCACCGTAATGGCCCAGCCGAGCTTCGGGCTTGCACCGTGCGAGATCAGCGGTGTGCCCGGGAACAGCCCGCCAATCATGTCCCAGCCTTCCTCCGATTTGACCCGCGCTTCATACCACGCCACAGGGCCGATAAAGGGCTGGTGGGAATTGACCATAAGCCGCGTGTGCCCATCTGCCGAACGCGACGGCGCGACCGCAATGGCGTTCGAACCGGGCGTGATGCGGCTGTCGGTACCAAGATAAGCCTCGCGCGTGGCTTCGGCCGCATCCACCATCGCCACATCGCCGTCGAACAGTTCGGTAAGGTAGCCGTCGAGCCCGTAGAAAAACGGCGTTCGGGACACATAGGAGGCCACAATATCTGTCGGCGTGATCGGCGCAAAGCCGCGCTCGCATCGGTCCTTACGTTCGGCGCAATAGAGATTGACGCCCGCTGCATAGCCAGCCAATGCCGCGCGTGTGTCGGCGGAGAGATGGGTTTCGAACTTTTCTTCGGCGAATTTGCGCGCTTGCATGGCGGCAACCAGATAGTCCGTGACTGCCCCTTCCGCGCCGGTCGAGAGGCCCATCTGCCCGCGGGCAAAGCGCCGCCCATCCTGCATATTGATGATGTCGTCCTCGGCATGGGCATAGGCCAGGCCAAGGGCAACATCGGCGTCCCGCGCACCATAAATATGCGGCACGCCATACCCGTCGCGGATGATACGGACCCGATAGTCTTTTGCGGCCTTAAGTGCGGCCCGACGATCGAAACTGGCAGGCGCGGGGGTCTTCAGCCAAAGGCCAAGCCCGACAAGACCTGCCAGCAAGACCAGCCCCGAAATTTGCAATATCCGTGTCATCTGTCGCGCCTCTTAAGCCAGTTTTCCCGAGCCTCATGCTTACAGCCTCCACCCGAAAAGACCAGCATCGCTCACCCGAACCGCGTATCCTCTTGCGAGCCGTCGCAATTTGCCCTTGACTGGCAAGGTTCCGCATTCATCCGCACTGATAACAGGCCACTGATATGAAACCCCGTATTCTTCTGCGAAAAATCCATCATTGGGGCTCGAT
>CALLUH010000209.1 GCA_938011445.1 uncultured Hyphomonadaceae bacterium
GGGCCTGAGCCGTGGTCTGTGTAGGCGATGCTGCCGCCCTCGACGCCAAGCAGCTGTTGTTGGGCCCTATGATCGGCATAAGTTTGAGGCGGTGTGTAAGCCGATTGGACGGCGCTGCCGATTGCCATAGTGCTATTGCTTGCGCCGCCGCACGCAGCCACCAGCGAAGAAAAGCCGAGGGCGACAAGCCCAAAGAAAAACCGTCTATCCATTTGCACTTCGCCAAACGTCTGCCCATTTGTCCATCATGATCAGCCTATACCCGATTTCCATTTGCTGAAACTCCGAACGGGAAGTAAACCGCTCTCATGTCTAAACAAAGCATAACGTCCTTTGCCTGTCAGGGCTGCGGCGAGATACACTCCAAATGGTCCGGTCGGTGCGCCGCATGTGGCGAGTGGAATACGCTTGTCGAAGAAAGTGCAAGCGCGACCCCCGGTGGGTTGAAAGCCCAGAAAGCCGGGGGCAAGCGTGCCAAAAAGGCGGCATTTACGGCGCTTAACGGCACACAGGAGCCGCCGCCGCGCATCGTTATGGGCGTTGACGAACTTGATCGGGTGTTTGGCGGCGGGCTGGTGCCCAATTCGGCCACACTCATTGGCGGCGATCCAGGTATTGGCAAATCAACATTGCTTTTGCAGGTCGCTGCGCGCTTAGCGCGTAATGGTGTCGAGACGGTCTATGTCTCTGGCGAGGAAGCGACGGCGCAGATACAAGAACGCGCCCAGCGGCTTAAAGTTTCCGAAAGCCCCGTCCAGCTCGCGGCGGAAACCGATCTGCGCAAGATTTTGTCAGCGCTGAAGGCGGCTAAGCCAGGCTTTGTGGTGATTGATTCCATCCAGACCATGTGGTCGGACAGTTTCGAAGCGGCCCCCGGTTCAGTGACGCAAGTTCGTGCGTGTGCGCAGGAATTGACACGCTGGGCAAAAACCTCCGGTGCGGCGCTCGTTCTGGTCGGGCATGTCACCAAGGAAGGGCAAATCGCCGGTCCCCGTGTGGTCGAGCATATGGTTGATACCGTGTTCTATTTCGAGGGTGAACGTGGCCATCAGTTCCGGATATTGCGCGCTGTGAAGAACCGGTTCGGACCAACCGACGAGATCGGCATTTTCGAGATGAGCCAGTTCGGTTTGGCTCCGGCCGATGAACCGTCGGCACTTTTCCTGTCATCAGACGATGAAAGCACGGGCGGCGCTGCCGTATTTGCTGCAATGGAAGGCTCTCGCCCGGTATTGGCAGAAGTGCAGGCCCTTGCCGCCGTTTCATCCTATGGAACCCCTCGCCGCTCGGTTGTTGGTTGGGATGGTAACAGGCTTGCCACGCTCATGGCGGTACTGGAATCGCGCTGCGGTGTTTCATTAAGCGGGCGCGACGTTTACCTGTCTGTTGCTGGCGGCTACCGGATGACGGAACCGGCGGGCGATCTGGCTGCAGCGGCGGCTCTTTTGTCTTCGCTTGCAGATGAACCAACCCCCGAACGCTCGGTCTATTTCGGCGAAGTGGCCCTATCTGGAGCGATACGTCCCGTGGCCCGAACCGAACAACGCTTAAAAGAAGCGGCAAGGCTTGGATTCGAGCGTGCATATGTGCCCCATGGCACAACAGCTACAATTGAAGGGTTGACGGTGGTGCCGCTTCGGCGTCTTAACGATCTGGTAGAATTGCTGGCACCGGAAGCGTCTCAATGATCGACGGGATTTTAGGATCTTACACCGCTTTTGACGCTGTTCTGGCGATCGTCATTATCTTGTCTGCATTGATGTCACTGGCTCGGGGATTCATGCGTGAGCTTGCCACATTCGGCGCTTTGTTTATCGCGATTATCGGTGCGCTGGTGGCATTTGTCTTGCTGCGCGAGCCCGTTGGCTCTTTGGTACCGGAGGATGGTCCGTCCGAGTTTATTGTTGATTTATTCGTACTGGTGACCGGCTTTGTGGTTGTCTATATCATTATCAAGGCACTGGCCGAGAAGCTGACAGCGATCATTCAGGGCACAGATGGCATCACGGTGGTTGATCGTATCGCCGGGCTGATATTCGGTCTGGCGAGAGGCTATGGCGTCGCTGTGTTTTCGGTCTGGTTGTTGCTTAACGCAATCCCGGTCAAGAATATTCCCGATACTGTGACCGAAGCTGCGAGTTTCCCCGCTTTGCAAGAGACTGCAAACGCCATAAACGGCCTTTTGCCGGGAATTGCATCACGGTTACAGAAAACGCTGGCCGATAATGGCTCGGCAGAATAAGAGAAGTCACGCAAAGCGAGGATAATGGATGTCAATGTTTTGGGATCATGATGATGATAAGCCTCGCGAAGAATGTGGTGTTTTTGGTATTTTCGGACATCCGGAAGCGTCAATCCTGACCACTTTGGGGCTGCACGCGCTTCAACATCGTGGGCAAGAAGCCTGCGGCATTGTCAGTTACAATAAGGAACGGTTCTACACAGAGAAACATATGGGGCTTGTTGGCGACAGTTTCGTCGGTGAGGATTTACCCGAGCGGCTACCGGGTCACGCTGCGATCGGTCATAATCGCTATTCCACCCAAGGCAAGTCGGCAATACGCAATATCCAACCAATCTTTGCGGATCTGGCGACCGGTGGCTGCGCCATCGCTCATAATGGTAATCTGACAAATGCCCGTCAATTGCGTCAGGAGCTCGTCAAAGATGGCGCAATTTTCCAGACAACAATGGACACTGAAGTTGCGCTTCAATTGATTGCCAAAAGCCCACAAGTGCCGCTGACAAACAAGTTGATCGAGGCTATGGGGCAGATTGAAGGAGGCTATGCGCTGGTGGTTCTGACCGGTAAGAAACTTATCGGCGCGCGCGACCCTATCGGCTTGCGGCCACTGGTGCTTGGAAAGCTTGGCGAAGCCTATGTGCTCGCGTCGGAAACATGTGCGTTCGATATTATCGGTGCCGAATTTGTTCGCGAAATCGAAAATGGTGAGATTGTCGTCATTACCGAAGATGGCATTGAATCCATTACCCCCTTCCCGCCCCGACCTGCACGGCCTTGTGTCTTCGAATATGTTTACTTCTCAAGACCCGATTCCTTTATTCAAGGGCGCAGCGTTTATGATGTCCGCCGCCGGATGGGGAAATATCTCGCTGAGGAAAACCCGCTAGAGGCCGACATTGTTGTCCCCGTGCCCGATGGGGGTATTCCAGCCGCTATCGGTTATGCGGAAGCGGCCGGAATACCATTTCAACTCGGTATCATCCGCAGCCATTATATCGGACGCACATTTATTCAGCCGACCCAAAGCCGTCGAACGAAATCGGTCTCGCGCAAACATGCAGGCAATCGGGCCGTTCTTGAAGGCAAGCGCGTGGTGTTGATTGACGATTCGATTGTTCGCGGCACCACGTCCAAGAAAATTGTGCAAATGGTGCGGGAGGCGGGTGCTAAGGAGATCCATTTCCGTTCGGCGAGCCCGCCAATCAAACACCCTGACTTTTATGGTATCGACATGCCGTCAACAGATGAACTGTTCGCAGCGCAATACGATATTGAAACCATGGCCAGTGAATTGGGCGTGGACAGTCTGAGTTTCCTGTCCGTTGACGGTCTTTATCGCTCGATTGACGGATCACCGCGACACAAAGACATGCCAGCCCATGCCGATCATTGCTTTACAGGCGACTACCCGACCCCGCTAACCGATCATGAAAGCTCCGAGAGCTCCAAAGAGTATCAGCTTTCCCTCCTGCTCGACTAAGGCGGACTTTGTGACCGATAAACGTCTTATCCTTGTTACCGGCGCTTCACAGGGCATTGGCCGCGCCGCGGCAATTCAACTCGCCAATGAACACACCCATATCATTGCCATCGCGCGTTCAAAACTGGCCCTTGAAGCGCTTGGAGAAGATATAGCCGCCCGCAAGGGCGAAGCGACACTGGTGCCACTTGATCTGGGGGATGAGGACGGGACCGAGAAACTCGGCCTTGCCATTATGCAGCAATTCGGAAGGCTTGATGGGTTGCTTGCCAATGCGGGTGTTCTCGGAACGCTCGGCCCTCTGGCGACGATTGGCCCGCGCAGCTTCGCTGAAACCATAGACATCAATCTAACGGCCAATTGGCGCTTGATCAAAGCGCTGACAATTCCCATGCAGGAGGGACACGCGCCGCGCGCTGTCTTTGTCACATCCAGCGTCGCCCGCAGCCCACGCGCTTTCTGGGGTCCGTATCAAGCGGCAAAGGCAGGTCTTGAGGCGCTCGCGCTTGGCTGGGCTGATGAAACCGAAGCCCTTGGCTTTAAGGTCAACCTGTTTGATCCCGGCGGCACGCGCACAACAATGCGGGCCAATGCCATGCCCGGCGAAGACCCTGATACCCTGCCCTCCCCCGAAGCCGTTGCGGCTCATCTTGTGCCGCTACTTGGTGCCGACGAAATGCGCACAAAGCAGCTGATACGCGCCAAGACGCTCATGGCTTAAGCACGTCGCCGATCGGGTATCAGTCGGGACCGGGCGATCTCGTAAACGCCATTATTAGCCGTTGCGAAGATGCGCCGTGTGTTGGCAAGACATGTATCAAATGCTTCATGGGTCACGTTCAGACCTCCTGTAAAGCTGCCCAGAGATGGTAGAACGAGCGCATGTCCATCAGTTATGAAACATTTGGTCCGCACGCTGCGGCCACTTGATCTGACCTTCGCCACCGGATGTAGGTGCCCCGCCACTTCGCCGCGCGCGCCTGACGGCTCATGCCGGAAAATCATCTCGCCGACGCGCAATGTATTGGCCGCCCGCCCGCCAAGATGAACCGGCGGGACTGGATCATGGTTTCCCTCTATCCAGAACCAGTCAGACAGGCCCGTTAAGCGGCGGATGCGTGCGCGCTGCCCGGGTGTCAGTCTGGCTTCGGCCTGCGCATCATGGAAGCTGTCGCCCAGCGAGATGCATTTTTTCGGCAGCCACTCGGAGAACAGTGTCTCGACCGAATCAAGGGTTGCATCCACGTCATAAGGCGGCAGCATTTGTCCGGCCACAGCGTAAGAGCTGCCTTTGCCAAAATGTAGATCAGAGACAATGAGGAGCTGGTACTGTTCGCACCAAAGCGCGCCTGAACCGAGCAGAGTGAGACACTCGCCTTGAAACTCGAGCTGCATATAAGCGGCTTTGTTAAAGGGCCTATCGGCTGACATGGAACATGCTTTGGCGTGCCGTTCTTGTCCAGTCAAGCGGCGGCATGGATCAATCGGGCATTTGCCCAAATGCTGACTGGACACACAGGCTGATTTCCTTACAAATAGCGCCATTCTTGTAAGGAGCTTCTCGTGATTGAAACGCGGACAGCGCGCCCGCCCGTCGTTCGGGCGATCAATGGGGTTGGACGGGTGCTGTCGCAAATGCGGCTTGGACGCCCCAGCTTTCGTCCCGACCTGATCCGTGCTGCTGCCGAGAAGATGGCTGGCGCAAATGATTACGGCTCGGAGAGCTATATTTCTGGTCTTGCCATGCTGTGTCACGCGCTCGAAAACGAAGCCGAGCTGAACCAGATGGGGCGCTTTGTGTTGCACCGGCAGGTGGTTGCGGCATTGGCGGGACGGTTGACGGTTGTGGCATGGGAAAAGGCCAATCCTGAAGCGGCCAAGGCACCGATCAAAGCCCCTCTTATTGTGCTCGGTCTGCCGCGCACCGGCACGACCATTCTCTATGAAACCCTCGCCGCAGCGCCGGACTATCGCGCCCCGCTGACATGGGAATGCCGCGACTATGCGCTTGCTCACGAAATAGCGGGCGAAAGCGAGGAAGAAGACCCCCGCCTGTCGAAACTTGGCAAACAGATGCAGCAAGTGGACCGCCTGATGCCGGGGTTTAGCGCAATCCACAAATTCGGCCCCTATGTGCCAACTGAGTGCATCGGGCTTACCTTACTCGATATGGCAAGCGAACAGTTTTGCGCCATGGCGTGGATGCCGTCTTATCGCGACTTTTTACTGCACAATGATTTCAGTTCCCCTTATGAATGGCACCAACGAGGCTTGCGTTACCTGCAATCAACTCAGCCAGACAAATCTTGGGTGCTCAAAACGCCTATGCACACGGGCTATCTTGATGAATTGCTGAAAGCCTATCCGGATGCGGACCTGATCCAGACCCATCGTGACCCGATGCAGGTTATTTCGTCTGTGGCCAATCTCTATCGGGTCTCGCGCGGGGGCTGGTCAGATGTGCCGAACTCCCCTGAACGTGCTGCCAGTGACGCGGCTTACTATGCCGAATTTGTCCAGCGCTGCGTCGAGTTTCGAGCCAATAACCCCCAGCATGAGGCGCGCTTTATTGATGTCCCTTTCAGCCGTTTTATCGAAGACCCTATGGCCGAGATACGCAAGGTTTATAGTCATTTTGGACGCGAACTGACCGCAAAGGGTGATCAGGCTATGAGTGACTATCTTGCCAATCGCCCGCGTGAAAAATATGGCAAACACGTCTACAGCGCCGAGCAGTTTGGTTTCACCAGGGAAACCTATGATCCCGTTTTCGCCGATTATACCGCCCGCTACAGCGCCCATCTCTAACACGCAGGACACCGCCCATGCAGATCGACCCTACCGCCGCCTCCAAGGCTGCCACCCCGCTCAAACTTGACGATGATCATGGTGCCCGTGCCGCGTGGCATGCCCTGACCAACAAGATGGCCGAGATGACGACCCGCGTCTATTCTGAGGAAATGGGGCTGAACGAGGTTGATCGCGCCGAAGGCATGCGAGCCCTGGCGCAGACTTTTTCTCTCGCCCATGAGCTATTTATCGAGAAGGGCAATCCGCGCGAACCTGCCTTTACCAATTGGATGGCATCGGGGCGTAAAGTGCTCGGGGACAATCCCGATGCCCGCTATGACAGCGCTCCGGTGCATCCCGATTACACATATGAGGTCTATGGAACATTATCGGGCTGCGCTGCGCAAACCTTTACGATTTATGGTCGCGGAGAGCTCGGTTGGAACAATGTTGCCGGTGAGCTGATCCCTGACGATATGGAGCTTGGTCCGAACGGCGAGTTTTCGGTTATCTTGTCCAAAGAACGCCCGGCTGATGCGAAAAACTGGATTGCGCTTAATGATAGTGCGCACATGTTCCTGATGCGGCAGTTTTTTAACGACGTGCCCATTGAGAAACGCTCGCGTGATTTTGATATTCGCAGGCTCGACGCGCCAGATGCGCAGGAAATATATAGCGAGGCCGAATTTGCCCAAAGCACCGAAGCGGCGGCCAAATTCTTCGAGATCGCGGTTGATGCCACTTTCGGCCTTGCGCAGATGCGGTCGGATCCGGCCAACTCGATGGACCCGCCCAAAGCCTTTGATCCCTCCATTGTCGGCATCTACTATCCTTCGGTCTACAATATCTATTTTGGTGGCTGGTTCATACTCGAAGAAGATGAAGCGCTTATTTTCGAGGGCGATGAATTGCGCGGCGGCTACGCCATTGTTCATGTCATGAATGCCTGGCTACAGTCGATCGAGGGGCCTGGCGGCAATCAGAAATTCAACAAGACGACGCTGAAGACAAACGCCGATGGCAGTTGGCAGGCCGTAGTGGCGCATAAGGATCCAGGCACTGACAATTGGCTCAACCCGCATGGCCATAAGCAAGGGCATTTCACCTTGCGCATTGTCCATCCAGACGGCGACGGGACAAGCCGCCCTCGCGCACGCAAGGTCAAACTCTCCGAGATCAGCTAGCCCATAGCGTCTTCAACGAGCGTGATTTCCGCGTCGCGCAAAATGGCTTCCGACGCAGAGCCGCCGAGCACTGGCTCGCGTCCGACTTCAAGCATAACGGGCACCGCGAACGGGCTGATTTTCGGAAGTGCTTTGTGAACAAGCTTCCCGGAGGTGCGCACCAGCATATCGCCAAGCCTTCGGATATCGAGCAAGCCGGTGGCCGCATCGGCGCGGGTTGCCTGCAAAAGCAGATGGTCCGGCTGATGGCTTCGCAAGACATCATAGATCAAGTCTGTGGAAAAAGTGACCTGACGGCTCGTTTTCTCATTGCCCGGAAGCCGTCGGGCAACAAGGCCGGAGACTTGGGCACACGCCTTGAATGTCCGCTTCATCAGCGCGCTTTCCTCCATCCATGCATCAAGATCATCCCCGAGCATATCGGGATGAAATAGCCCAGCCATGTCGAGGCCCGCCATGTCTTCCATGCCCCAGATCGCAAGGGCATATTCGGACGCGACAAAGCCAAGCGGCTTGGCCCCTGCCCGCTCCAGCCTTCGTGTAAGCAGCATGCCAAGTGTCTGGTGTGCAAGCCGCCCTTCAAAAGGATAGCAGACGAGATAATAGCGCTCATTGCGCGGGAAAGTTTCGATGAGAAGCTCGTCCGGAGAAGGAACGGTCGAGCGCTTGGTCTGAATTTCGAGCCATTCGCGCACTTGATCGGGCAATGCGGCCCAGTCAGCAGGGGTGTGAACCATTTGGCGGACGCGCTCGGCGAGGAAGGTCGAGAGCGGGAATTTTCCGCCATTATAAGCGGGAATGGCAGGCTTTGTGTCTGTCGTGCGAACGACAAGGGCGTCTTCACCCTCCACGCTGATAAGCCGAAGGATTTGCCCCGCAAACAAAAATGTATCGCCGGGCGTCAAGCCTTCGATAAAGTATTCCTCAATCTCGCCAAGCTTTCGGCCCGCCTGCATGGGTTTGCGTCCACCGCGCTGGCCCTTCCCCTGATGGGCGAGCCGGACATTCAGATGGCCCGCGTCAATAATTGTACCGACATTCATGCGGTGAAGCTGTTTGTCGCGCGCAGTGCGGGCCACCCAGAGACCGTCAGAGCGGCGAACAATTCGGTTGAACCGGTCATAGGTGCGCAGGGAATAGCCGCCCGTGGCCACAAAATCGACGAGCTTTTCCCATGTCTCCCAATCAAGATCGCTATAGGGCGCCGAAGTCCGAACTTCCTCGTAGAGCGCTGCAAGATGAAACCCCGTCCCGCAGGCACGGCCCATAACGTGTTGTGCCAGCACATCGAGCGCCCCGCTGCGGCTCGCTTCGCCGTCCAGTTCACCTGCAAGGACAGCGCCCATCGCCGCCCGGCATTCAAGCACTTCGAAACGATTGGTCGGCACCAGCAAGGCGCGGCTGGCTTCGTCCATACGGTGATTGGCGCGGCCAATGCGCTGGACCAGTCTTGCGGCCCCCTTGGGCGCGCCAAGCTGGATCACCAAGTCCACATCCCCCCAGTCGATGCCAAGATCCAGCGTCGAGGTGCACACAACCGCCCGCATGATACCCTCTGCCATAGCCCGTTCGACTTTGCGGCGCTGCTCCTTTGCAAGCGAGCCGTGATGCAGACCAATCGGCAGATTGTCTTCATTGATCTGCCACAATTCCTGAAACATAAGCTCCGCTTGCGA
>CALLUH010000210.1 GCA_938011445.1 uncultured Hyphomonadaceae bacterium
CATGGCGGCGGGCTTCTATCTGCCAAACCTTTATGTCAGCAATCTGGCGTCCAAGCGCCAGCAATCCATTATGCGCGCTTTTCCAGATTCGCTCGACATGTTGTTGATCTGTGTAGAGGCAGGCATGTCAATCGAGATGGCGTTCCAGAAAGTGGGACGCGAGGTTGGCACCGCGTCTGTCGAACTGGCAGAAGAACTGACATTGACCACAGCTGAACTGTCTTATTTGCAGGAGCGGCGTTTGGCTTATGACAATCTCGCTGCTCGGACGGGCCATGAAGGCGTCAAGGCGGTTTGTCTCGCTTTGAGCCAGGCTGAACGTTACGGGACACCGCTTGGGGATGCCTTGCGTGTTATGGCGAAGGAAAATCGCGATATGCGCATGTCGCAGGCGGAGAAGAAAGCGTCGGCCTTGCCGGCCCAGCTCACGGTCCCGATGATCCTGTTCTTCCTGCCCGTCTTGTTCATGGTTGTGCTTGGGCCTGCCTATATCAAGTTCAAGAAGAGCCAAGCCGAAAACGGCAATTAAGGGCGCGCAATACAGCCCTTTAACGGCCTGCTGGCTCGTAAGGGAGCGTCATTGCTTACCTTCGGCCTACACACCTCGAAGCTCCTTTCAGGGCCGAGCATGGATCTGAGTTTTGGAACGGTTTGGCCCACAAGGATTGTGAGGAGTGACGCGTCGGCTATGAACCGGGGCCGGGGGTATTCGGGATGGGCCCATGGGCTGTGCTTCAGTGTTTTGAAAAATATTCTGGGAGAGTTTGCATAGAGCAAGGCGGCCCGTCCTCCCAAATAAGAGGGGCGGGGCTAATGAGCTGTCGCTTCTTGGCGCCCCGTTTTCCAGATCGTCGCTAGTCGGACCCGCCAGTTATCAGATTGCTGCGCCGTGCGCGACGTCGCCGAGGGGCCGTTTCTTTCGGTGTGTTCTGGGCAATTGTGGCGGGAGATGGAACTGGCTGTGCGGTTCGTTCGGTGTTGCTTCCCGGCTCGCCAAGGGCAACGGATTGGATAGGCTCGCTTGGTGCGGGCTTCGGGGCGTCCCGACTGGCAACCACGTCGGAAATGGCTTGTAATTTCGCATTCGAGCCGATCATTTGCGCCAGAAAATCGGCGTTGCGTTCGGCGATGCCGTTTGGTGCATCTTTCGCGGCGATGGCACGCGCTTCGTCAAACTTGCCTTGCAGGCCGAGGATCAGAGCGAAATTCTGCCGGACTTTCACCGATGCGTCAGGGAGATCAACGGCTTTGCGCAATTGCTCTTCGGCCTCGCTCAGCTTGCCCGTCAGGGCGAGCGATAGCCCATAGTTTGACAGAGTGGATGTGCGGTCCGGATTGCGCACCAAGGCTTCGGTATAGGCCGCCTGTGCATTTTCGTGCTGGCCTTCCTTGTCGAGAATAATGCCGATAGCGGCAAACGGGTATGGATCATCCGAATTGATGTTGAGCGCCCGACCGAAGGCCCGCAAGGCTTCGCGGGATTTGCCCTGGCTGGCACTTGCGCGACCGAGTTCAACAAAGAGGTCCGCGCTTTGAGGGTGGCTGACCACGGCCAGATTTGCCACCTCGGCAGCTCGCTCAAAACTGCTGATCTGCCGGAGGGAGCGAATGAAATAGAGCGCGATCTCTTCATCGACCGGATGCAGATTATATTGCTGGTTCCAATAGTTTACCTGTGCAATCGGCTCGGCGCGGGCGATCAACTCGATGTCCTCGGCCGACGGTTTGGCAAATTCGGATGCCTCCGCAGCGTCACGATCGGAGGATGCGCCGGACGTGCTGGCGCATGCGGCAAGGGCCAGTCCTGCCAGAACCGAAGCGCTAATGCGTAAATATCTCGACTTTGACATAAGCTCTGTTCTCCAAATCAGTTATTCTTCATTTAGCTTATTTCCAGCCCCTCAAGAAAGCGTTAACAAAGCGGGTCCGCTCATTAACAAATTGAAGGGTTTTCCACGATGCATCCAGCTTTTTCAGAGAACGCTCAGGGTGCCATTGAGCTTAGTCTCATGACAACAAAATTGGTGGAGGAGACCCTCGCTGATCTGCCCGACAGGGTGGCGCAAATTGCCCGTGAGCAGAATTTTACAGGTCGTAGCGGTCAGATGGTGCGCGTACCCGGAGCGGATGGAGCTGTCTGCCATATCATTGCAGGTCTTGGCGAGGGGGACAGCCCGCTTGCGGTGGCCCAGATCAGCGCCGCGCTTCGGGCCGGTGTCTATGTCCTGAAGCAAAGCCCTGCGGGATGGCCAGAGGGCTGGGTAAGTGCAGGGTGGGCCGATGGAGCCTATCGGTTTGACCGCTATCTATCGAAAAAGCATACCCCGCCCCAGCTTGTGCTGTCTGGTTCCCAGATGGTGCGCGCGGCACAGAGGCGCGAGGCGGAGGCGGTGGATCAGGTGCGTGATCTCGTCAACACGCCAGCGGGTGATATGGGGCCGGATGCGATTGAAGCGGCGATCCGGGAACTCGCCGAGACTTTTGGCGCAGAAGTGGCAGTGACCCTTGGGGATGATTTGCTTGAGGCGAATTATCCGATGGTTCATGCGGTGGGCCGAGCGGCTGATATTGCGCCGCGGTTTGTCGAATTGAGCTGGGGGGAGGCGGACGCGCCAAAGCTTGCGCTCGTTGGCAAGGGTGTCTCGTTTGATACGGGGGGGCTTAACATCAAAACTGGCAACGGTATGCGGATCATGAAGAAGGATATGGGCGGAGCGGCCCATGCGATCGGATTGGCCCGGCTGGTCATGGATGCCGGACTGCCCGTCAATCTGAAGCTTTATGTTCCAACCGTCGAGAATGCGATCTCGGGCAATGCATTCCGGCCAGGTGATGTGATTATGAGCCGCAAGGGGCTGAGCGTTGAGATCGACAATACCGATGCTGAGGGGCGGCTTATTCTTGGTGATGCTTTGACGCGAGCGAGTGAAGACGATCCTGAATTACTGATTGATTTTGCGACACTGACCGGCGCGGCGCGGGTGGCGGTCGGGCCGGATCTTGCACCTTTCTATACTGATGACGAAACCCTTGCCGCTGACATCCTGACGGCCGCCCGCGCGAGCGGCGATCCGGCTTGGCGTATGCCGCTATGGCGACCTTATCTGTCCTATTTGAAAAGTCCGATTGCCGATATTGTAAATTCCGGCGGCTGCATGGCGGGGTCGGTTACGGCGGCGCTTTTTCTGCAAAAGTTCGTCGATGTGCGCCATTGGGTCCATCTTGATGTCTGGGCCTGGCGGGAGGGGAAATATGGCCGGCCTGCTGGCGCCGCTGCGTGTGGTTTGCGCGCGATGTGGGCGGTCTTGCAAAATCGTTATGCCAGGGGCTGATTGAGGCTTGCGGGCAATTGCAAATCACTTGAACCTGAGCCCATAGAAAAAGGGCTAAAAAATGGCGATGAGCGAACGGCAGGCATTGGATTTGTGGCGTCTGACGGTTTGTGCCTCTGTCAAAGCGGACACGCCCGATCTTACCGCCCGCCAGCAGGCAATCTTGATGACGATTTCCCTGACCCGGGGACCACATACAGTGCGCGGGCTGTCAGAGACGCTGGAGCTGGCCAAACCTGCCATTACCCGTGCGCTTGACACGCTGGAGCGGCATGGGCTCGTAAAGCGGGTGCGGGACAATCAGGATTTACGCAATGTATTCCTCGAGCGAACGCCCGAGGGCGCAAGGGCGTTGCGAGCGCTTGCAGCGATGATTATTGCAGCTGATCAACCAAGGAAATTGTCAAATCGTGATGGAGATAGTGACAACGCCCAAGTCGCCTGACAAACTGGGGTAATGTTAGACTTTCATGATAAGCGCCTTGCTGCGCCCGCCGAAAAGCCTGCTGCGTTTGCGCGCGTGGGTCGTCCTAATCTGCCGATCCTGGTGGCGCTTGGAGATCGTGCCGAGCGTGTCAGCGCGGGCATCCTGGGCGAGCCGATCGAGGTTTATAGCGCCCGCGAAGATTTCCTCCTGATCCGGCATGGGCTCGACCATTATGTCGGCTGGGTCAAGAAGGACGGGCTGATGCAGGATGCTGGCGTGACACACCGGATAATTGCGCCATTGACCTATGGATTTGCTCAGCCGGATATTAAGGCGCCGCCGCAGACCACCTTGTTTCTCAATTCCTTGCTTCGCGCCGGGGTGAGCGAGAAGGGAATGACCGAATGCGATGGTATCGGCTGGGTGCCTGATGGTCATCTGGCAGCTATTGACCAGTTTGTCGCCGATCCGGCTGATATTGCTGTCGGATTTTTTGGTACGCCCTATCTCTGGGGCGGGCGGGATGCCCTGGGACTCGATTGCAGCGGCTTAACGCAAGCGGTGTTCGCGGCGGCGGGGATCCAGCTGCCGCGTGATTCGGACATGCAGTTTGCGTGGAGTGGCGCCCGGATTGAGAACTGGCAGGAACCGGGCGTGTTGCGGCGCAATGATCTGGTGTTCTGGAAGGGGCATGTCGGACTAATGCTTGATGGCGAAACTTTGCTACATGCCAATGCTCATCATATGGCGGTCGCTCATGAGACATTGGCGGGCGCGATCAAGCGGATCGCCGACAGATATGGCTCGCCAATCGGTGCCAAGCGGGTTTCGCTTGTAGAGAAAGGGCGCCCAGATTGGCTCGGCGCAGCCGGGCCGGCTGTCGGGTCATAGATATATGCGGAGGCCCTTGGCGGGGCCTTGATTGCTTATTGCTCTGCGGGCAGGGCGTCCTGAGCCGTTTCGGCAGCTTCTTCGATACTTTCGCTAGCGGCCTCTACAACTGTGTCGAGTGCGTCGGACGCTTCGTCTTCCGCTGACTCTATTAATTGCTCTACTTCGCCGTTCTCTGGCTCCGGTATGGACTCTTCAAGCGCGGTTTGTGGAGTCGCACCTGTGGTTTCGTCCCGAGCGGTTATATTGGTTTCAGCCTCAGCGGTTTGCGTCCCGGTTGGATCTTCAACGCTGGCCTCCGAGACGAGCGGTTCCGGGAAGGGTGCCGCGTTCGGGCTGACGCTTGCAAGATAGGCGATGATATTGACCCGCTCGGCATCCTTGCGCGGGCTGCGCAGGCCCGCGAAAGACATTTTGTTCCCTCGCGCAAACGCGCCAGGATTTGTCAGCCAGTCATTCATCGCAGCATAGGTCCAATTGCCCTCAATGCCCGACAGAGCACCGGAATAAGCAAAGCCCGATTTGGCGGCGATATCCGCATTCATGATGTCGTAGAGATTGGGACCAGTGCCGCTTGGGCCGCCTTCGTTCCAGGAATGGCACTGGGCGCACTGGCGCATGGCCCGTTCGCCTGCGGCCACATCAGCGCTGGCGAGCATCAGGCCAAGGTCGAACATGTCTTCAGGCGCATCACCGCCGCTTGGGGCTGCTTCGGCGATGTCGATGCGGTAGCCGTGAAACTTAGCAGCCGCCCATTCGTTTTGCGATTCGTAATGATGGTCGTCATGATGACCGCCACCGGAGCCGAACACGATATTGGCCACTTCGTTTAGGCCCAGAATGAGCAATAGCGTCGCCAGAAGCGCACCGAAAAACTTGTTGAAACCGAGCTCGCCCATGGACAGATTCCTCGCATTTGATCTTGGCGCACGCCTTGTGACACGCTAGCCCCTGTCTGACAACATATTGGTGCGTTTTCACCAAGAGAGAGAAGGGGATAAGCGGCGATCCGCCGCATCCGTAATATGAGTGTATTGATCCTGATCCCTGCCCGCCTCGGGGCGACGCGCCTGCCCAATAAGCCCTTGGCAGATATTGGCGGGGTTAGCATGATCGTGCGGGTCTGCGCGCTGGCGGCGGCGTCTGGCGTTGGCCGTGTTGCTGTGGCGGCGGCGGATAGGGAGATTGTGGAGGTTGTCGAGGCGGCGGGGTTTGAGGCGGTTTTGACTGATCCTGATCTGCCTTCGGGAAGTGACAGGGTTTGCGCCGCTGCGGCGCAAATCGACCCGCAAGGGCGCTATGACGAAATTATCAATTTGCAGGGCGATATGCCGACGCTCGACCCGCTCGCCCTCGAAGCGGTCACTGCAACGCTCAAAGCTTCGAGGGCGTGTGATATTGCAAGCCTTGTGGCCAAGATTACTGTGCCGGAGGAATTGTCTGATCCGAATGTTGTCAAGGCGGTGCTTGCGGGCAAGACCGGGAGCGGTCGGGCGCGGGCGCTTTATTTTTCGCGGGCTTGTGTGCCTCATGGCGACGGGCCGAAATATCATCATATCGGTGTTTACGCATATAAAAGGGCGGCGCTCGAACGCTTTGTCGCGGCCCCGCCAAGCGCATTGGAGCGGACAGAGCGGCTTGAACAATTGCGCGCGCTCGAAATCGGGCTGCGGATAGATTGCGCGATTTTGGACGGGCCGCCTCCAAACGGTGTAGACACGCCCGAAGACCTTGAAGCCGCACGGCGGTTTTTTGCCCAGAGACAATTTACCCAGTGAAAATTTGAAAGACAGCCATGACGAAGAAAATTGCCTATCAGGGCGAACCGGGCGCAAACTCGCATATTGCCTGCGCCGACGCCTATCCCGATATGACGCCGCTGGCTTGCCGGACGTTCGAGGATGTGTTCCACGCCGTCGAGACGGGCGAGGCAGAGCTGGCGATGATACCCGTAGACAATACGATTGCCGGACGGGTGGCTGATATTCACCATATTTTGCCTCAGACCACGCTGTCGATTATTGCTGAATATTATCTGCCGATCCGGTTTCAGCTTATGGCGCTCAAGGGCACCAGGCTCGCCGATATAAAAAAGGCGCGCTCACATATTATGGGGCTTGGGCAGTGCCGGGCTTTTATGCGCGAACAAAACATTGAAGCGGTGACGGCGGCCGATACGGCAGGGGCGGCGCGCGAAGTGGCCGAGCTTGGCGATCGGTCGGTGGCAGCGATTGCACCCGAGCTGGCGGCGTCCGTTTATGGGCTTGAGATTCTGGCGCGTGACATTGAGGATGCCGAGCATAATACAACGCGGTTCGTGATCATGTCGCCGGAGCCGGGCGACCGGCAGGCCGATGATGGCGAGACGGTGACCGCCTTTATCTTTCAAGTTCGAAATATTCCCGCTGCGCTTTACAAGGTGATGGGCGGATTTGCGACCAATGGGGTGAACATGACCAAGCTTGAAAGTTATCAGCTTGGCGGCTCCTTCACGGCGACGCAGTTTTATGCAGAAATTGAAGGCCATCCTGATCAGCGGCATGTCCAGCTTGCGCTTGAAGAGCTTGGGTTTTTCTCCAATATGCTGAAAATCATTGGTGTGTTCGGCGCGGGCGAGCGGCGGCGGCTTAACCGATAAATGGCGGTGTTTTGCTCGCGCGGCTGTGAGTGCGTTTGAGGGGTTGGTGTTTTGCTGCGCGCGCGGTTACGGGTTAGACTTGCATCAAACACCAAGGGAATTTGATATGATCTTTCGTTCGGTTCTGATGGCGCTGGCTTTGTTTGGCGTGTCGGTCTTTTTCGTTGCGCCGAGCTTTGGTGATACCGCGCCGGTCTATACCAAACGCAATTCTGATCTGGCGCTTGGCGGGTATGACGCGGTGGCCTATTTCACCCTTGGGGAGCCAGCCGAGGGCAGCGCTGCGTTTTCAAGCGAATATCAGGGCGCAAGGTTCCAGTTTGCTAATCAGGAACATCTTGATCTGTTTGAGGCTGATCCGGCGAAATATGCCCCGCAATATGGCGGCTATTGCGCATGGGCCGCAGCCAAAGGCAAGACGGCAGCGGGTAAGCCGCAGCATTGGGCGATTGTTGATGGGCGGCTTTATCTCAATTATAGCCGCCGCGTGCAACGCAAATGGGACGCCGACAGGTCGGGCTTTATCGCGCAGGCAGATGCGGTATGGCCAAGTGTGGTGGGCGCGGCGGGGTCTTAGCCTTCTCGTTCGGACCAGACGCGCAGGATGTGATGGGCGACGGCCATTTCAGGCGGTGCAAAGACCTCGGAGTGTTGTCCGGCAATGATGGCACGCGCTTCCTCGCGGGTGAACCATCGTGCCTCGTCCAGCTCGGTCTTGTCTACGGTGATCTCTTCGCTTTCGGCCTCGACGATTAAGCCCATCATCAGCGAGGAGGGGAAGGGCCATGGCTGGGCGAAGAGGTATTCTGCACTTGCCGCATTGGCTTTGATGCCCGCTTCTTCGGCCAGTTCGCGCACGGCGCCCTGTTCGACGGTTTCGCCCGGTTCGATGAAACCGGCCAGACATGAGAAGAAACCTGCGGGCCATAGGGCTTGACGGCCAAGGAGGCATTTGTCGCCGCGCACGGCGAGCATGATGGCGACGGGGTCTGTGCGCGGGAAATGTTCGCGCTCGCAAGACGGGCAAGCGCGTTTCCAACCCGCCTCTTTGACCACGGACGCAGCGCCGCAATTGGCGCAGAAGCCATGCGCTTTGTGCCATTCGAACAGGGAGCGGGCGGTGGAAGCGAGATTGGCGTCCATTGGTCCCATTGCGCCAAGGGCCATGCGGGCTTCGGTGAACTCGCCAAGTCCCGCAATCGGAGAGGCGGCGAGTTTGAAAGCGGGTGTCATGTCGAGGGCGAAAACGCCAGCGCCGGTTTTGTCTTTGCCGAGGAAAAGCTGCTCGCTTATGCCAGAAAGGGCTGTGGCTTGGTGGCCGAGCCATAACAGGGCACCATTGTCCTGAACGAACGGCATGCCGTTCTGGAACAGGCAGACCAGGACGTTCGGCGCTTTCAGGCTTGCTTTGAGCCAGTCCGGGTCGAGGCGGTGATGGGCGGCACGATCAATCGCAGCGCTCGCAAGCGGCATTGTGTCGGAGGTTAGGAGCATGAGGGTTCAGCCGTCCCAGTTTTCGGAAATGATGCGGATTTTAAGCGCTTCGTCAGGCCTGAGATATTCGGTCGCCATAGTGGTTAAATCCTTGGGTGTGATGGCTTTGTAGACCTCTGCGCGCGTGCGGATCTCGGCGAGATAGTCTGGATCGGTCTGGGCTGTATCAATGAAGCGGAGCCAGACGCTATTGCTCTCCTGCTGCTCCTCGATGTTTTCAAGAATGGGCTGGCGCGCCCTTTGCAGTTCGTCATCAGTGATGCTGCCATTGGCTATTTTGACCACGATCTCGTCAATGGCGTCCATGACAAGTTCGACGTCCTGTGGCCTGACATTGCTGACCGCCGAGATATAACCGAAGCCCGGGAAGACGGGCGAGCGGACGCCATCAGCGGAGGGCGAATAGGTTGCGCCCAGTTCTTCGCGCAGGGTTTCGGTCAGTTTAAGCTGCAAGACCGATTGCAAGAGGGTTTGGATGGAATTGGTCTTCTGATCTGCGCGGCTGTCTGTGGGCCAATAGACCATGGCAAGTGCCTTATCAGCTAGCCCCGCATGGGTGAGCGTGATCGGGGTGCGGTCGGCGGGGAAGCTGACTTGTCGTCTTTCGTCGAACTCAAGCGGGGTGGCGAGGCGTTCGGGCAGGGCTCCAAAGGTTTGGGCGACCACATCTATGGCGATCTGTTCGTCGATATCGCCAACAATGCCGATCTCGATGGCCCCTTCGGAAAAGGCGCGCTCCGTAACCATTTGAAGCTCATCGAAATTGCGCGCGAGTAAGTCCTCTTCGGAGGCAAGACCGAAACGCGTGTCGCCGCCGTGCAGAATACGTGGCACGATTTGAGCAGCCACTCCGCCTGGCTCAGCGTCAATCGTCTCATAGAAAGCAGTGATGGCCTGTCGATATTGCTGTTCGGCTTCGGGCCGGAACCCGGGGGCGGTTATCATGGCGGTGAGTAATTGCATCTGCAATTGGAAGTCATCGGGTGTGGTGGCAAGGTTTGACCCGAAATAACGGCTGTCCGCTCCAAAGCCCATCGAGACGCTGCGTCCGGCGAGCAGGGATTGCAGTTCGTCAACCGTATGGGCCTCAAGTCCGCCGGAGGGAAAGAAGCCGAACATTGAGCCAATTCCGTCAAGATTTTGGGGAAATTCAAGTTCGCCGCCACCGATAAGGGTGGAGATGCGGATAATCGCGTCCTCGAAATCGGTTGATTTGATGTTGAGGCGGACATTGTTTTCAAACTGCACCATGCGGACACCAAGGTCGTCAATGCGCGTGTCCGATACAATTTTCCCTGCGGGTCCGAAATCGGTATAGGCAAAGCTCTGAACCTCCTTTGCAACCGGGGCTGTGACAAGCACGGTCCGGCTGGCTTCGAAAGTGCCGAGCAAATCTTCGCGTGCGGCCGGATTGTCGATATTGGTCGAGAGTTGTAGGAGCGGGTTTGCTCCCTCCCATTGCGCTTTGAAGGCGTCGTGAACAATTTCGGGGGTGAGGCTATCGATGACTTTCTCAAACCGTATCAGCCCTGAGGCAGGGGTGGTGAAGACTGTCTCGTTCACGGTGCCCGCCAATTGCCCCGCAAGGCGAGGCGTGAGCCGCGTGCCAAACTGGTCAATCTGGTTTTCGATACTGGTGCGGATATTGGCCAATTGTTCGTCGATCTCGGCCTGGCTAAAGCCATATTTGATGGCGCGGCGCAATTCCTGTTCTATGGCGGCAAGTCCGTCTTGCCAGCCATCTGGTGTGGTGGAGGCGGTTATCGAGACGGTCTTGGCGATGTTGAAAGCATCCGAATCGCCGGAGCCTGCGCCAATGAAGGGGGCATCTTTGGTCCGGGCCAGCGTGGCAAGGCGGCGGTTCAGAATGCCATGGCCGATGGCGTCGATCAGATTTTTGCGGCGCTGGGCAGCGGTGTCTGGCAAACGGGCATGGGGTTTGATGGCCAGAATAGAAACCGAGGTGTTGGTATCGGGGTCGTAGAAGACGTCCGCTTCGGTCGGGCGGTCCGGATCGACTTTGCCAATGTCAGGGTCGGGCGGCGCAGCGCCAATGCCTTGCCAGTCGCCAAATGTTTTTTCGATTTCGGTGCGGATGGGTTCAGGGTCGAAGTCGCCGACAATAACAAAGGTGGCAAGCTCTGGCCGATAGCTGGCTTGGTATATTTCGACAAAGCGTTCGCGGTCCGCTGTCGCGATAACCTCGAGATCGCCAATCGGGAAGCGGTCTGCGGCGATGGTGTCGGGCAATTGGAAACGGGTCGATTGCAAAGCGGCGCGCAGGCCCACCGAATTGCGCGCACGGGCTTCAGAAGCGATGACGCCGCGCTCTTTGTCGATGGCTTCAGGGTCGAGGGTGAGGTTGCTGGCCGTCTCGCGCATCAGGAAGAAGCCGGTATCGAGCATGTCTTTTTCGGTGGAGGGCAAATCAAGTTGATACTGGATCTGGTCAAAGCTGGTAAAGGCGTTGGTGTCTGGCCCGAATGCAAGGCCGAAACGTTCGAGGATTTTGATCATCTCGCCTTCGGGCACATTTTCCGAGCCATTAAAGGCCATATGTTCGAGGAAATGGGAAATGCCGCGCTGATTGTCCGCCTCGTTCAGCGATCCGGCATCAATCCGAAGGCGCATGGAGGCGGTGTTTTCGGGGCGATCATTTTGCATGATGATATAGCGCATTCCATTGTCGAGCTGGCCGAAGATGACGCCCTCTTCGGGGCTCAGATCGCTGGCATCATGCATCCAAGTGGCGTTTTCGAGATCATAGATGGGCGCTGCGGCCTCTGCAGTCGGGCTTGGCTCCGGAGTTTCTGGGGCAGTCCTGGAGCAGGCGACAAGGCTTGTGATGAGTGTAGCGGTAAGAAGACGTCGTAAGAGCATGTGCCGATCCTTTAGATGCGCGCCAACCTTAACGTGTGGGGCGTCTTGTGCAATCGCTGTTGTGCAAAGGCGTTAAAGTGACGCCATTCCTTCGCTGCACGCTTGCAATCTCGCATTAGAGACGCGATATAGGCCTTGGAGGCTGGCGGTGGACGAAGCCCTCGCCAACCGGGTCAGATCCGGAAGGAAGCAGCCCTAACGAGTTTCGCTTCGGGTCGCTGCCAGTCTCTTCTCAAAAGCCCCGCTTTGTCCTGAAAATCTATTGCCCCTCTCGCCGCCATGCGAGCAGCATGAACAGGGCGATGAGCAAGGCGCCAAGCCAGCCGGGCAGGAGCGGGGTCGAGCGGCTGTCGCGCACCGTGTAGGCATCGCGTTCGCGCAGGCCCAGCCAATTATTGCCTGCCGTTTGGGCACGCCTTGAAACGCGGCGAATATCGGGCCTGTCACTGCCTTCGCTGTCCAGACGATAGACGCCGCCGCCTGTGGCCTCGGCGACAGGGGTGAGCACATCCGTTGTTGAGCGTAGATCTTCATATTCGCGCGGATTGGCGGGGCCGTTTAACGCGACGGCTTCAAGGTCGCCCGCTTCGGCGCGGTAGAGGCCAAGGCCGTCAATCGGGGCGTCGGCGGTGTATTGGCCCGGGCCGGTTTCTTGCCATTGCGGTGTGGTGACGCCTTCTTCGGGATCGGTTAGCTGGAGCGGGGCCGGCCTTGGCGAGAGGGTGCGCAGACTGATGCGGGCACTGTCTCCATTGGTGACAAGGGAGAGCTGGCGTTCTTCAAGCTCGGGTTCTTTCATCATCCAATGGACAAGACGTCTTGTAAGCTCCGAGAAAGGGCCGCCGCCATCGGAACCGCGTGCCCATAGCCAGATCTGGTCGCTTAGCAAGAGGCCGACGCGGCCTGTGCCAACGCGGTCAACGATGAGCAGTGGGGCGTCGGTGTCTCCGGCCGACATCAGAATATCCCCTGCGCGGGCTTCGGCGCCGATATAGCGTTGCCAACTGCCCCAGTTGCGGCCTGTCAGCGGGAGCGTGACGGAGTGCCGGGCGCCTTCTTCGGTGATGTTGGGGGTGATGGGGGAGGTAATAATCTCGCCGGTGGGGACGGCGGGCAGGACGCTGGCCAAGGGCGTGCGGGCAAGGGAGCCGCCGCCTGCAAATTGCTGGCCTGCCGTAATCATGAGCGCGCCGCCTTGTTCGACATAGGTGGCGATATTGTTGAGATATTCCCACGTTACCATGCCGGAGCGCTCATATTGATCGAAGATGATGAGGTCGAATTCTTTGAGCTTGTCTTCGAACAATTCGTCGGTCGGGAAGGGGATGAGGGCCAGTTCTTCATTGGGGGTGAAATCCTGGGAGAAGACCGAGCGGAGAATGGTGAAATGGACAAGATCGACTTGCGGGTCGGATTTGAGGAGGTCACGCCAGACCCGCCCGCCCGGATGTGGGCGGCCCGTAATCAGCAAAACGCGCAAGCGGTCACGTACGCCGGAAACGGTGGCGGCGGTTCGATTATTGGCGAGGGTCAGTTCCTGACGGCCAGCGGGGGCTTCGACCACGAGGATATTGTCGCCGCGTCGTTCAATCTCGATGGGCAAGGGCGTATCCGTGCCGACCTCGACATCGACCGAGGTTAAGCGTTGGCCGTTTAGCGAGATGTCGAGCCTGACCGTGCCGCCTTCGGGGTCGTCCACGCGGAGCATGTATTCGGCCGTTTCGCCGACAATGCCGAAAGTCGGACCATTGACGATTTCAACACGCCGGTCCCCGCGTGTCTCGTCGCCAACGACCAGACCGTGGATTGGGCCGAGCGGGCTGGCATTTGTGGGCGGGAGAGGGACATCATGGACTTGCCCGTCCGTGATCAGGATCGTGCCGGCAATCCGGTCACGCGGGACATCAGCCATCAGGCCTTCAAGCGCATTGAACAGGTCTGTGCCATTGGCTTTGGCGTTAGATTTGAGCGTGCGCACTTCGAGCGTGGGGTCGTCGCGCAATTGTTCGCTTAAGGCATCATAGGCGGTGTTGGCTGCGGATTGGCGGTCACCAAAGCCCATGCTTTCGGATTGGTCGAGGAGCACGGCAACGACAGAGGGCAGCGGTTCGCGCTGTTCGCGGACAAGGGCCGGATTGGCAAGAGAGAGTGCCAGTAGCGTGAGGACGATACCGCGCGTAAGCCATGCCCGTCCGCGCAGCATGATATAGGCAATCCACGCGGCAAAGGCGGCGAGGCCAAGCGCGATGAGCCATGGCATGCCGAGCAAAGGATCAAAACCAAGACGGGTAATGTCGATCATTGTTCGGGGCGCCCTTCGGGTTCGTCTATGTCTTGCTCCTGGCCCAAGCGTTCGAGCAGGGTGGGCAGGTGAACCTGATCTTCTTTGTAATTGCCTGTCAAAATGTGCATGGCGAGATTGATGCCAAAGCGCAGGGCGTATTCGCGTTGCAGTTTGCCGCCATCAACGCCGTAAAGCGCGCGGCCTCGCTCATCGCTTGCCCATGCCGAAACCCAGTCTGCATCGCCAACGAAAAGGCTTGAGACACCATCGCCGCGCCGCTCGCCCGGCGTGATCGTGGAAGCATCAATCCAGAGCTTCCGGTTTGAATAGCGCCCCTGAAAGCTGTCGATCAAATAATAGGAACGGGTGACGACATGATCTGGCGGGACCGGAGCGAGCGAGGGGGCATCGAGCCCAGCCAAGAGTGTTTGCAGGCTCGAAAAATCACTTTCCCCGCCCGCAGATGTGCCATTGCGCGTATCGAGGATAAGCGCGCCGCCTGTGCGCATATAGGCGTTAAGATTGGCAATTGCGCGTGGGCTGAGGACACCCGCTGTTTCAGGTATGGCGAGATAGATCAGTGGGTAAAGTTCGAGGGGTGACGTTTCGGGGTCTACAGCATCTGGCGGGGCAGGCGAGACGGAGGTGCGGTCCGTCAGATAGCGCGACAGGCCAGTGAGCCCCTCGCGCACTCGTGTGTCTGTGTCCGTGTCGCCGGTAAGAATATAGCCAAAGCGCATCGCAAGTGCGGGATTGGCAAGCTCTTCCTCGCTCAAGATTTGCGCTTGTGCCGATGGCTCGATGTTAAGGGGAGTGGTCAGTGGTAGAGAAATAGCCATCAGGAGTGCTGCGGTACGGGCGTTGCGGGTATGGCTAAGGCGGCCGGCTGTGGCGAGGGCAATCAGAAGGTCAATTGCAACCAGCAGAACGGCCAAGCCTAGAGCGAGGCCAGCGAGCGGAAGCGCACGAGCCTCTGCATCGCCCAGAAGGGTGGCGCCTGCGGGCCAGTTTGTGATCGGTTCTGGCACATAATCGCGTGCCGCGTTCAGCGCCAGAGATCCGGCTGGGCCTTGATAGAGACCGGGCGGATGGGTCTCGGACGGGCGCGTTTCCGGAAAGTCTGCGGCAGAAATGGGCGCAGCCAAATCCGATGGCGGGACAAGGCGGCCAAATCCGTCGAGTACGCGCTGGGGCGCATAAAGCCCTTCGGCATTTGCAATGGTCTGGCTTTGGCCTGCGGAGATCGAGCGCCGGAGCATTTCGACGAAGACACCGGCATAGGGCAGATCCGACCAGTCTGGCCCTGCGGTGACGTGGTAAAGGACGACCATGCCTGAGCCAAGCGGGGCGGCTGTGACCAGCGGAGAACCGTCTTCAAGACGCGCCCATGTTTTCTCGTCGAGGTCTGGGGCAGGGCGAGCAAGGACTTGCTGGCGGACTTTGGCGTCGGCGGGGATTTGCAGTCCGGCAAAGGGTGAGTTTGGCGCAAAGGGCGCAAGCGATTGAGGCTCGTCCCATGCCAGAGCGCCGCCAAGCGCGCGGGAGGCGCGCCGGAGCGGGGTGGGCGTGAGCTTATCGCCCTGGGCGGCAAGTCTTGGGCCGGCAAAGCGGATCAGGGCACCGCCGCCACTGACCCAATCTGTCAGCGTTCCGAGGCCTGCTTCTGGGATCTCGCCAATATCGGTCATGATAATGGCGTCGGGCGCGGCAAGCACAAGGGTTTCCAGCGTGCCTTCCTCGATGAGGGCGAACGGGGCGAGCGCTTGGCGGACATAGTGCAGGTCAGACAGGAGCGGCTGGGTGGCTTCACCATCGGAGACAAGGCCGATGCGCGGGCGACGGGCAGCGCTGTCCCAGAGCCATAAGGCGCCCGCACCTTCGACCCCTGCAATGCGGAACCGGTCGGCGCGGCTGAGTGCGGCGGGCGGCAGGGTGAAGCGTGCGCCCGTGGTGGCCGAGCCAGCGCCGAAACTGGCCGTGGCGGTGGCAATGCCCGTCCCGTCGCGCGACAAGGCGGAGACGAAAACGTCCGCTTCGGCGGTTGTCTGTGCGCGGACGAGTGTGGCGAGGGCACCTGTGGCGTCAATATCGAGCCCTGTGATGGCCATGGCAGTGCGGGGCGGGGCGGCATAGATGGTTAGTGGCGCGCGGGCGGCAAGGGCGGCGGCAAAGGCTTCGCCTGTGAGCGTTAGGGCGTCTTCGGCTTTGCTCGATGTGCGGGGGCCGCTCATGCCGCTGCTGGCCCAGAAGATGCGTTGTGGAGACAGCCCGGACGCGTCAAGGCGGGCGAGGGCGTCAGCGTGGTCTATGGCCCAAGGCGAGGGGTCAAGCGAGGTGAGGCGCTGGGCCATATCCTGACGGTCTGTGCGGGTGGCTGGATCAAAGGCGCGTCCGCGCGGGGCGGTGGTGAGCAGGTGGATGGGGGTATCGCGCGAGACGGTTTCGAGATTGGCGCGGGCGGCATCCACAAGTTCGCCCCAGCGCGGAGCCGAGGTCCAGCCATCGTCGATGACAATCAATAATGGCCCGTCTTCGCCTGCGTCCGCTGTCGTGCCGGGCGCATAGATCGGGCCGGAGAGGCCTATGATCGCGAGCGCTGCTGCGGCTAGGCGCAAGAGCAGGATCCACCAAGGTGTATGAGCGGGGGTTTCCTCGCTCGGCTCAACCCCGTCAAGCAGGCGCAAGCTGGGCAAGGCCGCCTCTTGCGGCATGGGCGGGGTCGCGCGGAGGATCCACCAGATGATCGGCAGAGCGACCAGCATCACAAGCGCAAGCGGAGCGAGGAACAGGAAGGGGCCGAGCGTCATGTAGTTTCCCCCAAGCGGGAGAGGCGCCCATGTAATTGCGAGGCGGCGACGAGGGCGTCTTCGCCTGTTGTGTGTGTGATGAGCTGCCAGCCAAGCTGTCCGGCAAGGGCGCTGAGGGCTGCGCGGTTGGCTGCATATTTTGCCGCGTAATCGGTCTGGACGGTTTCGGCGCGGCCAAGGATGCGCTGCAATGCGGTGCCCGGGCGGGAGAGGCGCACGCGGCCTTTGAACGGGAAATCGGTTTCGGTCGGGTCGGAAATGGCGATCAGCACACCGTCGCGGCATTTGGCAGCGATCGGGGCGAGGCGCTCGGACCAAGTGTCTATAGGGTCGTAGAAATCGCTGGCGATGATGGCTGCACCTGCGCGCTTGGGGGCGATGAGATCGTAGCCTGCCTCTAGGTCTGCGGCGCTTGCGATCATTTGGTAGAGGCGCTCAAGGGCGCGTTTGCCGAAAGCGGCGGGCTGGCCCGAGCCAAGGAGCCCAACACGTTCGCCTTCGCGTGAGAGCAGATTGGCGATGGCCATGGATAGGACACGCGCACGGTCGGCTTTGGTCGGTCGGTCCTCGCCGCCGCGCCAGTTGAAACCCTCATGCGGGTCAATCCAGAAGTAAAGACTGCGCGCGGTTTCCAGCTCTGTCTCGCGCACGAACAAGGCGTCGCCTCGGGCCGAGCGTCGCCAGTCTACGCGGGAGGCATCGTCTTCGGTATTGTAGCGGCGATATTCCCAAAAGTCCTCGCCTGTGCCTGCGCGGCGGCGGCCCGCACTGCCAAGATGGGCAGCGTCAGACGCGCTTGTCTGGGCCGACAGGCGCGGCAATCGCCTTGCCAGCGCGTCAGCTTCGATACGGAGGGCGGGGAGGTTGGCGGGCATGAATAGGCGCTTAAGCCGCTTTCCGGACGAGGTCGTTGATGAGGTCTTCAAGCGCGGGCGCCTCGCCGGTCGGATCATAGCGCATGGCCATGCGGTGGCCCAAGGCGGGTTCAGCCAAAGCTTCAACATCTTCGAGGCTGGGCGCAAGACGGCCACGCAACAAAGCGCGCGAGCGGGCGGCGAGCATGAGGGCTTGTCCGGCGCGGGGGGATGGGCCCCAGTCAACCAGCGACTTTACTCTGTCGTCTGAGGATTGCTCGGGGCGCGCTTCGCGGATGAGTTTGAGAATGGCCTCTAACACTTTCTCGCCAACGGGCATTTTGCGCACCAAGGCTTGTAGGCCGATCAGCCCGTCTGCGCTGAGGGCGGCTTTTGGCTCGGCGTCTTCAAGGCCTGTTGTCTCGATCAGGATTTTGCGTTCGGTGTCGAGATCGGGATAGGTTACGTCGATCTTGAGCAAGAAGCGGTCAAGCTGGGCTTCGGGCAGAGGATAGGTGCCTTCCTGCTCGATCGGGTTTTGCGTGGCGAGCACATGGAAGGGCGCGGGCAATTTGTGACGCACTCCAGCGACGGACACTTCGCGTTCCTGCATGGCTTGGAGCAATGCAGACTGGGTGCGCGGGGAGGCGCGGTTAATCTCGTCGGCCATGAGCAATTGCGTGAAGACGGGGCCTTGGACAAAGCGGAAACTGCGCTCGCCGCTCGCCGCCTCGTCGAGCACTTCGGAGCCGATAATGTCGGACGGCATAAGATCAGGGGTGAACTGGATGCGCGCGCCGTCCAGTCCGAGCGCTGTGCCCATGGCCTCGACAAGGCGCGTTTTGGCAAGGCCGGGTGCGCCGATCAGGAGGGCATGACCGCCTGCGAGAATGGCTGACAAGGCCAGTTCGATGACTTGCTCTTGCCCGAAAACAGCTTTGGCGATCTCGGTTTTAACGGCATTAAGGGCTTCGACAGCCTGTTCAGCCTCGGCAACAATTGCCTGATTATCTGTATTCATGCGTTCACCTGTTCCAAAAACACCCTATATCAAACATATCTTTAGGCGACATCATGGCGGAGCGCGACTTGAAATCAACATCTGGCGGAATTGTGAGCGTCGAAGAAACGCTCAAAGCCATCATGAAAGACAGCGGAACTGGCCGCAAGCTGCCGCCCGTGCATCTCTGGAATCCGGATCATTGCGGCGATATTGGCATGGAAATCCGCGCCGACGGCTCTTGGTGGCATGAGGGGACGCGGATCGGACGCGAAAAGCTCGTCAAGCTGTTTGCGACGATTTTGCGCAAGGATGAGGATGGCGAGACCTATCTCGTGACCCCTTATGAGAAGGTGATTGTGCGCGTGGAAGATGCGCCATTTCTCGCTATTCGGGTAGATCGGGCAGGGGAAGCGGGGCCGGACCAGACGCTCGCTTTTACGACAAATCTTGGTGATGTGACTTTGGCGGGGCCGGATATGGCGCTCAAGGTCGATATTGATGACAAGACGGGGGAACCTGCGCCTTATGTGATGGTGCGCGGAAGGCTTGAGGCCAAGCTGACGCGGGCGACATTTTATGAACTGGTTGATATGGCCGTGCCGAGCGGGGAAGATGAAGCGCTTCTCGGCGTCTGGAGCCAAGGCGTGTTTTTCGAGATTGGCCGGACTGAATGAGTTGGGCGGGACTGGACGATTTTCTGGCGCGGGCGGATGCACGCCTTGATTCGGTCGGCGACAGACGCGCCCTTCCGATTGGCGGCGAGGTGGATGTGCTTGAGGAGCGGTCTCACGAGGCGCTGCGGCCGGCGGCCGTCCTGATGGGGATTGTACCGCGTCAGACGGGACCGACTTTGGTGCTGACCTTGCGGCCTACCACCATGTCGGACCATGCCGGACAGGTCGCGTTTCCGGGCGGCAAGATTGACGAGGCGGATGAGAGCGCTGTGGCGGCGGCTTTGCGCGAGGCGGATGAGGAGAT
>CALLUH010000211.1 GCA_938011445.1 uncultured Hyphomonadaceae bacterium
GGCGGAACCAGCAATCATTTCCGTGCGTCAGCGCTTCGGCTAGCGGGCGGATGGGATGCGTGGAATGTGACTGAGGACGCTGACATCGGCTTACGCTTTGCCCGTATGAAGCGGCGCGTAGAGGTGATCGCCCCGCCAACTCAGGAAGAAGCTCCCGAAACGCACGCTATATGGATCCGCCAGAGATCGCGCTGGATCAAGGGCTATATGCAAACCTGGATAGTGTTATCGCGCCAACCTGTTCTGGCCGCCAGCGAGATGGGCTTGGCCAGATTTCTCGCCAGCTATGGGTTGCTGTCGGGTGCCATTGGCTCGGCGCTCGTGCATCTGCCATGTTTGGTCTGGCTTCTTATCTGCGCTCTCTCGCCGGACGTAAGCCTGACGCCAGTTGGCATGGCGGTGCTGGTTACCGGTTATGGCGTCAGCGGCGCGTCGGCTTTGCTGGCACCAAACGGAGGGTCGGCTGGCCGGTTCCGCCTGATTGCGAGTTTCTGGCTCTACTGGCCGCTATTGTCGCTTGCGGCAGGGATCGCATTCTACGAATTGCTCCGCGCGCCTCATAGTTGGGCGAAGACCCCGCATGCCTTGACCCGTCACACGCCCGTTTCCGACACAGAGGCATTTGCCTGAGAGCGGATAAGCCGCTAAGCGCAAGCCATGCTTGATCTCATCCTGACTTTGACCGGCCTTGTCAGCATGTTGGCGCTCGGCATTGTCGCCAATTGGCGCGCAGGGCTCCCATGGAATGATCTCAAGCCGCGCCGCGTCCCCTGGGGGTTGGTTCTTATTTTCAGTGCCTTCGGTTTTGTGATCTTGCTGGTCCATCTGGCAAATCTGGCGGGGTTGGAAACAGGCCCCGAACATAGCCCGTTTGGCCGTTTCTAGTTTTTTGGCTTCCGGCGATTCGGCCTGATGTTTGAGGTGTGATAGACTGGCCGCTTCAAAACAAAATGGAGGATGATATGGCAACCGGAAAAGAGCTTATGCAGCTTGGCGGGCAACTTGTTGAAATGTGCAATGAGGGCAGGGATACAGACTGTCTCAATGAGCTTTACGCCCCTGATGCGGTGTCGGCGGAGGCGGTGGCCATGCCCGGCGCTGACAGTGCAGAAGCGGTCGGGCTTGAGGCTATTCGCGGCAAACATGACTGGTGGTATAGTGCCCATGAGGTCCATTCGAGCAAAGCTGAAGGCCCGTTCGTTCATGGTGATAACCAGTTTAGCGTGATCTTTGATATGGATGTGACCAATCGCGAAAGTGGCAGCCGGATGCAGATGCGCGAAGTGGCAACCTATTTTGTCAATGAACAAGGCCAGATCCATCGCGAGCAATTTGCCTACGCGCTCGACGAATAGGCTTCATCTGTACGCAATGTCCCATGACCTTGGGGTATGGCTTGGCTTGCGCGCAGGCTGGGTTATGATCGAACTCGACTGACGAACCCCGCTAGGAGACAATCATGGCCGATGGCGCTGCGCACGACACATTCCGTATCGAAGCCCGTAACTGGCTCGAAGAAAACTGCCCGCCAAGCATGCGCACGCCCATGTCGGATGCAGATGTGATCTGGGGCGGCAAGGGTCAGGTCTTCCATAATCCTGAAGCCAAGCTCTGGCTCGAACGTATGGGTGAAAAGGGTTGGACCGCGCCTGAATGGCCCCGCGAATATGGAGGCGGCGGGCTAAGTCGTGGCGAAGCGGCGGTCTTGCAACAAGAACTTGGCCGCATAAAGGCGCGGCCCCCGCTCTTCTCGTTCGGCCTCTGGATGTTCGGTCCTGCCTTGCTCGAATTTGGCAGCGAAGAACAGAAAAAGCGTTTCCTGCCCGATATTGTCATGGGCAGAACGCGCTGGTGTCAGGGCTATTCCGAGCCGGGCGCGGGCTCCGATCTCGCCGATCTACAAACCAAATGCGAAGACAAGGGCGACCATTACCTCATCAATGGCCAGAAAGTCTGGACCTCTTATGCCAATCATGCCGACTGGATTTTCTGCCTCGTGCGCACGGACACCTCCGTCAAGCATGGCGGCATCTCGTTCATCCTGTTCGACATGAAAAGCGAGGGCGTGGAGACGCGGCCTATCCTTTTGATCTCCGGCTCGTCGCCATTTTGCGAGACCTTCTTTACCGATGTCAAAGTCCCCAAAGACCAGCTTGTTGGCGAGGTCAATGGCGGCTGGACCATCGCCAAACGGCTCTTGCAGTTCGAGCGCCAGTCGATCTCCGCCTCTGGCTTTGGCGCAAGTACGGCGGGCGCAGGTGCGCTCGGCCCGCACGATATTGCCAAAGCGAAAATCGGCGTAAATTCCGATGGCGCACTGGCCGACGGCGATTTGCGCGGGCGCATCGCCAAACACCTTATGTATAATAAAGCCTTTGGCCTGACCGTCCGGCGCAGCACAGAGACGGCCAAGGCGGGCGGTGATATAGGTCCAACGACCTCAATCCTGAAATATTGCGGCGCGAAACTTAATCAGGACAAGACCGAGCTTGTCGTCGAGGCGCTCGGGGCGGACGGGCTTGGCTGGTCAGGCGATGGGTTTGACAAGGACGAGCTGGACGCTACCCGCGCAATGCTGCGCGCCAAGGGCAATTCGATTGAAGGCGGCACATCGGAGGTCAATCTCAATGTTATCGCCAAGCGTGTGCTTGGATTGCGTGAGCATCAATAGACCAGACTGATCGGGTTGGCACACAGATACAAAAGGGAACACATGACTTTTATCCTGACCGAAGATCAGCAATTGCTGCGCGATACAGCGATTGCCTTTGCCCGCGACGAGCTTCCCATCAGCCGCTTGAGAGACCTGCGCGACCAGGCGGCCAATGGCGTCGATGCCGAGGCGCGGGCGAAGCTCGCCGAACTTGGTTTCTTCGGCGTTATGATCCCCGAAGCCCATGGCGGCTCGGATTTCGGCATGGTCGGCATGGGCCAGATCATGGAAGCCCAAGGCCGCACATTGGCGGCAACCCCGCTCCTGCAAACCGCACTGATCGGCGCATCGGTTCTGGGCCTTGGCGGCTCTGATGCCCAAAAAGATGCATGGCTCGGCAAAATTGCCTCTGGCGAAACCGCCACAGCGCTCGCGCTCGATGAAGGCGCACACCACAATCCGGACGCCATTGCGACCACTGCAACCGAAGACGGCGAGGGCTATCTCCTCTCTGGCGCCAAACGCTTTGTGCCAAACGGGCAGTTTGCTGATCTGTTTCTGGTCGTTGCCCGCGCAAATGACGGTCTGAGCCTCTTCCTTATGCCCAAAGACGCAAGCGGCCTCTCGGTGCAAAGCCTCAACACGCTTGACGCCCATGGCGCAGCAGATTTGACGCTTGATAATGTCCGCATTGATGCTAGCGCCATGATCGGGCAAGCGGGCGAGGCGTCTACACTGATCGACGCTGTGCTCGACCGCGCCCGCATTGGCCTTGCCGCTGAAATGCTGGGCAGTGCGAGCATGGCGTTCGAGATGACGCTCGACTATTTGCAGACGCGCAAACAGTTCGGCCAGTTGATCGGCTCGTTTCAGGGCCTCCAGCATCGCGCGGCGATCATGTTCACCGAATTGGAGCTTCTGCGCTCGTCAGTGGGCGCAGCGCTTTCGGCCGTTGATACGGGTCGCAACGATGTGGCTGAACTGGCAAGCCTCGCCAAAGCGCGCGCCGCTGACACGCTGCATCTTATTTCCAATGAATGCGTCCAGATGCATGGCGGCATTGGCATGACCGACGCGCATGAGGCGGGCTTTGTCCTGAAGCGTGCGCGGGTGGCCGAAGCGCTCTATGGCGGGGCCGGTTTCCACCGCGATAGGTACGCTAGGCTGAACGGCTTCTAGCGCGGGTCGGATGCAGACAGGCTCTGGAATGGCCGGGGCGAATACGGTTAGAGTGTCGCCTTGTAAATTTGTTACAGGGTTTGAATGTTGCCTCGTGTCCCGCACTATCTGTTTGCCGGTATTTTGCTGAGCTGTCTTTGTGGCTGCGGCGGCGAGACTGAAGCTCTGAATACAGACGCGCCTTCGGTTGCAGAAGATGCCGCCCCTTCACCTGTTGCCAGTCTTGGCGCATGGGGATTTCCGCTTGAGACAATGGATCCATCCATCGCGCCCGGCGATGATTTTTTCCGCTACGCCAATGGCAGTTGGCTGGCGAACACCCCCATCCCGCCACAGCGAACCGGCACAGGCTTTTCAGTCACCATGCGCGAGCGCAATGAGGCGCGCATTGCCCAGATCATTGAGGATCTTGCCACAAGCCGTCCTGCGCGCGGTACGGACGGCCAGAAGATACGCGATCTCTATCTAAGCTATATTGATGAAGCCCGCATCGAGATTGCAGGCATGGCACCTTTCGAAACCGCACTTGAGCGCATCCGGAAACTTGAAACCCATGACAGTGTTGCCGTCATCATGGCTGACGCGCAGATGGCCATAGGCGGACCGATCTCGGCCTCTGTCGGCCATGATCCGGATGCCCCCCGGATTGGCGTGGTGATGATCAACCAGTCCGGCCTGGGACTACCCGACCGTGTTTTCTATACTGGACAAAGCAGGGCGCTAGACGGCCTGCGAACGGCCTATCTGGCTTATATGACATCTGTGCTGGAAATGTTGGGCAAGGATTTTCCAGCCGAGCGTGCGGCCGATGTGCTGGCGCTTGAAGTGGCCATTGCCAAATTGCACTGGAGCCGCAGCCAGAGACGCAATGTCATGACGACCTATAATCCGCGTGAGGTCGCCACCCTCAAATCGGACATGTCCGGTTTCCCATGGCAGTCCTATCTAAAGGCCAGAGGCTTGGGGGGCGAGACCCGCATCATCGTGCGCCAAGCCAGCGCAATCGACGCACTTGCAGACCTGTTCGCGCAGACGCCGGTTTCAACCTGGCGCGACTATCTGGCGTTCCATTATGTCCGCGCCAATGCGAGCTTCATGCCGCGCCGTTTTTCAGAGCCACATTTTGATTTCTTCCGGCGCAAGCTGCGGGGCCAGCGTGTGCGGCGTTCAAGAGAGCAAAGGGCCATCGGCTTTGTAAACGGGCGGCTCGAACATGCCATTGGCGAGCTTTATGTTGCGCGCCATGTCACCGAAGAGATGCGCGCGCGGATGCAGGAAATGTTTGCCAATATCAAGCAAGCCTATGCGGCGCGGATCAGCGCGCTTGACTGGATGTCTGACGCCACCAAACAGGCGGCATTGACCAAGCTCGAAAAAATGAAAGCCGAGCTTGGTTATCCGCAGATCCGACGGGACTATGACGCGGTTGAGATTGATGCCTTTGATCTGTTCGCCAATGTTGAGGCTTTGCGTGCCGATGAGCGCAATTGGCAGCTAGGCCGTCTTGGCGAAGGCATGGATTTGCGCCATTGGTCCTCGGCCCCGCAAACGGTCAACGCCTTCTATAGCCATAGCCGCAATACGGTATTTGTACCCGCAGGCTATATCCAGTCCCCCTTGTTTGATGCCGCTGCCGATCCGGCTTTGAACTATGGCGCGATTGGCGCAATTATTGGACATGAGATGGGACATGGCTTTGATGATCGCGGCGCGCACTATGATGGCGAGGGGCGGCTTGCAAATTGGTGGACCGAGGCTGACAGGGCCGCTTTCGAACGTGCAGGCGAGCGCTTGGCGCGCCAATTTGATGGCTATGAAGTCTTGCCCGGCCTTTTCGTGAACGGAACGCAGACGCTTGGCGAAAATATTGGCGATCTGGCGGGCATGCAAGTGGCTTATGATGCCTATTTTCTGTCGCTTGGCGACAAAGAAGCCCCCTTGCTCGACGGCTTTACCGGAGCCCAGCGTTTCTTTCTCGGGCGGGCGCAGGCGCGGCGCTATAAGCGCACCGAGGCGAACGTTCGCAGGCGAGTCCTGTCAGACAATCACAGCCCGATGTCGCTCCGGGTCAATGGCGTCGTGCGCAATATGGATGTCTGGTATGCGGCGTTCAATATTGGCCCGCAAGATAAGCTCTATCTGTCGCCCGAAGCACGTATTGGCATTTGGTAGTTATCCTTATACCGAACAGAGAAAAGGCCAGACGTTCTGTCCGGCCTTGTATCAGCTAGTTTGCCGCTCAAGCGACTATTTGAACATCGTGCTTTTTCTAAAATGCTTGGCAAGCAGATAGTAGAACACGGCGCGATACTTTGGACGTGTGGACTTGCCATAAGTCGAGATCACGGCGGCAATGCCTTCATCAAGCTTCGGGCCATCTTTCAGACCGCACTTCTTGATCAGGAAGCTTTGCTTGACGCGCTCAAGCTCCTTGGGGTCAGAAGCTGCTACCGTTGAGGCATCTGCATTATAGATGCTAGGACCACAAGCCTTGGTTACGCCGGTCAGCAGAGCGTCGTCTACCTTCAGACCAATTTTCTCAGTCATCTGCTTCTTGTATTTTACGATTAGATCGTCACGCTTTCCCATTGGAAATTTCCTATTTCAGTTTCAGTTAAAACATACTCGGTTCGAATCACTAAACAGACCGTTGCAGGTCAAGAACGAGTTGAAAAGTATTTTCTTACAGCAACAGCCTGTTGCATTTCCCTAGCGTTTGACCACAGTGGCGGCAAGAGGCAATGTCTTGAAGGGAAATAATCATGGTACGGTATATTGTAATACTGTTGGTAGCATTGGCACTTGGGCTGTGTGTTGTTGGTTACGAGCTTGTGCCATGGCTTGCGTTTCCTGGCATTGTCCTTGGCGGATTATTACTGCTTGGCCTCTACGATTTTTTTCAGCCACGCCATACTTTGTGGCGCAACTTTCCAATTCTTGCGCGTGTGCGATGGGTTGCCGAAGAGCTGCGTCCTTTCTTTCGTGCCTATATGGTCGAGAGTGAGACAGAAGGCCGTCCGTTCAATCATGAGGAGCGGGCCATGGTCTATCGCCGTGCAAAGAATGTCTCCTCTGTCGAACCCTTTGGCAGCCATCTTGACATCGACAAGCCGCCTTATGACTGGCTGGCGCATTCCATGGGCGCCAAGCATCCGCATGAGACCAATCCGCGTGTGCGTGTCGGCGCGCCCGGCACAGCCAGGCCTTATGACGCAAGCGTATTCAATATCTCCGCCATGAGCTTTGGCTCGCTTGGGGCACGCGCGATTGAAAGCCTAAGCGGCGGCGCAGCCAAGGGCGGCTTCTATCATGACACAGGTGAAGGCGGCGTCTCGCGCTATCACAAGGCGGGCGGGGGCGATTTGGTCTGGGAACTGGGCTCTGGCTATTTCGGATGCCGTAACAAGGATAGCAGCTTTGATCCCGTCCAGTTTTCCGAAACCGCAAAGCTTGATCAGGTCAAGATGATCGAGATCAAACTTTCCCAAGGCGCAAAGCCCGGCCATGGCGGCGTCTTGCCCGGTTCCAAAGTGACCAAAGAGATCGCCGAAGCCCGCGGCATTGCGATTGGCGAGACGTGCCTCTCGCCGCCTTATCATTCGGCCTTCTCGAACCCGATCGAGATGATGGAGTTTGTTGCCCAACTTAGAGAGCTGTCTGGCGGCAAGCCAGTTGGCCTGAAATTCTGTGTTGGCCGTCCGCATGAGGTCTTGGCCTTGTGCAAGGCGATGCTTGAGACGGGCATCCGCGCAGACTTCTTGGTCGTTGACGGCGCAGAGGGCGGCACAGGCGCAGCGCCAGCGGAATTTCTTGATCATGTCGGCACACCTTTGCGCCAGGGCCTTGTGCTCACCCGCAATGCGCTTGTCGGCTGCGGGCTGAAGGATGATGTCAAACTGGCCGCTGGCGGCAAGCAGATCTCCGCCTTTGCACTGGCCAGCTCCATGGCTCTTGGCGCAGACTGGGTCAACACGGCGCGCGGCTTCATGTTTGCGCTTGGCTGCATCCAGTCGCTCTCTTGCCACAAGAACACATGCCCGACCGGCATCGCCACCTCTGACAAGGGCTTGCAGCGCGGGCTGGTCGTGCCAGACAAAGCCGACAGGGTTTACCACTTTCACAAGAACACTGTCGCTGCCCTGATGGAAGTCGTCGGCGCGGCCGGCTGCGAACATCCAAGCGAGCTGACGCCGGACCACATCATGCACCGGATCACCGAAGACCGTTCGGCCACCGCGCGCCGCGCATATCGCTTACTCGAAACCGGCGCTTTGATCGACGATGCGGATGCGACCCATTTGGCGACGCAATGGGCGATGGCACAGGCTGGCAGTTTTGCGCCCATGATTTGACAGCCGAGCGCACCTCTGAGACACTTTCCACACGAGCGCGGGACAATGAAGCCTGCGCCAATGGAGGAAACCATGCCAGACACTGCAAGCGCCCCAGACACGGCAAGCGCCGTCGAGGCGCACAAATTAGCTGATCCTTGGACCCTGCCGCTCGATGCGCTGGATGTCGCCAATGCGGATCTGTTCGAACACAATCTGCACGGCGAATATTTCCGGCGTCTGAGACAAGAAGATCCTGTCCATTTCCACAAGGATAGCGAGTTTGGCCCATACTGGTCGATCACCAAGTTCGACGACATTGTTGCGGTCGACTCCAATCATGAAGTCTTCTCCTCACACAGAGACATTGTGATCGGTGACGCCCCACCTGATTTCGATACGCCCATGTTCATCGCCATGGATGGCGGCAAGCACAGGGCCCAGCGCAAGACCGTCTCGCCAGCGGTTGCGCCTCGCCAGCTCTCCGAAGTCGAAGACCTGATCCGCCAGCGCGTTGGCAAAGTGCTCGACAGCCTGCCCATTGGCGAGACCTTCAACTGGGTTGATAAAGTCTCCATCGAGCTGACCACGCAAATGCTCGCTACCCTGTTCGACTTCCCGTTCGAAGACCGGCACCTCTTGCCGTTCTGGTCGGATGTCACAACCAATTCCACCACGGTCGGCATGGATGTCGATATGGATGAGCGCGAGCGTCAGCTTGGCGAATGTCTGGGCTATTTCACCGAGCTTTGGCATCAACGCGCCGCCGCCGAACCTAAGTTTGATTTCATCTCGCTTCTGGCTCATGGCGAAGAGACGAAAGACATGGTGAACAATCCAATGGAACTGCTCGGCAATCTCATGCTGCTGATCGTGGGCGGCAATGACACAACGCGCAATTCCATGTCCGGCGGCGTGGTCGCGTTCAATCAGTTCCCCGATCAATGGGACAAGCTGCGCGCGGACCCGTCTCTTGTCACGGGCGCGGTCTCCGAGATCATCCGTTACCAGACCCCGCTTGGCCATATGCGCCGCAATGCGCTTGAAGACGTGGAACTTGGCGGCAAGCTGATCAGGAAGGGCGACAAGGTTGTAATGTGGTATGTCTCGGGCAATCGCGACGAGACCGCGATTGACGATCCGGACATGTTCAAGATTGATCGCCCGCGTGCCCGCCAGCATCTCTCCTTTGGCTTCGGCGTTCACCGCTGCATGGGCAACCGCGTGGCCGAGATGCAGATCCGCATCCTCTGGGAAGAAATCCTCGCCCGCTTCAGCCGGATCGAAATGGTCGGCGACCCCACCCGCACAGGCTCGAATTTCGTGATGGGCTTTAAGGATGTCCCCGTCCGGCTCCACGCGCTTTAAGGCGAAAAGAAACCCCGCGCACCGGCACGGGGTTTCGATTGGGGTGTCTGGGGGCAGGGGCTAGGCGACCGCCGGACCGGTTTGGGTCTGGATATAGTTTTGCAGGCCCATATTGGTGATCATCTCCTGCTGGGTTTCGAGCCAGTCAATATGCTCCTCCTCGTCGCCCAGATGCTTGGCGAACAGATCACGCGAGATAAAGTCCTTGGCCGCTTCGGCCGCTTCAACACTGTCGCGATACATTTGCTGCGCTTCCATTTCTGACGCCAGATCGGCGGCGAGGATCTCTTCAACATTTTCGCCAATGTTCAATTTGCCAAGGTCTTGTAGATTGGGCAGCCCTTCGAGGAACAGGATACGGTCGATCAGCGCATCGGCATGCTGCATCTCTTCGATGGATTCCTTATACATTTTGTCCGCGAGCACCGTGATGCCCCAATCCTTGAGCATGCGCGAATGGAGGAAATATTGGTTGATCGCGGTCAGCTCGCTTTTAAGCGCTGCGTTCAGCAGTTTGATAATCTCTGGATTGCCCTTCATGGCGTGGCTCGCTTTCTTGCTTGTTATGTCTTGGGCCATCACATAGCGATTTATCGCACCAGTGCAAGCAAGGAAACGTTAAAAAATACCAATAAAATCAATTGCGTATGATAGTGAGAAGCAGTCGCAGCGAGACTGCAAATCAGTCGCGATTATTCAGCGGCGACAAGCGCTGAATTTTCAGGATTTTTGTCCAGCGCGTCGGCGAGGAAGGCCCCCATGGCGCATTTGCACTTGCCGCAATTAAAATCGCACCCATGATGGGCGAGCACCGCACGCGGGCTACGCGCCCCGGCGATAACAGCCTCACTGGCCGCTTTTTCATTGATACGGTTACAGATGCAAATGATCATGCATAGATTAAGCCCTAATTGCGAATGATTGTCAACAATAAATGCGAATGCCTCGCAATACGCTTTGGGTATTCCCGGGACTGAGTTGCGAATGATACGTATCAGTAAAAGCCTCATGGTGAGCGAAGTCGAAGCACGAGGCGGGCTTGGCGAGACCAATCAGCGTTCGCAAAACATCCTTCGACTTCGCTCAGGATGAGGGAACAGAGGCTGGTATAGCCAAAGAGCAACCCGATCTAGTGAAAGTCGCGGCTTTTGGGAATGATGCGGACATTGCGCGGATGCCCACCCCCGGCGCGGCGGCGTGGCGCAATCGGCTGGGGCGCGGGCACGGGGGCAGGATTTGGCGCGGGCAGCAGAAGCGGGGCAGCGCGCGCGTCCCGTTTGGTCCGCCGTGTCGGGCCGGGCAGGGGGCTTTTGCCATGGTCTGCGGGCGCAAGCACAGTGCCGAGCGGGTCTTGGGTCAAGAGGGCCGCGCCTGAGCCTTCGGACAGAAGATCAAGATCATGGGTCCGGTCGATCAACTGATTGACCACAATATGTGTCACCCCATCAGCCCTCTGGACACGGCCATTGACCAGCATGATCCGTGCGCCCATCAGCACCGGCCTGTAAATCTCGCCAATGCGCGGCCACACCACAAGATTGGCGACACCGCTCTCATCCTCCAGCGTGACGAAGAACACGCCCTTGGCCGAGCCGGGTTTCTGGCGCACCAAGACAACCCCTGCGCTGCGCACCCGCGCCCCGTCGCGTGCCGAGGTCGCCTCTGCCAACGTGGACAGCCCAAAGCTCTGATACCGCGCGCGCAGGAAAGACAAGGGATGAGCTTTCAGCGAGAGCCGCGTTGTCTGATAGTCCTGCAAGACATGTTCGGAGGCGGGCATTTGCGGCAAGACCTGCGCCCGCTCGCCGCCCTGTTCAGCCACATCAAGGGCAGCAAATAGCGGCAAAGTGCTTCCGGGCGCTTCCCCACGCACCGCCCACAGCGCCGCGCGCCGGTCTAGCCCCATCGAGCCGAACGCATCCGCCGCTGCCAACAGTTCCAGCGTGCGCCGGTTGAGCCTTGCCCGCCGCCGTAAAGCGTCCGGCGTTCCATAGCCTTCTTGACGCGCTTCCATCAGCTTTTCCATATCCGCCTCGGCCAATCCATCCACCTGCCGGAAGCCAAGCCGCACCGCCCGCAGACCGCCCGTTTCCGCGCAAGGCTCCAGCGTATTATCCCAATCCGACAGGTTCACATCAACTGGGCGTACCTCTACCCCATGCTCACGCGCATCGCGGACAATTTGCGCAGGGGCATAAAAGCCAAGCGGTTGGGCATTCAGCAGCGCTGCGCAAAAAACATCCGGATGATGACATTTCAGCCAGCTCGACACATAGACCAGCAGCGCAAAGCTTGCCGCATGGCTCTCCGGGAAACCATATTCGCCAAAGCCCTTGACCTGATCAAAACAGCGTTTGGCAAAGACCGGATCATAACCGCGCGCCACCATCCGGTTGACCATCATATCCTCATAATCGAGGATCGTGCCCACTTTACGAAACGTCGCCATGGCGCGGCGCAAGCCATTGGCTTCTTCAGGGCTAAACTTCGCTGCATCAATCGAGATCTGCATCGCCTGTTCCTGAAAGAGTGGCACGCCAAGGGTGCGCTTGAGGATACGCTCCAGCTCGTCGGGTGGGCCATGTTCGGGCGCAGGCGCGGGATAGCTCACTGTCTCGTTCCTGGAGCGCCGGCGCAAATAGGGATGGACCATATCGCCCTGAATGGGGCCGGGCCGGACAATTGCCACCTGTATCACCAGATCGTAGAATTTGCGCGGTTTCAGGCGTGGCAGCATGTTCATCTGCGCACGGCTCTCGACCTGGAACGTGCCGAGACTGTCGCCCTTGCAGAGCATGTCATAAGTCGCACTGTCGTCGGCTGGCACGGTCGCAAGATTGAGTATGGTGTCCTTGTGCAAGGCAAGCAAGTCAAACGCTTTGCGGATACAGCTCAGCATGCCGAGCGCCAGCACATCCACTTTCATAATCCCCAGCGCATTGATGTCATCCTTGTCCCACTCGATAAAGGTCCGCTCATCCATCGCCGCATTGCCGATCGGAACGGTTTCGGTCAGTGCCCCGCGCGTCAGGATGAAGCCGCCCACATGTTGGGAGAGATGGCGCGGAAAGCCGATCAATTGCCGGATCAGATGGATGGCGCGGCGCAAGACGGGGCTGGTCGGGTCAAGCCCGGCCTGGCGGATCTGCTCGCTCTTGATGTCAGAACCCCAGCTGCCCCAGACCGTGCCCGCCATCACCGAAGCAATATCGTCCGACAATCCCATCGCCTTGCAGACATCACGCACAGCCGAGCGCGGGCGATAGCTGATCACCGTGGCGGTCAGCGCGGCACGGTGGCGGCCATAGCGTTGATAAATATACTGGATCACTTCCTCGCGGCGCTCATGTTCGAAATCAACATCAATGTCGGGTGGTTCGCGGCGCTCCTTGGACAGAAACCGTTCGAACAGAAGCTCGCTTGCGGCCGGATCAACGCTGGTAATGCCAAGGCAGAAACATACCGCCGAATTGGCCGCCGAGCCGCGCCCCTGACAAAGGATTTTCTGCCCCCGCGCCCAGGCGACAATATCATGCACCGTTAAAAAATATGGCGCATAGTCCAGCCCCTTGATCAGCGCCAGCTCTTTTTCGAGCGCGGCCCGCACCTTATCCGGCACCCCATCCCGATAGCGCCAGTCCGCCCCTTGCCATGTCAGCGTCTCAAGATGGCTTTGCGCGGTTTCCCCCTCTGGAATAGGCTCGTCTGGATACTCATAAGACAGCTCGTCCAAGCTGAACGTGCAACGGTCCATAATTGTCAGTGTCCGGCGCAAAGCAGGTCCAAAGCCCGCAAACAGTCGCGCCATTTCATCGGGCGCTTTGAGATACCGCTCTGCATTGGCTTCCAGCCGCCCGCCCGCCGCCGCGACAGTGCAGCCAGACCTGATTGCCGTGAGCACATCTTGCAGCGGGCGACGCTCGGGCGCGTGATAGAACACATCATTGATCGCCACCATCGGCGCATTGACCCGCGCGCCAAGCTCGGCCAGCCGGGCCAGTCTTTCCCTGTTGCGCCCCTGATAGGTAAAGCGCGCGGCGAGATAGAGCCGCCCTTGCCAGTCTTCGGCAAGCGCAGTTAACGTTTCCTCGAATGTGCCAGACAGATCAGAGGGCGGCACAGCGATAAAGATCTGACCTTCGGCATGAGCTTTGATGTCTTCCAGCCCGATCTCGCAATCGCCCTTGCCAGCGCGTAATTTTCCAAGCGATAAAAGCGCCGACAATCTGCCATAAGCGGCCCGATCTCTCGGATAGCAAATCAGCTCCGGCCCATCATGCGGGACAAGCCGTGCGCCGACAAGCAGCCGCAGCCCATGTTTCTTCGCCGCAACATGGGTCCGCACAACCCCTGAGAGCGTATTGACATCCGCCACGCCGATTGCCGCAAGGCCCAGCGCTTTGGCCGCCAGCACCAATTCTTCCGCATGGGAGGCACCCTGCAAGAAGGAGAAATTCGTGGTGACGGCAAGTTCGGCATAGGTCATGGGCTGGCTCAGGCGAACTGTCCTTGCACATACCAATCAGGTGCGCCGCCGCGCTTGTCGTTATAAAGCCCGTCGCGGAACACCCAATAGCGATGCCCCGTCTCGTCTTCGATCCGGTAATAGTCGCGTGCGCGGGGCAGGGCGCGGACGGGCTGGCTGGCCTCAGCTTCCGGCGGCGCTTGCAATCGCGCCCGCGCCTTGGCGATCAGCTCGGCGTCCGCACGCGGATCAAGCTTCGGGGTCAGCCATTTCGCCTCTGCCTCGTCTGGCACTGGGGCAGGCGCGGCGGGTTGATGGCGCCACCATTCCGGCGCGATCCGCTCTGGCCCATCCGCCCGCACAATCCGCCGTGTCAGCCGCCGCCAGACAAATCGCACCGGCGGCCCGTCCGGCACAGAGGCAAGCACCTCGACCCGTTCTGGCGGATCAAACAGGCGGATAGGGCGCGGCCCTACTGGCATGGGCACTGTGGCAGCCTCCGCGCCAAACGCGCCCGCCTCAAAGCGTGGCCGCGCTTCGGCCCGTTCCGGAATATGGCTGTTTATGGCAACAGGCAGGCGCACCCGATCCTCGCCAAGCTTTGCGCGGATACGGTCCACCAATGCGCTGACCGCCGCAATGTCCGTCGCGTTCGCCGCCAAATCACCAGACAGCGCCTGCGCACTTATATCCATCGCCCCTGTCCGCCGCGCCTCCAGCAGCAATACATCAATCCCGAAGCCCGGATCTATCTCGTCCAGTTTCTCGCTCAAGAGGCGGATGATATGCTCAGGCGTGCGGATCGCTTGCGCCGTTGTCGTGGCAATCGAAGAGACGGCCCCATCCACGCGAAACGCATGCAGGGCAAATCCGCGTGCGCCCTGTCCAGATTTCGCCAACTCGTCACACAGCATGACCGCAAGCCGCTCAAGGCCCAGCTCGACCGCTTGCGTGCTGCCAATCGGTTCGGGGCAATTGAGCCGTGCCGTCCGCGCGGGCAGGGGGGTGAGCGGGTCAAGCGGTTCAGCCCTTTGCCCGAGCGCCTGATCGAGCCGCAAGAGCACAGCCCCTGCCGCCTCGGCCGAGCGAAACCGCCGCGCCAGCGCCTTGCGGTCAATCCCGTAAAGCTGACCGATTTGCACCAAGCCAAACCGGCGCAGCAAAACCAGCGCCTCTCCGGTCAGCCTTAGCCCCGCCACAGGCAAAGCTGCCAGCCCTATGCGCGTCTCATCGCTCGCCAGACACACACCCGCCCGATGCCGTGCGATCGCCCATGCCGCCCCTTGCGTGCCAGCCAGCCCAAGCTGCGCCCTGATATGATGACGCGCCAGCCGCTCCGAGATATGGGTCAGCATTTCTGCTTCGCCGCCATAAAGATGTGCGCAGCCTGTCACCTCTAGCATCAGCCCGTCTGCCCCATCGAGCGCAACCAGCGGCGAGAAGCGGATCATCCAACCCGCCAGCCCCTCAAGCGCCGCTGCATCTGCCAGAGGGTCCATCTCTTCATAGGTGAGCGCAGGCAGCCGCGCCTTGGCATCGGCAAAGCGCAAGCCCGCCTCAAGCCCGTGCGCCCGCGCGGCCGCATTGACACAAGCCAGCCGCAACCCATGGACCGTCTTATCGACCAGCACAAAAGGCGCGTCAGCGGCAAGAGGCTCAGCCCGCCTCGCGCGATGGAGCCGTGTCAGCGGCCAATCCGGCAGCCACATTGAGAGATAGCGTTTCATCATTCCATTCCAGATTATAGACAGACCCCGCCAGATGCGGGCTTTGGCGGCTGCGTTCGAGCACGGCCTGCAAACGAGGGTGTCCCGGTGCCGATGCATCAAACCGGTTCGGCCCGGACGGTCGGGGCGAGACCCGCCAGCGCGCCGTCGCCGCCGTCGCCCCCTCGCGCGTATAAGGCATCAGCAAAAGGGCAGGGCAGCCATGACGGCTCGACGCCAGCGCCAGACGGCGGCTTGCGGTAAAGTCCGCCCCGTCCAGCTCGGCGATGACCGTGCCAACTGCGCCAGAGCGGATCGCTTCTTCGACGGTCCACAAAGCCTCAACCCGCTTATGCGCCGCCACCATGACAAGCGGCCTGTCCACGCGCGGGCCGAATTGCGCAAGCCCCGCGCGTAAAACCTGCCCATGGTCGCGCGCCAGCCCGAACTGGCTCACCCAAAGCACCGGCCCCTCCCGCAAGTTTGCCGCCATCAGCGCAAACCCCGTCAATGCTGCCAGATCGCCATGGCCTGCCTCACAAATCTCATGCACCCCCGCTTGCCCCAGCCCAAACGGAAACCGCCCATGCCCGCCCGCACGCGTGCACGGGTGCGACACCCGCGCCCGAAACACGCCCTTAGGCAACCCTGACAAAGACCCAACAGAACTCATATGTTCTTATTTTGTTCTTTTGTCAAAGAGTCAAGTATTGCCCTTGGGGGAGGGGTGGGGGGATGGGCAGAATAGTCTTCTGACGCAAGCCGATGTCCGGCCTGAAACGCACAAGCTAAGGTAGCTTCAAGATTTGTTCGCGCGATTGTGTTATGTGCCAAATATGACAAAGAAAATCATATTGGCCTCATTCGGGTCTCTAGGGGATTTGCACCCTTTCATTGCGGTTGGGCTTGAACTCAAAAAGCTTGGCTATGAGGCTGTATTGGCGGTGTCAGAAGATCAAGTAGAAAAGGTAAGAACGACCGGACTTAAAGCCCACGCGATCATGCCAACTGAAGTGCAAATGAATGCAGACCTAGGTATCACGTCCGAGGAAGGCGCAGCCGCTATGATGGATGACGTAAACTTTGTCATCGACAAGATTCTGCTCGGCTATCTCAATGAGAGTGTAAAAGCCCTCGAAGAGATCGCTGATGATGCCTGTGCAATTGTCGGTACGATTTTGACATTTCCCGCTGCGATTATTGCTGAAAAATGCTCCCTGCCATTTATTTTTGCCGCTCTGCAACCAATGTCTCTCGTCTCGGTGTACCACGTACCAAAATCACCGGACTACTCGATGCTTGCAAGCCCAAAGTTTGGTTTTGCAGGGCGCGTGTGGAACCGGATGTGGCTTCCCCTTATTCGTACTGAACTCAAACGACGGTTTGCAAAACGCATCAATTCTGTCCGGCACAATCATGGGCTTAAGAATATTCGCCGAGCACCCTTTATAGAGGTCGAAGTCGATCCGATCGCAACACTTGCAATGTACTCCCCTGAATTGGCAGAATTGCAACCTGATTATCCTGTAAACACAGTACGGACAGGGTTTCCCATATTTGATAGCAATAGTGGGCAACCTGAAAGCCTCGATGACGAGTTGCAAGCCTTCTTGGCGGCTGGTCCTCCACCTCTCATTTTCACATTGGGAAGCTTTGCCATAAAGGCACCAAGTGGTTTCTATTCAAGCAGCCTGAAGGTGGCCGAAGCGCTCGGTGTTCGCGCGGTGCTTCTGACAGGTGGATGTGAGCCATTGCAGTCAACAGACAATATTCTCGTCCGGGACTACGCACCCCATTCACAAGTCTTTCCGAAGGCCTCGGTTATTATTCATCACGGGGGCGTTGGTACAACTGGTCAAGCTATGCGCGCAGACAAGCCGCAACTGATCGTGCCGCATCTTGGTGATCAATGGGACAATGGGGATCGTATCAAGTCACTCGGGATCGGAGACGTGCTTGTTGCCAAAGAATACTCGGTTGAATCTGCAGTAGCCGCCATAGATGCTCTCTTGAATGACAATTCGATCCGTGGGCGGGCAGAAAAACTTGGCGACAAAGTACGGCAAGAAACTGGCGCACAAACGGCAGCAAAAACGATTATTGAGAACCTTGAAAAGCACTTTAGAACGAAGTCCGAACTTCGCCTGAACTAAGCCGCTTTGTACGGAGGCTTCCTACGCCGGATCTGGTCAATTATTGAAGCCCCACATAACGATAATGAACTCCAACGGCGTATCATGAAGGTTCCAGAACTCGTGAGCTACTCCCCTCGGCACATGAATAGCCTCGCTGGCGGTCACTTCTTGTTCGACACCGCCAATGCGCGCTTGGCCCCTGCCATTGGTGAAGATGAAAAGGCTGGGGTGATCATTGATCTGGTCCTTCGGCTCAGCATTGACGTGCTGCCCTTTCTTAACGTGATACCAAGCGCTATGCAGTTCTGGATCATAGAAAACGGCAACAGCATTGGCCCCATGGACAATACGAGTTGCGCTCTCTGTCAAACTGATAGTCTCTGGCAATTCGCGTGTCCAAAAATGGAAGGCGACGGATAGAAATTCCGATTGAAATGTAGCTTGGTCTTGAGGTTGAAACCCGTCCATGAATTCTAGTGTCATGGGCGCGGGATCGTCTGCACGTGTTTGCGCCATCGCCGTGAGTCCGTGAAGCGCTCCGGTGTCAATCTGAGTAAGGGTTACATGGTCTGTTTTGAAAAAGAATGTTGGGTCTCCTTGGAAGCCTACAGTAACCTCAGCAGCCAGACCGTCGTCTCCCTCTGAAACTTGCACAGAATATTGATCTTCGCCAACTTCAATCCCAAAAGAAAGTGGCGCTTTGGCGGAAGGGTCGCTCTCATAATCTGCCGCGAAGCGTTCTAATGCTTCTCTGGGGCTCCAAGCTTCTTCATCTGGCGATTGTGCGTTTGCAGACAACACCACTAAGAGGTGTGCTATTATTGGGATCAAATATTTCATAGCTCAATCCTAAGCCCTTAATTAAACGGTCGTTTAGTTAAGGGCTTAGGATGCCATATGTCAAGTCTCAGTCATAAGGCCGCAAAGTATCATCTGTACTTGATGCTCAGCGAACTCTGCCAGCTTTGGATTTGGAAGATCTGGCGCTACTTTTGACAAAGTCTCAGTACGGAATTGGCTCGACACAACGAAGTGTATGACGGGGCCGACAATCGAAAAATGCAGGAGATGGGGGTCTACCATTTTGAATTTTTTTTGGCTAACGCCGGAACGATAAAGTTCCTCTGTAAGTCTGAAGAGTTTCACAATATGCCGAAACGCATCTTCATGATTGCTCATCGTCCCGCCGATATATTCACGCATTAAAATTGAACTGAATGTCGGCCTATCGGCGAAGGAAAAGACGAGCGCTCTAATATAGTTGCCAAAGACCTCAACGGGGTCGTCAGATCGGTGTAAACGCTCCGAAATTGCTTCTGTGACATCGGAGATAATACTGGCAATAACTGCGGCATACAGACCTTTTTTTGATCGGAAATGATAGGAAACAAGCGTCTTGTTGCTCCCGACTTCCTTGGCCAGTTTTTCCAGTGAAACCCCTTCAAACCCAAATTTTGCGAAGAGCTGCTCGCCCTTTGTCAGAAACGCCGCTCTTGTCGCCGCAGCGTTTCGGTTTCGAACAATGCGATCATCAGATTGATCGCTTTCTTTAGGGTGATTGGGGACCATCTACACTCAATACAATGTTTAGCTGAATACCTCCACTCCATTTGAGAAGATGAACTTTTTTGATGATAATAGAATAAGACGGCGTCTAAAAACCTCCCCGCATCTTCAACGGAATTATCGCTGGAGACCCCCTACAAAAACGCCGCAATATCACCGAGCGGCTTCTTCTTCAGCGCATGTTTTGGTACCATGGCGTCGCTCGCGGGATACCCCGCCACCAGAACGAGAAACGGTTTTTCCGTTTTCGGGCGGTCGCACAGCTCGTTGAGGAAACTCATCGGGTTTGGCGTATGGACGAGGGTGGCAAGCCCCGCGCGTTGGCAAGCGGCGATCAAGAGCCCCGTGGCGATGCCGACGCTTTCATGGATATAGTAATTCTTCCGGTCCTCGCCCAGCTCGACCCCGCCG
>CALLUH010000212.1 GCA_938011445.1 uncultured Hyphomonadaceae bacterium
TGCCAGCTCGCCTCCCAATAGGTCTCGTTCCAGAGCGCCTCTTGCGGTATCCCAGTTATAAGCGCGTAACCAAACAGGACATAAATCACAAAATCGGGGATCAGCGCTCCGCCAATCACCGCTATATTCCGGCGTCTTTGCCCCGGCTTCACAAACAGCGCTGACGCAATCAGGAGGTGGGTTTGTGTCATCATATAATTGGCTTTCTAGGGCAGGGGTCGGGTACGGTAAAGGCAATCAATTTCACCCCGATGCGTGGGGCGTAAAATAAACCGCCCAAAGCCTGTTGACGGGAGGGGTTCGCTCCCCTAGTAACGCCATTCGATGAGTTGGCTGTGCCCTTGTTTTGGGGCAAACGTAACTCCCGAAATATAGAATTTAACCAAGTTACGGCCCGACGCGTTTGAGGGGAGGGCCGCTTGATGTATTTGCGAACGGACGAACCGATGGAAAAACAGAACATCCGAATAAGGCTAAAAGCCTTTGACCACAGGGCGCTGGACCTGTCGGCCAAGGAAATAGTCTCAACGGCCAAGCGAACGGGCGCGGATGTGCGCGGCCCAATCCCGCTGCCAACGCGGATTGAGAAATTCACCGTCAACCGGTCCCCGCATGTCAATAAGAAGTCCCGTGAGCAATTCGAAATTCGTACGCACAAGCGCATGCTCGACATTGTTGACCCGACCCCTCAAACCGTGGACGCGCTGATGAAGCTTGATCTGTCGGCGGGCGTGGCGGTTGAGATTAAACTTGAGGGAGCGCGCTAATGACACTCCCCGCACAACGCTCCGGCGTGCTTGCCAAGAAAGTTGGCATGACACGTATCTTCACTGATGAAGGTCGTCATGTGCCCGTCACCGTGCTCTCGCTTGAGGGCGCGCAAGTGGTCGGCCTGCGAACCGAGGAGGTTCGCACCGTCAAAACCAAAAAGGGCGGCGAGCAGCAGCGCACCGATGGTTATACGGCTGTCATCCTCGGCGCGGGCAAGAAGAAAGCCAAGCGTACACCAAAGCCCCAGCGCGGACAGTTCGCCAAGGCGGGCGTTGCGCCCAAGGCAAAAATTGTCGAGTTCCGCACCAAGGGTGAGCTGCCTGAAATCGGTGCGCAAGTGGTTGCCGACCATTTCGTCGCCGGTCAACGCGTAGACGTTGCGGGCACCAGCATTGGTAAAGGCTTTGCAGGTGCGATGAAGCGCTGGAACTTTGGGGGTTTGCGGGCAACCCATGGTGTGTCGATCTCTCACCGCTCGCACGGCTCGACGGGCCAGTGCCAGGATCCGGGCCGTGTCTTCAAAGGCAAGAAAATGGCGGGGCATTATGGGAATGCACGTCGCACCGTTCAGAATCTCGAAATTGTCCGCACAGATGTTGATCGCGGTCTGATCCTTGTCAAAGGCGCAATCCCGGGCTCTGACGGGTCTTGGGTAGAAGTGCGCGATGCCGTCAAAAAGGCTCTGCCGGATGATGCGCCTGCGGCCGGTTCGTTCCGCGCGCCCGAAAAGGCGGCGTCCGAGGCGCCCGCTGCCAAAGCTGAAAGCACCGGCGGCACGGCAATCACAGCCGGTTCGGCTGCGGACACAATCGTTCTTGTGGATGGTATAGGTCCAAAGGCTGAAGAGGCGCTCAAAAAGAAGGGCGCGGGCACATTGTCCCGCTTTGTCGCCATGGCAGAGGATGAGCGCAATGCCATCCTCGAAGAGCTGGGCGTCAAAGAGAAGGCGGCCAATGAAGATTGGGTCGGTCAGGCCAAAGACATTCTGGCCGGTGGCGAGCCGCAGGCTGAAGTAGACAAGAAGCTGCTCAAAAAGCTGCTTAAAGAACAAGAGGGCGGCGAATAATGGACGTCTCGGTAAAAACACTCGACGGCAAGGCCGCTGGCTCGGCTGCGCTTGATGATGCGATTTTCGGCATTGAGGACATTCGCTCGGATGTGCTTCACCGCACCGTGCGCTGGCAGCTTGCCAAGCGTCAGGCGGGCACGCACAAGACCCAGTCGCGTTCGGAAGTCTCTGTCACGACGAAAAAGTTCATTCGCCAGAAGGGCTCGGGCGGCGCACGGCATGGTTCGCGCAATGCGCCGATCTTTGTGGGCGGCGGTGTCGCTCACGGGCCGCGCGTTCGCTCGCATGCCCATGGGCTGCCAAAGGCGATCCGCAAACTGGCGCTCGCTCATGCTCTGTCGTCCAAAGCCAAGGACGGCTCGCTGATTGTGCTCGATGACGCCAAAATGGATGCGCCCAAAACCAAAGACCTTCGCGGAAAGCTTGCCGGTCTCGGCATCGAGAATGCGCTGATCATTGGCGGCGTGTCGGTTGACGAGAATTTCGCCAAAGCGGCGCGGAACATTCCAAACGTCGATGTGCTTCCGGTGATCGGGCTTAATGTATATGACGTGATGCGCCGCAAGACACTGGTTCTCACAAAAGACGCCGTAGACGGCATTTCGCAGCGCTTTGAAGGTAAACTTCAAGGCGCTTCGCCGTTTTCCAAGGATAATTTCATTGACGACATCCAGCTTGTCGATGGCATTGGGCCAAAAACCGCCAAAGCGCTTCGCGGCGTCGGGGCGGGGACTTTGACCGGCTATGTCGCTCTGTCTGATGCGGACCGCACTGCCGCGCTTGAAAAAGTCGGCAAGGTCGAAAAAGCGAAAACCGAAGACTGGCTCGGCCAGTGTCAGGAAATGATCGCCGGAGAGCCGCCGCGCTCGAAGGTGGACAAAGACTATGCTGCGCGCCTGCTCGCAAAGCGTGCCAAGGAGGCGAAATAAGCCATGGCTGAGATAAAGAACCATTATTACGACACCGTGCTCGCGCCCCACATTACGGAGAAATCCACGCTGGTTGCCGAGGATGGCAAATATATTTTCAAAGTGGCGATTGATGCCGACAAGGCGACCATCAAAGAGGCCGTCGAGGCGCTCTTCAAGGTGAAAGTCACTAAGGTCAACACAATCCGGGTCAAAGGCAAGACGAAGCGCTTCCGCGGAACGCTTGGTCGCCGGCCTGATTTCAAGAAGGCGATTGTGACGCTCGATGGCAATACGGCCATCGACATCACAACCGGCCTATAGGAGCGACGCAAATGGCATTGAAGACATTTAATCCTACGTCCCCGGGTCGCCGCCAGCTTGTTCTGGTTGACCGTTCGGATCTGCACAAAGGGCGTCCGGTCAAAAAGCTGACCGAGGGTCTGACGAAATCTGGTGGCCGCAATAATCGTGGCCGCATCACCGCGCGCCGGATTGGTGGTGGCGCGAAGAATCTCTACCGGAAGGTGGATTTCAAGCGCAACAAATTTGACATGGAAGCAACCGTCGAGCGGCTCGAATATGACCCGAACCGGACAGCCTTCATTGCGCTGATCAAGTACAGTGATGGCGAGCAGGCCTATATCATTGCACCCCAGCGTCTCGGCGTCGGCGACAAGGTAATCTCGTCGAAGACCGCAGACATCAAGCCGGGCAATACGCTTCCGCTGAAAAACATCCCGGTCGGTACGATCATTCACAATATCGAGCTGAAGCCCGAAAAAGGTGCCCAGATGATCCGCTCGGCTGGCTCTTATGCCCAGCTTGTCGGA
>CALLUH010000213.1 GCA_938011445.1 uncultured Hyphomonadaceae bacterium
GGGTCCCAGATATAGGCTGTGCCGCCGGTCATGCCTGCGCCGAAATTGTCGCCGACGGGGCCGAGAATGGCAACCTCGCCGCCGGTCATATATTCGCAGCCATTGGCCCCGCAACCTTCGATGACGGCGCTTGCGCCTGAATTGCGCACGGCAAAGCGAACGCCTGCCGTACCTGCTGCATAGAGGCGGCCCGAGGTTGCGCCATAGAGGCATGTGTTGCCAATGATGGCGTTTTCCGAGGCGTCGAATTTGGCATCTGCGGGCGGGCGGGCGATGATGGTTGCGCCGGAAAGGCCTTTGCCGACATAGTCGTTTGCGTCGCCTGTCACGTCGAGGGTTAGTCCCTGTACGGCAAATGCGCCGAGGGATTGGCCCGCCGAACCTTCAAGCCGGACATGGAGCCGCCCTTCGGCCAAGGACCGTTCACCGAATTTTCGGGCAATGGCGCTCGACGCGCGGGTGCCGATGGCGCGTTGGACATTGCGGACGCCATAGGAGAGCTGCATTTTTTCGCCGCGCTGGAAGAACGGGTCGGCGTCGCGCAGGATCTGGGCGTCGAGCGTGTCGGGCACTTCGTTGCGGCGGGTGGGCTGGTAGGTGACGTCTGCGCCGTCTGCGACCTGAACGAGGAGTGGGTTAAGATCGAGATCGTCGAGATGGGCCGCCCCGCGTGAGACCTGGGCGAGAAGATCGGAGCGGCCAATGGCTTCGTCGAGGCTGGCAAGGCCAAGCCCGGCCAAGGTTTCGCGAACGTCTTCGGCGATGAAACTCATCAGGTTGACGACTTTGTCGGGATTGCCGGTGAACTTTTTGATCAGCTCTGGGTCTTGGGTGCAGACACCGACGGGGCAGGTGTTTGAGTGGCATTGGCGGACCATGATACAGCCCATGGCGACGAGGCTGGCAGTGCCAATGCCGTATTCTTCTGCGCCGAGCATGGCGGCCATGACGATGTCGCGGCCTGTGCGTAAGCCGCCATCTGTCCGTAGGGTGACTTTGTCGCGCAGATTGTTCATGGAGAGAACCTGATGGGCTTCGGCTAGGCCGAGCTCCCATGGCAGGCCGGCATGTTTGATCGAGGTTTGCGGGCTTGCGCCTGTGCCGCCGACATTGCCCGCGATGAGGATGACGTCGGCTTTGGCTTTGGCGACGCCTGCGGCAATGGTGCCGACGCCGGAGCGGGCGACGAGTTTGACGCAGACGCGGGCATCGGGATTGATCTGCTTGAGGTCATAGATGAGCTGGGCGAGATCTTCAATGGAGTAGATGTCGTGATGGGGCGGCGGGGAGATCAGCGTGACGCCCGGGGTGGCGTGGCGGTTTTTGGCGATAAACTCGGTGACTTTGAAGCCGGGGAGCTGGCCGCCCTCGCCGGGCTTTGCGCCCTGGGCCATTTTGATTTCGATTTCGCGGCACTGGTTCAAATATTCCGCCGTGACGCCAAAGCGGCCGGAGGCGACCTGTTTGACCGCAGAGTTCATATTGTCGCCATTGGGCAGCGGGGTGTAGCGTTCGCGGACCTCCCCGCCCTCGCCGGAGACGGACTTTGCGCCGATGCGGTTCATGGCGACGTTTAGCGTGCCGTGGGCGTCGGGGCTAAGCGCGCCGAGGGACATACCGGGGGTGACGAAGCGTTTGCGGATCTCGTTGATTGACTGGACGGTTTCGAGCGGCTTGGCGTGGCCTGCGGATTTGAAATCCATCAGATCACGGAGCTGGACGGGTGGGCGATTGCGCAGACTCTGGGCGTATTTGCGGTAGATGGAATAGTCGCCACGGTCGCAGGCGGCCTGTAGCGTGTGGATGAGATTGCCGTCAAGCGCATGGGGCTCGCCAGACGCGCGGAGGCGATAGAAGCCGCCAACGGGGAGCGCGGTGACTTGCTCGTCAAAAGCCTGGGCGTGGCGGCCGATGACGTTTTCTTCGAGGCCAGCGAGACCGATGCCGGAGATGCGGCTGGTCATGCCGGGGAAATAGTCAGCGACCAAGGCGCGCGAAAGGCCGAGCGCTTCAAAATTATAGCCGCCGCGATAGGAAGAGATGACAGAGATGCCCATTTTGGAGAGGATTTTCAGGAGGCCCGCATCTATCGCCTTTTTGTAATTCGTCACGACGGTGCCGAGGCTGGCGTCGCCAAACAGGCCGCGCTCGTGGCGGTCGGCGAGGCCGTCTTGGGCGAGGTATGGGTTTACGCAAGTTGCGCCGACGCCGATGAGGACGGCGAAATAGTGCGTGTCGAGACATTCGGCGGCGCGGACGGTGATCGAGCAGAAGCTGCGCAACCCCTCGGCGACGAGATGGGCATGGACCGCGCCCGCTGCGAGGATCATGGGGATGGCGACGCGTTCGGGGTTCTGGTGTTCATCGGTGAGGACGATATGTTCGCGGCCTGCGGCGACTGCTTCGACGGCTTCGCGGCGGATGCGGTCTATGCCGGCTTTCAGTGCTGCGCCATCATTGGTTGCGCCCTCGACGGGGAATGTGCAGTCAATCTCGGTAAGGCCCTCGCCCAAGACGCCCGAAAGGCGGGCATACATGCCATTGGACAGGAACGGGCTGTCGAGGACGAACACATCGGTTTGACCCTCATCTGTGGCGAGGATATTGCCCAGATTTTTGAAACGGGTCTTGAGGCTCATCACGCGGTCTTCGCGCAAGGGGTCGATGGGCGGATTGGTGACTTGGGCGAAGTTCTGACGGAAGAAATGCGATAGCGGGCGGAAATTATCAGACAGGATAGCGGGCGGGGTGTCGTCGCCCATGGAGCCAATGGGTTCTTTGCCCTGCTCGGCCATGGGGGCGAGGATGAGTTCGAGCTCTTCCATTGTGACGCCTGCGGCGGTCTGTCGGCGGAGCAATTCTTCGCGGGTGGCATAGATGCGCGGTTCGGGGCCCGGGCCGATCTGGGCTTCGAGATCGACGACGTTTTCGAGCCAGTCCTGATAGGGATGTTCGCTGGCGAGCATGTCTATGATTTCGTGATGCTCGTAGAATTTTCCGGTTTCGAGATCGGCCGCGATAAGCCCACCGGCTGCGACCCGGCCTTTGCGGACAATGGTGTCGCTGTCGAGCGGGCACATGCCAACCTCCGAGCCGACGGCGAGGATATTGTCCGCTGTCAGAGCATAGCGCAGCGGGCGCAGGCCATTGCGGTCGAGGCCAGCGATTGCCCAGCGGCCATCATAGGCGGCGATCGCGGCGGGGCCGTCCCATGGTTCCATGACGGAATTGCAATAATGGTAAAGCGCGGCGTGCTTTTCGGGCATGATGGAGGCGCGTTTGGACCATGCTTCGGGGATAAGGAGCGCTTTTGCCATGGGGGCGGAGCGGCCAGCCTTGCAGAGCATTTCGAAGACATTATCAAGCGCGGCGCTGTCTGATCCGCCAGACGCGATAACGGGTTTTACGTCATCCTGATGGTCGCCAAAGCTTTCGGAGACCATTTTGATTTCATGGCTTTTGAGCCAATTGACATTGCCCTTGAGCGTGTTGATTTCGCCATTATGGGCGAGCATGCGGAAGGGCTGGGCGAGCGCCCATTGAGGGAAAGTGTTGGTGGAATAGCGCTGGTGGTAAATCGCCACAGAAGAAACGAAGCGCTCGTCTTTGAGGTCGAGATAGAAAGCGTCAATGTCTTCGGCGAGAAACATGCCTTTATAGATCAGCGATTTATGGCTGAGCGAGCAGACATAGAAAGCGGGGATGCCCTGTTCGCGGGCGCGACGTTCAATCCGTCTACGGCAGATATAGAGCGCCCGTTCCATGGCGTCGGCATCACGGTCCTGATCGTCGCGGAACATGACCTGTTCGATTTCAGGGCGAGTGTCGGCGGCTTTCTGACCGATGATCGAGACATTGACGGGGGGTTGCCGCCAGCCATAAATGTAGAAACCCATTGCGAGGATTTCGCGCTCGACGATTGTGCGGGCCGCTTCTTGGGCGGCCAAGTCTGTGCGCGGCAGGAAGATCTGACCGACACAGACCGGCGCATCGGTCGGGGTGTGGCCGGTGCGGGTGATCTGGTCGCGGAAAAACTCTTGGGGGACATCGAGGCGGATGCCTGCGCCGTCACCTGTTTTGCCGTCTGCATCTACCGCGCCTCTGTGCCAGACATTTTTGAGCGCTTTTATGCCCATCTCGACAATCTCGCGGCGCGGCTGGCCGTCAAGGGCGGCAACGAGCCCGACTCCGCAGGCGGAATGTTCGTCGTCCGGATTATAGGCGTGGGCGTCGATCAGCTTTTGGCGGGCGTCAAGGAAGTGCGTGTTTGGTCCGGTCATGGGTTTACTCCGCTGCCTGTTGGGCTGATTTTGCTATCTGGGCCATTTGAGTGTGCATGGCGTCGGCTGCGTCACGCGCGTCTTTGATGGCCCAGACGACAAGGGAGCCGCCGCGGACAATATCGCCTGCGGCATAGACGCCCGGCAGGCGCGTTTCCATGGTTCGGAAGTCGATTTGGACCGCGCCCCAGCGATTGACGACGAGACCGGACTGGCCCCAAAGCTTTGGCAAGTCTTCGGGGTCGAATCCCAAGGCGCAGATCACCATGTCAGCTTTGACGTCGAACTGTTCGCCGGTGGCTTCAGGGCGTTTGCGACCGGAAGCGTCTGGCGCGCCAAGCTTCATGCGGGAGGCTTTGACGGATCTGGGTTCGCCCGTCTCGGCGCGGACGATTTCTTCAGGAGCGGCAAGCCATTCGAAGACGACGCCCTCTTCTTCCGCGTTCTGGACTTCGCGGGCGCTGCCGGGCATGTTTTCCTTGTCGCGCCGATAGAGACAAGTGACCGATTTTGCGCCCTGGCGGACGGCTGTGCGGACGCAATCCATTGCGGTGTCTCCGCCGCCGATTACGACGACGCGCTTGTCTTTTGCGTCCAGGTCGCCAGCTTCGAAAGCGGGAACTTTGTCGCCGAGGCCTTTGCGGTTTGAGGCGGTCAGGAAATCGAGCGCTTCGAGGACGCCGGCGCCTTCGAGACCGTCAATCTTCAAGGCGCGGGGCTTGTAGACGCCTGTGGCGATCAGGACGGTGTCATGTTCGGCGCGCAGATCGGCAAAGCTTATGGATGTGCCGCTGATCGTTTTTTCGGCAATTTCGGCATTATATTTGAAGGTGACGCCGCCCGCTTCGAGATGGGCGAGACGGCGGGCGACCACTTGCTTTTCGAGCTTGAAACCCGGGATGCCATAGACGAGCAAGCCGCCGCCACGATCATAGCGGTCATAAACGGTGACTTGATAGCCTTTGCGGCGCAGTTCTTCGGCGGCGGTGAGCCCTGCGGGGCCAGCACCGATAATGCCGACGCTTTGAGCGCGTTCGTGCGGCGGATCGATGGGGACAATCCAGCCCTCCTCCCATGCTGTGTCAGTGATGTGTTTTTCGACCGCGCCGATGGTGACGGTGCCGTGGCCGGATTGCTCTATGACGCAGGTGCCTTCGCAGAGGCGGTCCTGGGGGCAGATGCGGCCACATATTTCGGGCATATTATTGGTCGCGGAGCTTGCATGATAGGCCTCTTCGAGCCGACCATTCGCCGCAAGCAGGAGCCAGTCGGGAATATTGTTGGAAAGCGGGCAGCCCTGTTGGCAAAACGGCACGCCGCATTGGGAGCAGCGCGAAGCCTGTTCGGCGGCTTTGGCGGGCTTGTAGTCGCCATAAATCTCGTTGAAATCGTCCTTACGCCGCTTGGCACCGCGCTTTGTCGGGGTTTTGCGATCAACATGGATGAATTGCAGCATGGATTGCGCCATTGGGGGCTCCAAAATTAGCGTGGGAGCGCGGTCTTAAGCTGTTGGATCACCGAAGGCAAGCGGAAAATAGATAATGCATATTATTTTAATACTCATCAATTCTGATGAGTTTAGACAAAGGATAGTCTCGCTGTTCAAGCATGGCCTATAACATATTTTTTTGATATTCATAATTTGGACTGGCCAGCATTGTGCGAACACCCTAATTAGGCACTGGAAACGGGGGTCTCGATGTCATTACTCCAATTGCTTATCCTGTCGGTCGTGCAAGGCATAACCGAATGGTTGCCAATTTCCTCGTCGGGTCACGTCTTGCTCGTCGCCGGTATCTTCGGGCTGGTCGGGGACGATGAAATTCTGATTAATGCCATGGCGCATTTGGGGACGTTGCTGGCGGTGCTTGTCTATTTCCGCGCCGATGTCTGGCGGGCTGTTCGGGGCGGGTTGGAGCTGGTCGGGATTGGGCGTTCGGGCGGCTTGTCGGGCAATGCGCGATTGGCACTGTTGATATTGGCCTCGCTTCCGGCGGCGCTTCTGATTGGCGTGGCGTTTACGCAGTTTCCCGAGACGGTGCAGCTGGCCATGCGGAGCGTGTGGGTGGTGATCGGTTCGACGGTGGTGTTTGCGCTGGCGCTTTGGTGGGCGGATAGCCGGCCGGTTACGTCGCGGACCGAGGCGGATATGAGCTTTGCGCAGGCGGCTGTGATTGGCGCAACGCAGGCCATTGCTGCGCTTGTGCCAGGGACGAGCCGGTCGGGGATTACGATGACGGCGGCTCGGGCTTATGGGTTTTCGCGGGTGGAAGCGGCGCGGTTTTCGATGCTGATTGGCGCGCCTTTGATTGTGGCGAGCGGGGCATATGCGTTTCTGGAGCTGTTTACGGCGGAGGCCGGGACAATCTCGCTCACGATGCAGGACGGTATGATTGTATTGGTCCTGTCGGCACTGTCTGGTTATGCGTCGATTGCTATTCTGATGAAGCTGCTTGAGCGGATCAGCTTTTTGCCATTTGTGATATACAGGCTGGTGCTCGGCGCAGTTTTGTTGGCGGCGAGCCCCCTATGGCTTAATCTCATCTCAGCTTAATCAGGGCTTTTTGCGGGATTCGGGGCGATATTCGGCTGTCCCGACACGGTTTTGCTCGCGTCCTGACTGTATTCCGGTTTCTATAGTTTGTGTGGCTTGCTGATCTGTGCAGGTCCGTCAGACTGATGATGAGAGGATGTGATGGCTGACAAACGCCCCGAAAAGAAATCCGAGACACTGGAAGTGCGTATTCCGCATTCCAAAAAGGAAGCTTTCAAGGCAGCCTGCGAGCGCGACGGTATTACTGCCAGCCACGCCATGCGCTGCTTTATCGACGCCTATCTGAAACGGTCTGAACGGGTGAAACTGCAACAGATTATCGAGGATACGACCATGACCCTTATCAAAAACCCCGTGAAAACAACTGGCGGATTGCTCGCGCTGACTTTTGGCACATTTGCTTTTCTGGCTGGCCCAAGCACGGCGGAGCTTGACCGCGATGCGCGGCCGATTGCACCGCCGACATGGATTGTCTATCCGCAGCCCATGCTGGAGGCGGGTATCAGCGCAGAATGTGAAGCGGAGTTTGATGTGTCAAAGGACGGGGAGCCGTTTAACATTGAGGTGACGTGTAGCCATGACGGTTTTGTGGACAGCGCGCGCGCGGCCACGGAAAGGCTGAGATTCGACCCCAAGCTTGTCGATGGTGAACCGGCAGTTCGTTATGATGTGGTTTATCCTTACATCTATTGCTTGGATGCCGAGGGCTGCTGAACTCGGCGCTATCGCACCTTGGACTGGTTAAATGGTGTTTTATCACCAAAATTGGCTGCTTTTCATTTGTGATGACATAATTTTGGTCGCGTAGGACGGCTTCTTTGTTTTAAGCTATCGGTTGAAGGGCTTGGCTCCAAATGTTGCCAAGACATGCGCTGGTAGATTGAAAGAAGCTTGATGATGAAGTCACCGAAATCTAAACGCTCCGAGAAGAAAAGCGAGATGCTGGATGTGCGCTTGCCCTATGGGATGAAACGGGCGCTGGTTGAAGCGTGCCGCAAACAGGGCGTGACGGTGAGCGACACGGTACGCGGGCTGATTTCGGAATATGTCAGCGCGGCCGAGGCGGCACAAACGCAACCTCGACTAAAAGGCATCGCCATGAAAATCGTTCACCATCCCCGTAAGACGCTTGGCATTATTGGAACAAGTCTTGCCGCCTGTTTTGCTATTACGTCCATGCCAAGCATGGCCGACAGCAGCACATTCGAGCATCTGGATCTCGATAATGATGGCTTTCTGAGCCGCGAAGAGGCGGGATTCCTCGATGTGATGGGGATGGATGATGCTGCGTTCCTGTACGGGTTCACTTTGCCTGACGGGTTTCAATCGATCGAACTTGTGCCTGCCGAACCTATGGAATTTGCGAACTATGATGCAGATGGTGACGGGCAGCTCTCGGAAAAAGAGTTCGAAGCGGTCGGTGGGGTAAGTTTTGAATTTGACGGAGTGGAGGGCGAACCGCAATTGCT
>CALLUH010000214.1 GCA_938011445.1 uncultured Hyphomonadaceae bacterium
CCACAACGCGCGTCTCTGACGGCGGCTTATCAAAGCCAAGACTATTGGTGCCGCCCATATAGGGGGCAGGGGCATAGGTCATCTTACTCTCCAACGGGCTCAAAAACCCGTGCAGCTATCGGAGCGCCTATGTAGGGGAGCCTTGGTTCGGGGGCAAGGTAATTACAGAAAGTATAAGAAAAATTTGACATGTCAAAAATAATATACATATAAGAGATGTAAGAAATATTGTACATGGAGATGTATCTATGCCGGACGATAAGAAGACGCTGGCCGGAAAAATTATCGAAATCATGGAAGGCCGCACAATGTCTTTTCGAGAGAAGATGGCCTTTGTCAGCCTCTTCGCCCTTTGTTTGGCGAGCTTCTGCTTCGCCGGAATGCTGCACGTGGTTCACCAGCAGGGCGGGGACATGCACGGCGGTCGGATTCTCGGCTTGATCATTGGCATGGCAGTGCTCCTGATTGCCGGCCACAGTGGGGGAGCGATCTGGGCTGCTGTTTCAAATCTCGAAGATGCGCGCGAGCCTGCCGATGAACGCGACTGGCAAACTGCAGCGCGGGCGGGCCATGCGGGAGGGCTTGCCATGGCGAGCTTGCTTGGTATCGCGGTCTTTGCCTATTTCACAGGTGCATCGAAAGAGCATCTGGTCCAACTCATATTGGCGAACTTCCTATTCTCCGGAATTGTAAGCAATGGCGCCAAAATCTATCTCTACCGCGCCGGATTGTAGCCAATGCCCAAACGTCCCCCGATTACCAATCGTGTGCGTGAGCTGCGTGAGGCCCATGACGGCCTGTCCCAAGCGGCTTTGGGTAAGGCCATCGGTGTGACCCGCCAGACTGTCATCGCCATAGAGCAGGGGCGGTATTCCCCCTCGCTCGAAAGCGCATTCCGAATTGCCCGCCTGTTTGGAGTTGGGCTTGAGGACGTGTTCGGCTGGGAAGGCCCACCGCCGGGGGAAGGCGAGAAGACGAACTAGCTCCGCATTCCTGGCGCTTATACAATTTGAGACCGGACATGCCGCCATAGACCCCAGCATTCGCTGGGGATGCGGACCTTGGTTGCTTGCGAAGCAGCCCTGAGCTGGCGGGGCCACGTTCCATTTTGCGCGCAAGCGCAAAGGGAACAAACATTAAATCAGCCCTGAGCTGGCGGAGCCACGTTCCATTTTGCGCGCAAGCGCAAAGGGAACAAGTATCAAGCAAATTGCGGCGCGATCTTCAAATTCTTTGCCCAGCCGAGTTTTTCGAATACGAGCAGCGTCGTGCCATTATAATCAAAGATCCGATTGAACAGACCTTTGCGCGGCAGATGCAGCGCGCTCGCTGGCTCGTCATGATGATGGTCGTGATAGGCTTCCCCGCCCGTCAAGAGCGCCATGAGATGGTCGGCCCAGCGCGGGGTCGGCAGATGCCCCAGCACATTGATGCCGAGCGTTGTGGCATGAAACTGCACCGCCCGGCCAATAATCACGCTGGCATGGATAATCCCGACAAGGATCAGTGAGCCGCCGAGCATCCATGTCACAAGATATGCCAGTGCAGGCAGTAAAACATGCACCAAGAGCGAAATCGAATGATACTTATTGTCCAGAAACCGCGCCGCCGCGTTTTCCTTGATCCAGAGCGGCATTGGCCGTTTCATATCGTTCGGGTCGCGCCAGATGATCCAGCCGACCCATGCCCAGCGCTTACTTTCAAACGGATTGTGCGGATCGCCCGGCTTGTCGGCAAAGCGGTGATGCTGGGAATGATAATTGACCCAATCGGTGACTTTGCCTTGCATGGCGAGGGCCAGATTGAACGCCACAATCACGCGGCCAAAGCCGGTAATCTCGCCCGCCCTGTGTTGCCAGACCCGATGCATCGGCCCGATCCCCAGATTGCAAAGGAACACCGCAAAGCCCGCCACGCCAAGCCCGAGCGGCAGATAATACCAATGCAATTGCACGCCAGACAAAAACGCGCCGAGCAGGATCATTGCGCTCAACAGGCCAAGCCCCAAAGCGGGATAGATGAAGGCGGAGAAAACGCTCGAAAAGCTGAAAGTGGTCCGGTTGCGCGGAATGCTTAGGGAGCGTGGCTGCATGGCAATATCCTGTTATGTCTGTTTGCGTTCTAATTCATGACGCTAGCGTCATATTTCCCTGTCAGGCTAACGCGCGTAAAGGGCGACGCCAAGCAAGGGCCGTTCATTCTCAAGTGAAAGTGAAGGGGATGCCGGTTAATATCTTAATAATAGCCGTCAGCTTCGCGCGGCGTGCGTGGCCCGCGCATCGCTTTCCAGATCGACCCGAACATCCATGCGAAGAACTCGACCACAGCGCGGGCAATGATTGTTGTCAGAATGCCGAAAATTGTGTTCTCATTGATGAGCGTACGAAACAGGAATGTGCCCTGCTCGTCGAGATTTGGATTGCGGACATAGCTCTCAAGTAAGTTGGCGACATCCGAGAGCCTGTTCAAAAGCCCCGGAAAAAACGCAAATCCGAGCAACATGAGCACAATCACCATGACAAATGTCGCAATAATCTTGGCTGATGCTTTGCCGAATAATCCCAATAGGCTGAACATATTAGACCTCTAAACATTACGCTTCGGTCATAAGTCCAGCATGAAAAACTGCCCGCGTCCATTGCTCCCCTGCGATTTAGGCTTGCCGATGCTTTGCATATTCGGGCCGCCCAA
>CALLUH010000215.1 GCA_938011445.1 uncultured Hyphomonadaceae bacterium
CAGTCGGGCCTATGTTCGCGGCGCGAGGCGGAAGCTTTGATCGAGAAAGGACTGGTCGAAATTGACGGCGTAAAAATCTCTTCGCCTGGCCACAAAATAAAACCCGGCCAAACTCTCACCCTCAATGCCAAAACGGCCGCCAGCCTTGAAACCAAGTTCACCGCTGTCATCCACAAGCCCGAGGGCATCGTCTCCGCCCAACCAGAAGAAGGGCAAATCCCCGCCGCACGCCTTTTGACCAAAGCCAATCTCATCGGCTCCGGCACCCCGCCCAGCGCCAGAGCCAGCCTGCCCGCGCTTGGCCGCCTCGACATGGACTCACGCGGGCTCTTGCTCCTCTCCGAAGATGGCGTACTGGCCAAAGCGCTGATCGGACCAGACAGCAAACTCGATAAAGAGTACATCGTCAAAGTCACAGGCGAGATCACCGAAGCCAAGATCCAAAAGCTCTGCCACGGCCTCTCTCTTGATGGCCGCCAGCTTCGCCCTGCCAAAGTCACCCGCCTTGGCAAACGCAGCTTGCGCTTTATCCTGAACGAAGGCCGTAACCGGCAGATCCGGCGCATGTGCGACCTCGTAGAGCTACGCGTCTACGATCTCTACCGAACACGCATTGGCCCCTTGGAACTTGGCAGTCTTCGCGAAGGAAAATGGCGGCTTCTTTCCCCCCGCGAACGGACCAAGCTTATAACCGCCTCTCGCTAGGAATTATTCCGGCGCACGCGCATGGCTATGTGAGGGCCCCGGAAGGCCCCACCACTTCCCCTGCAGACGAACACGTTTCTGCCGCTTTCCGGTTTGAATTGCGCCATGATCTGGTGCTCTTTAAGCCTTCTATTATGGGGCGCATCAGCGCAAGAAAACGGAGGACACCAAGATGAAGAACAAGAGCAAGAAAACGAACCTTAGCCTGTCAGGTCTTCTGGCCGCGAGCATGATGATAACGGGCTGCACCACGGATGGCGGCGGGTTCGGCAATATCTCGAACCGTGACCTGATTGGCGGCGGCGCAGGCGCTGTTGCCGGTTATCTTGGGTGCCGCGTGCTTAACGGCTCGAACGGCGTTTGCGCACTCGCCGCCGTGGGGGCCGCAGCCGCAGGCGTTGTGATTGCAAGACGGCTCAAATCCGATGATCGCGAGCCGCGTGCCGTCGCGCTTGCCGAAGTGGTCGAAGGGCAATCGGACAGCGAGACATGGCGCTCGGCCCAAACAGGCAGCAATGGTACGATCACCCTCGTCAACACGTCCACAAATGAAGCGGGCGAGCCCTGCCGCACGGTCGAGGAAACCTACACCATTCGCGGCGAAGCGCCATTGACAGAGCAGTTCACACTTTGCCGCGCCGGCAATGGCGAGTGGCAAAACGCGTAAGGACGCAGCTTCGATTTACATCTCAAGGGCGGGGGCCGAACGCGGTCTTTCCCGGGATCAGCACCCGCCTGGCATGATGGACAAAGTCAACAAGGAGCGGCCGCGTCTCGCGCGGGTCGATAATTTCCTCCGCATAAAAACTTTCCGCCGTCCGAAACGGCGAAGCAATTGCGTCAAACTTTTTATAAAGCTGTTTGAGCAAAGCATCTGGATCGTCCGCTTCGAGCAGTTCCTTGCGATAGGCCGCCTCAATTCCGCCCGCCATTGGCAGCGACCCCCAATCGCCTGACGGCCAGCAATAGCGCCATTTCGCCTTGGACGGGTTCATCATGGCAGACCCCGCCAGCCCATAAGCCTTGCGGATCACAATTGCGCAAACGGGCACCGTCGCCTGATAAACCGCCGACATTGCCCGAACGCCGCGCCGCGTCACACCAGCGGTTTCATGCTTCACCCCGCACGCAAAGCCCGGACAATCGACGAAATGGACCACCGGCAAGTGAAAGGTCGAACACAAATCCATATGACGGGTCACCTTGTCACAAACATCCGCCGTCCATGCCCCATCAAGAAAGAACGGATCCCCCGCAAGCACACCCACCGGATGCCCGTCAATCCGCGCAAAGCCGGTCACAATGCCCCGCCCCCATTGCTCGCCAATCTCGAAAAACGTACCAAGATCTACACACGCCTCGACAATACTGCGCGGCTTATACGCCGTCTTGCCATCGGTCGGTACAATCGAGATAAGCCGCTCGTCTTTGCGTGCCGGATCATCGGTAGGTTCGGTGACGGGCGGTAGTTCATGCACGCTGGACGGAAGATAGGAGAGAAATTTGCGCGCCGCTTCAAATGCATCGGCCTCGGTATCTACCACATTATCAACGGTGCCATTACGTGCCTGTATCTGCCAGCCGCCAAGCTCCTCCTTGGTCACATCCTCGCCAAGCGCGCGGGTGACCGGTGGCCCCGCCACAAAGACCTGGCTTAGCTCTTTGACCAGCACAGAAAAGTGACTTGCCGCCAGCCGCCCCGCCCCCATGCCCGCACAAGGGCCAAGCCCCAGCGAAACATAAGGCACCTCGCCCATCCCCTCGACGATATACTCCCAACCGGGCGTCTCGGGAATATAGGTGCGCGGATCCGCTTCAAACATCTTGATCGAGCCGCCCCCGCCGGTTCCGTCGATCAATTGGACAAAAGGCATTCGGTACTCGCTGGCCTGTTTGATCGACTGCAAAAGCTTGCCGCGAATGGAGGCGTCCGCCGCCCCGCCGCGCACGGTGAAATCATCGCCAAGAATAAAGACGGGCCGCCCGTTCAGCTCTGCCCGACCCATAACCGAATTGGACGGCATGAAGCCGACAAGCTCGTCATGCTCATTATAAGTCGCCCGGCCTGCAATCTTGCCGATCTCGTGAAAGCTGCCCGGGTCCGCCAGAAAGGCAACACGCTCACGGACCGTCAATTTTCCGCGACCACGCTGGCGACTGACGGGTTCTTCCCCGCCCATTTTCTCGGCCAGCCTTTCGCGGCGGCGAAGCTCTTCTATAGATTCTTCCCAAGACATCGGCTAAGTTTGCAACCCCTTGCGCTGGGGAGGTCAAGGCTTCTTTTTGTCAGGCTCTGGCGCACCTATCTATTGCAGTCTTGCCCGAAACGTCAGCGTGACCGACGGCGCAGGCGGCCCCGCTTGCATCTCCCCTTGCGGATTGAAACAGACAAAACGGATCAAAGGATCAAAACCGGCCACAGGCGTGTAAGTGCAATCTGCAAAGGTGGAGGGCGCAAGACCGCCGCTAGCAAAAGCAAGATCACTTGCCGGATTGAAGCTCAGACCCGAGCCTGCGCCGTTGAAGATCACAGCGCCTGTGCCCGGCCCGGGGCCATCGGCATCGCCATTGAAAAACACAAGTTCCGGCGGCAGCCGGTCAACAAAGAACAGCGAATTATTGTCCACTGGCCCAGCGCCATTATTCGTCAGCGTAATTTCGTAAAGCACATCATTGCCCGGCACAGCGAACAGGCCCTCGCCGAGCGGATCGAACACTTCGACCGATTTGCTCGCCGCAAGTTCGGGCGCTGGCAACATTCGGAACACCCAATAATCGACGACTTCTGCGATGTGGCCGCGCGACATGTCTCCGGCTGCGATCTCCTCGTCAATTGCCAGATCAAGCCGGTTATTCTGCAAGGGATCAGCCCCAAGAAGCACAGCCCAGCCGCCCTGACCGCCATTCTCGGCGGCCTGCGTTGCGACGCCTATCTCGAAATCACCGCCGACCGTATAAGTCGCCCCGTTCGTCCGCACGCCATCAATCGTGTTTGGACCGCGGGCGATCTCATAGACAACTGTGCCGGTTGTGCCGCTGCCTTCATCGACAACAATCACCCCGACCGTTTCGGCGGCATAGGACTGATTTGGCGGCTCCATATCCGGCAATTGACCAATATGATAGCCAACGCAAATACCATCGGTGAGACCAGAGAGAAAAGGCTCATTGGCCCGGTTGTCGCAATCATTCGCATGAAAGGTGCTGGCGCGTGTATCATTGCTGGAGATGACAGCTCCAAGCGCGATCGGATTGGTAAAACTTGTGGCAATACTGGCCGAAATATCAACCGTCTCCTCAAAATTACCTGCCTCCAGTCCTAAAACGTTTGAGACCGTCGCGGTAATCGCCTGAAACTGGCGTCCGTCCGGCAAACTATGCAAGCCCTCTTCGGCAATGATACAATGGACATTGCCGGTCACGCCCGGATTGGTATCAGGCATGGACTGGATACTCAGATCAAAGCTGGTCGCGGTGATATTGGCGACGCGGGGAACAACGGGCGGACTGGTGACAGATGGCAAATTATAGGTGCAGATCGGGACCGCGCTTGTATATGTATTCTCCAGCGCCACCGTCTGGGGGGTAAACCCGACGCCAGTTACAAGCTGAATTTCAAAGTCTGCGGACAAGGTTGTTGCACGCGCCGACATTGCAAAGGCAAGCCAGAGCGTGATCGCAAAAACAGCTTTGAGGAGAACAGATTTGTCCATTTTGTTAATTTATCAAACATCCAGATAACAGAAAGTGAAGAGGTCAGTGATTTTCTAGCGGGCGTGACACCGCATTTTTCGTCAAACAGGGCCAATTTGAAAGGCCAGCTTGCGCCCAAGGGCTTGCAATTTGGGCGCAAGGTCTGTTTAGTCTGCCAAATGCCATGACAGGAGATATGAAATGGATTTAGCAGAACTCACAACCAAAGCCGCTGCAGCTGTTGCAGGCGGCGGTGCATTCGGCAAAAAAGTAAAATTCGACTTTGGTGACGAAGGCAAACTGCTGATCGACGGCCCGGGCGGCAGCGCGAGCAATGATGATGGCGATGCTGACGCAACCATCAAAGTGTCATGGGACGATTTCAAAAAGCTGCAAGCTGGCGAACTGGACGGCACAATGGCCTTCATGCAGGGCAAGCTCAAAGTAGACGGCGACATGTCAGTCGCTATGCAGCTACAATCGCTGATGTCGAAGTTCTCTTAAAACGCGGCGAACTCCATAAAAAAACAGGTGCCCGCCCCACGTCAAAGCGGGGCGGGTTTTCTAATGATAGATATGCAAGCGCAAGACCCTGCATCTTTTGTAAACATCCCGAGCAATCCGGTACCAGAAGGTGCAGAGCCTGTCTGGTTTGAAGGTTCCGAGGGCCGAAACTTGCGTGCCTGCATGATCCCCTCCCGTGACCCGACAAAGGCGCGCGGCACTGCCATTGTCTGCCCGGGTCGTTCGGAATTTATCGAGAAATACTTCCGCACGGCAGAACAATTGCTGACGCGCGGTTTTGCCGTATTGATCCTCGACTGGCCAGGTCAGGGGCTTTCAGACCGTTTGCTCGCCGACCGCGGCAAAGGCCATATCGACCGGTTTGAAACATTCATGGCGGCGCTTTCCAAGGGCCTCGCCAAACTCGAAGACCGGCTTCCGCGCCCACATATTGCGCTGAGCCATTCCATGGGCGGGGCAATTGCACTGGCGGCGATGGCCGAGGATCTGGTCAAAGTCGATGCGGCTGCCTTCTGTGCGCCAATGTGGGGCATCAAAGAGCCTGTGTTCGGCTTTCGCTATCTGGTCTGGGCCATGCGGGTTATGGGTCGCTCGACCGATTATGCCCAGCAGCCGGGGCCTCCAGAGACATTTGAGACAAACATTGTCACCCATGATCAGGAACACTGGCAGATGAACCGTGATCTGACCGACGCCAAGCCCGACTTGTTGCTTGGGCCGGTGACTTGGGGATGGCTTGGTGCGTCGCTACAAATCTTTGCCGTATTTGCCAAAGCGAAAAAAATTCGCCGCCTCGCTCTGCCCGTCATGATCGCGACCGCCGAGGAAGAAAAGCTCGTAGAGAATGAAGCGCACAAGCGCATCGCCGGACTGCTGCCCGATTGCGAACATATCACGGTCGCCGGCGCGCGGCACGAAATCCTTATGGAAAAAGAGGACAAGCGGGCACAATTCTGGGCAGCGTTTGACCGGCTATTGGAGCGCGCAAAAATATGAATGGCTGGCATTATCTGGCAATCGCTATCATATTCGAAATCATCGCAACGCTGTGCCTGAAACAGTCCCAAGGCTTGCAGAACCTGACCTGGGTGAGCGCAGCGGTCTTCTTCTACATAATCTGTTTCTGGGCCTTCGCCCCGGCCTTGGATCTTCTGCCCGTCGGAGCCGTTTACGCCATTTGGTCGGGCGTGGGCATTCTGGCCTTGGCAATCATCGGTAGCATCTTTCTCGGCGACAAGCTCACGCCAATACAATACGGCTTTATCGCCCTGATCCTGATCGGAGCGGTCGGATTGCAACTGACGACCAATAGCAGCGCCGCCTGACAGCCTAGCTCTCCGCAGCGAGGCGCTCCATTTCGGCGTCAGACAATTCCGAATTGTCGTAGACATTCTGAACGTCATCAAGCTCATCAAGCACATCGAGCAATTTCATCAGGGTTGAGGCCGCGTCGCCTTCAATCGGCACCATATTCTGAGGTCTCCAGACAAGCTTGGTTGATTTGGCAGTAACCTCCTCACCAAAATGGCTTTGCAAGGCGTCAGAAACGGTCTGCAAGTCTTCCCTTCCAGTGTAAATGAAATGGCCGTCCTCATCACTTTCAACGTCTTCGGCACCCGCCTCAATGGCGGCATCCATCATCGTTTCCGCATCCGACACATCAGAGGCGAACTCGATCTCGCCGACCTGATCAAAGCCGAACGATACGGAGCCTGTCTCGCCCAGATTGCCACCATTTTTCGAGAAAGCAGTGCGAATCTCCGACGCGGCACGATTGCGATTATCGGTAGATGCTTCAACAATAATGCCGACACCACCCGGGCCAAACCCCTCATAGCGGACCTCTTCATAGTCTTCCCCGCCGCCGCCTTGGCCTTTCTCAACTGCGCGTTTGATATTGTCTTTGGGCATGGATTGGCCCTTGGCGTTCTGGATGGCCAGCCTAAGACGCGGGTTCCCATCGGGGTCGGGGCCGCCCATTTTCGATGCAATGGTAATCTCTTTGGACAGGCGCGAGAACAGCGCTGAACGTTTCTTGTCCTGTGCGCCCTTACGGTGCTGGATATTTGCCCATTTACTGTGGCCGGCCATGCGAACTCCCTTGGTCTTGCGCGAATGCTATGAAAGGCCATTACCCCAGCACACCACATACGAAAAGAGCAAGGGCTGTTTCAGGGAAAATTTTGGCCGCATGGATAAAACAGAGCCCAGTTTACGGTCGCGGACATGACGCGGTTCTCTTTGGGGTAAATTAACAAATTTGCGCTACCGGATAATATCGAAAATGGGTGCCGACTATGACTTCGACGAATCTCAAAACACAGTTGCGGAAATTGCCTGGCGGTTTCAATGCCGCCGCTTTTGGTGAGTATGAAATCCGAACCGCTTTCCAGCCCATCTACACACTCGACAATGATTGCAGCCGCCTTTATGGGGTAGAGGCTCTTGCCCGCCCGCTCAAGAATGGCGTCCCGATCCCGCCATTGGAGTTTTTTGGCCAACTTGATCCGGCAAGCGCTTTTGAGGCTGACTGGGCTTGTCTTGCCGTACATCTTGTCAACGCGGCAGCTTGGGACATGCCGTCAACGCGGCTATTTGTGAACCTTAATCCAACCGTCTGCCATTTGATGATCCGGTCGGAGGATTTGTTTGTCGAGTTTGCAGCATTAGCGGATCGTCTTGGGATGGACCCGGAGAATATTGTCTGCGAAATTTCAGAGCAACGCATCGGGTCCGATGATGCGCTTGCTTTGCTGGGACGCAAACTCCGCGCCTATGGTTTCCAAATCGCAGTTGACGGATTTGGCCCGAAAACGTCCAATCTGGTCCGCGTGATCGAGCTTGAGCCTGCTATTGTAAAAATTGATCCTGACTGGCTCAAAGCGATGATTGCCCAGCCATCCGCCCAAGAACTTTCCGATAAGATGATGCATCGGCTAAATGATATTGGTGCGCAAGTCCTCATCCAAGGCGTTGAAACGGCTGAAGAGTATCGCTGGGCACGCAAATGCCCAGCCAGCTATGTGCAGGGCTATCTGTTTGGTGCGGCGACATATCTGCATGATCGGCCCGCCAACAAACGACACTTGCCAACCGGGGCTAGTTTGTCCCAGGTTGCCTGACCGCTAGGACAAGCTGGGCAAACTCGCCGACAATCTTCCGCCGACCCTGATAGGCTCGACACGGCGCGCAAGTCCGCTCTGGTCATCCGTTTCAACAAAGACACCGCTAAGTGACCCCTCTCCGTCTGCGGGCTGGTAACGTGATCCTGGAAGCTGGGTGACAAAACGCTCAATCGAAATTTCTTTGCGCATGCCAATCACACTGTCATAATCGCCGCACATTCCGGCATCTGTCAGGAAAGCCGTACCGGCGGGAAGGATCTGATGATCGGCGGTCGGCACATGAGTATGGCTTCCGACCACAAGGCTCGCGCGGCCATCACAGAAATGCCCCATGGCCATCTTCTCGCTGGTCGCCTCGCAATGAATGTCAACGATAACGGCATCAGCTACAGTGCCCAATGGCAAGGAGTCGAGCGCCCTGTCAGTGGCCCCAAACGGATTGTCCAGCGCAATTTTCATGAACACTGTGCCAAGGGTCTGGACAACCCCAACCCGCCGGCCATCGTCCAGCGTAAACAGATTGGCCCCCTTGCCCGGTGCATTGGCCGCTTCAGGATAGTTGACCGGCCGCAAAAGCCGCTCTTCGCGCTCGATAAAGGTCAGCGCTTCACGCTGGTCCCAGGCATGATCGCCCAAAGTCAGGCAATCGGCGCCAGCTGCGAAAAAGGTTTCAGCTATCTTGGCGGTCAACCCAAAACCGCCTGCCGCATTCTCTGCATTCACAACCACAAAGTCGAGTTGGAGATCGCGTCGGACATCCGGCAGATAGTCTTCTACCGCCTGTCGACCCGGACGGCCCACCACATCTCCAAAAAACGCTATCTTCATAGAGCTATATGGCGGGTTTCTCGATGAAATGCAAAGCGCACAGCTCGTTTATCAGATTGCGCGTCCTGTTCTTGCAAATCCCCGGCGCCCTATTCAGCCACAGCAGAGAAGCCAAGCACATCTTTGGTCAACTGCGCAGGGTCATCAAGCATGGCAGCCGTCACTGGTGTTTCAGGCTCCATGGTCAGGGTCAACTTACCCGGATCAGAGATAAACGCGCCCAGCGCACTGGTCAGTTCGGTGACCAGGTCAGGATCAATCCCAGCGGATCCGGCAAAGACAGGGGCAAGTCCCAACATCTGTGTGGCCTGATTCTTCAGCTCCTCCGGTGTGCCGCCATCTCTGGCAGCCGCAGCGGCGAAGGCGCGATCCATGAAAGAATTATCATCAAAGGTCAGCTGCAATCTATGTAAAATCAGCTCCGGCAAAAAATCGTCAAGGACAAACGGGCGGCCATCAGACGCTTCGCCACCGCTTTCGGCCAAACCATTGTAAAGGGCCTGCAATCCACCAAAATCTGCCCCCATAGAGATACGGAAACCGTCTTTAAGCTCAAAATAATTTGCGGTCGCTTCAGCCATGATCCGGTCTGTCTCATGATCAATCTTGCTATCACCCGCCCCGCTCAGGGTCAGGGTTTCATAACCAAGCAGTCCAAGCTGACCGGCCAGTTCTCCGCCCAGTTCGCCCTCAGGGTCAGCCGAAACGGTTGCCGTAAACGGTGTCACGACACTTCGAACCGCCCGTCCTTGCGCGTCCCGCGTGACATCGGCATTGTAAGCCGGAAGGCCGATCTTAAGACCGGCGGCATCAAAATCGAAGGCTTCAAGACGGATGGTATCATAACCGGGATCGCCTGGATTTGCCGCCAGTAGACCGAACAGTTCGGACGGGTCGGAGCGTTCTTCATAAAGCCCACTGGTAACGGATTTGGCAATCACTTCGCCCAAGCCGACCGCTTGCAACGACCCCAGAGAAATGTTTGCCTGCGTGCCGTCCTCCGCGTCCTCAGCACGGAAAGATAAGCCCTCCAACATCATCGCATCGAGCCCCCGCTCGCTCATGCCGCGAAAGTCGATTAGCGCAATCTGAAACTCTTGCACTTCATCTCCGGTTTCGGGCACCGCAGAGATATTGCCAATCGAGAAACCATCAAAGCTCAAATCGGATGCCTCCGGTAGCTCAGCAGGCGCATCAGACCCAAATATGCTTCCAACCCAGGCGCTCAGCGCAGGCGACGGATTACTTATCTGCCATTGCGCAATCTGTATCGTGACCTCATCGGCGCTGCTGGCAGGTGTGAACGTCGCCGCTTCTACTTTCATCTGGCCAAAAGAAGGGGCGGCATCGACCATATCTAGGCCCGAAATTGTCAGGTTTTCGGCAAACAGGACATCGTCTTCGGAGACGTCTCCCTCTGCGTCCTCCTTATTGCCAATGCGAATTTCCACATCCGTGAACGTCGCGTCCGCGCCAGAAACCGAACGCTCGCCGAACGTGACACGGCCCTGTCCGGAACTTCCCAGAAACATTGCCGCCAGGGCCTCCTCGGCTTTGGCGGGATCTCCCGCACGCAGCTTGATAGCCGGTAATGTGACATCACCAATTTCCACCGCAGCGCTTGCAACATTGTCGGGCTTTGCCGCCGAGTCCTTATTGCCACATGCCGTCAACAAAGATGCGGCCGCGACGGCGCCGATGAACCAATGCTTCATGGAATACTTCCCTCTCAAAATGTGTCACGGTGTGATGACCGATTCTCTAACCTATAGATATAATGTTTATCGATAAATACAAGACGCTTACACTGAATACGCCAGATGGCCGCGCCATTCGGGTCCGGTTGACCGTTAATCCGCGCGCCAAGAAACTCATCCTCAGACTTGACCAGAAACGAGGCGAAGCTGTGGCAGTTGCGCCATCGGAGCGTAAACTTAAAGAAGCTGTGGAATTTGCGAAAGCAAAGCTCGACTGGATTGCACGCCATCTTGACGCCCAGCCAACGCCCATTGCCCTAAAGGATGGCGCGCTGATCCCATTACGCGGACGCATGTGCAGATTGAGCCTTGAGGGAACCGGACGCACAGCAAGCCTGATTGAAGGCGATCCACAAATACTCTCCTTGCCCGGCGCGCCAGAAACTCTGCCCGCACGGGCGTTGCGTGCCCTCAAGAAAATGGCCAAAAGCGATTTGACAGAGGCCGTCACCCGCCATGCCGAGCGTTTGCAGGTCAAGCCGGCCCGGATCAGCGTGAAGGATACCAGAAGCCGCTGGGGCTCGTGCTCCCATCAGAGAAATCTATCATTCAGCTGGCGGCTGGTTCTGGCCGAGCCATTTGTGCTTGACTATGTGGCCGCTCATGAAGTGGCGCATATTCTGGAGATGAACCATAGCCGCGCCTTCTGGGAGACGGTAGAGCAGACTTATCCAGACTGGCGGCGCGCGCGCGACTGGCTAAAAACAAATGGACCATCGCTTCATGCGATTGGCGGCGGGGGCGCTTAGTCTTTTGCGCAATAATGGCCGCTAACCGAAACTGCTGAGCCGATTAACAAAATTTGCCGGCGGCGCAGTTTCTTCCATTAGCGAGGCTTTGATCGGGCGCGGCATGCCAAATATATGGCCTTGCCCATAGGGCACATCGAAGCTGAGAACTTCAATGACAGCTGCTTCCGACTCCATCTTTTCGCAGATCAGTGTGATGCCATAGCGCGAAAATACGGCGGACACATCTTCACCTGCTAAGTGACGCTGAATGGCGCAAATCGGGCGCGGACCCGCAGGGTTCTTCAACTCGTCAAGCAATTGGTCGCCATTCATCTTGACGAAACGGACACCAGCATCCTGCAAACGCGGCAGGTCGAGTGACAAACTTGCAGCATGGTCAATCGAAAAGCGGAAGCCAAGTGAGGTCAATTGATCCATGTTCTCACGCATTTTCCGTGACCGTATCTCGAAGGCATCGGCACGGATTTCAAAAATGAGCGAGCTCGCCAAATCCTTGTTCTCACGCATGAAACTCAGAAAATGCGGGAAAGTCTCAGCATCTTCGAGGGATGCAGCCGAAATATTGCAAAACACACCAACGCGGCGGTCACGTTCGGCCAGACGCCGAACAATCTGAACACAGCGAAACAGGGTCATATTGTCTATAACGCCCATGAGATTGGCGCGGCGTGCGGCATCAAGAAATTCTGCCGGGAGGATAAGCGTGCCATCAGCATCCCTCAAACGGCTAAACCCCTCATAGAAGGCAACCCGTCTGTGCGGCAGCGAAACGACAGGCTGTAAGTGCAGATCAACACGGCCATCATGCAGGGCCGCTTTGACAGCGCGCAACGTGGCGTCTTCAGCGGGCTGAACCGTTTGTGTTGGGCTTGAGAGTTGATTTTCAAAGCTGCTGCTCAGCCGATCAATCAATCCTTCAAGCTGGCGCATTTCTGACACCAGCGCGTCGCGGCGTTCGGTCAATTCATGCTTTACAGTGGTTTCAATCGCATCAGTGCGCGCTTCTGTGACTTTCAGTTGTGCGCCGGTCTCCCGTTGAATGTCTTCCAGCTTACCTATTTTAGTATCAATCTCGTCAAGCCGTTGTTTGGGCCCCGATAAGATCAGGTGCAGTTGGCCAAGCAGCAGCGTGATGACAATCCCGCCAATTGCCGAGATCACGAGTGATTGCTCTGCAAAATTGAACAATGCCCAGCCAGCGCCGCCCCCGATGGCCGTATAAATCAAAAACAAGATCGCAGTCATAGTATTGCCCAGCCTGTCAGACGCTTCTCTAGGTTAACGGATAAGCCGAAAGTGTTAACGAAGTCCTTGAATTTAGAGGCACCGCCTAATTCAACCTAAAGCATGAAATGTTACAAATAGGAAAGTCGCCTCTGCAGGTAATCAAAGAAATCGCCTCATTGGCTTGTTGATAACCACAAATCCTTGGCGATCGCATCTTATCATAAAGATATTTTGCGCCTCAGGGCTGAGCCACACTTGACCATCAGAGGCGAAAGGTCTGTCAGGCTTGGGCACGTGCGGTATCATTCGGAGATCCCTTCGCTTGGACCGAGGATAAAAACCGGCTCGCCCAGCGGCCAATCACCTCTGGCGAGCCCGTCATAGTTTGCCGCCACCTCGGCACAACCAAGATAGTAATCTGCCTTCGGCCAGCGGGTTACATCCTGAGCATTGGGGCTACAGTCAGAGACGATAATGGTTTGCCCGCCATAGGCAACCAAATAGGCCAGTTGCCCCGCCGCTGTCGCCAGCGCAGTTATTGTCAGATCCCCGGTGTCGAAGGCAATATCACCCGAACCGACCATGCGCGCCGCCAGAGGTGTTTTCTCGAAGGCACGTCGGCGTTTCCTGCGCACATAAGCAACCGCGTCCGGGACAATATAGGTCTGGTCAAGTCCGGCATTGACCTCTTCCACCCCGACACTGCCGATCAGAGGAAGATGCGACATGTCCGCCTCCCAGATACGGCTGCGTAATTCGTCAATGCCCTCAATCTGAGCGGCATCCAGCGAAAGGAGCAAAATGGCATCTGGAATGCCGCTTGCGCCAAGAGCACCCTCTCCCCATGCTGGCGGGTTGCCAATACCAGCCGGCGCACCCACAAGCACGCGCTTTCCGCCCGCAGCGATGACAAGGCACGCACCGCGATTGCCAGCACGCGGACAGGGCAAAAAGGCAAAATCAGTTGGCGCGACGCTTATCTGCTGGCGATGATCAACGCTTCGGTCGGCAAAGCCATGCCCATCCAACAGCCCTGCCTCCCAAATGGCATATCCAGCCAAAACACCAATAACCAGACCGGCACAGCCAAACAGGATATTGCTCGTTCGGGCCATTCTAAGTTTCACCCAATTTGCCAATCCAGATTTCGCCGGGGTCTTTGCTAATGGTGTGCAACATGTCCCCAATGCCATCTATCTCCACACGTACCTCGTCACCCGGTTTAACAAATTTTGGCGGCTCGAAGGCTGCCCCGACGCCTGCAGGTGTCCCCGTAAAAAGAAGATCACCCGGCTCAAGCGTGAAAGCCGCACTAAGATGGGCAATTTGTTCGGCAACGCTGAAGATCATATCCCCTGCACATCCATTCTGCCGAAGCTCGCCATTGACATAGCTGCGGACACCAAGCTCGCTAATCGGTCCAAGATCATCAGGTGACACAATCCACGGACCAAACGGGGCATGGGTATCAAATCCCTTGCCCATGTTCATCGTCGGGCTTGCGCGTTGCCAGTCACGGACAGAGTAATCATTACCGCAGGTAAAGCCGGCAACAATCTCCATAGCACGGCTAACAGGAACATGGCGCCCATATCTCCCGATCACAACGACAAGTTCAGCCTCATAATCGAGTTGGTCAGAAACGGCCGGCATATGCACGCTGCCATATGGCCGGTTCGCTGCGGTGGCCTGTTTTACAAACCATGTCTGGACTGCTGGCGGCGTCCGGCCCGTCTCGGCGGCATGGTCGCGATAGTTCAGGCCAATGCCGAGAATTTTTCCCGGTCTCATGATTGGTTGGCAAAGCCGCTCCATATCAAGCGGGCGGGCGGGCAATGTCGCCAGCAAAGGCGTAATGTCCTCAGGGCTCGCCAGCCAACGCTCCAGCGGCTCGGCGCCAAGATCACGGATTTGCCCATCAAGCACGATACCGGAATGAATTGTGTTCTCTGCCTCAAAGCTGACCCATTTCATCGCCAAATCCCTATTTGAAAGTTGTTATCTTACCACAGTCTGGACTTGCTTGATCCATGCCTTAATAACCAAGGTTGAAGCAAGCGCCCAGTCTAGCTACAAGTGGGGCTTAACACAGAGTATGAGTATGGATCTTGGTATCACCTCGCGGGAAACATCGTTGCAACAATTGTTTGCACCCGGTGCGCAATTGGCAATGCCGCCTTATCAGCGCAGTTATTCGTGGACCGAAAAAGAAGCCATTGATCTGCTGGGCGATCTGCTCCTTTCGGTGCGCTCGAAAGAACCGCACTTTATTGGCGCAATTGTGGTTGTCCAATCATCAGAGGAAGACCTCGCCGAAATCGTCGATGGCCAGCAGCGGCTGACGACGCTGACCATCCTCCTATCAGTCTTGCGCGATCTGGCCAGCGATCCGGTTCTGGCCGATGAAATCCATTCGCTAATTGGTGATGCCGGACGCCCAATGCTTGGCGAAGAGGCCAAATGGCGGCTGAGTCTAAATCATATTGACGGCCCGTTTTTCCGCGCCACCATTCAAGACAGAAGCGCCACGAACACACAACAGGACGAACCCGGCGAGAGCGAAAGCCAGCGCCGAATGGCACGCGTTGCGGCAGCTTTCAGGACGGAACTTCAAACCATGTCTGACGAAGACAGGCGCGCACTGTATGCGACCACGGCGACCAATTGCGCCATTGTACGCGTGCGCGTCGCCGATAGAGATGCAGGCTATCGCGTCTTCCGCGTTTTGAATATGCGCGGCAAAGAGCCCAACACACATGATATTGTAAAAACAGATTTGTTTGAGCGGGCTGGATTTACCGTTGGCGAAGCGAATGAGCACTCGCGACAATGGGCAGACCACGAAGCGCTGCTTGGCGGCAGCGCCTTTGATGATTTGTTGCGCCAGATTCGCGTCATATACGACAAATCCAATAAGGGTGATCTTGTTAGCGGTTTCCGTAAATCGGCGCTTGGCAAAATAGCGCCCAGAGAGTTTCTCAAAGCGATGCTACCGGATTATGTGCGCGCCTATAAAGAGATCAATATGGGCGAGGTAGACCTTGGGGCCCGTTCCGAAGAAATCAACACGCATCTACATCGCCTACGCTCACTCGATCATTATTCCTGGCGCGCCCCGGCGCTCAAGTTTCTGGTCCTCAAGCGCGATGATCCCGAGCTTGCCGCAGACTTCTTCCGCAATCTGGAACGGCTCGGCTTTGTTATTCAGTTGATCATTCACAATCGCGATCAACGTAATCGGCGGTATCGCCGCGTGATCGAAGCCATTGACGCCGCAAAACTGCCGAGCTTTCTGACCCGTTCGGGGCCGCTTACGATCAGCAAGGAAGAAGCACGCAAGGTTCGCGAACGGCTGAACGGGCGGTTTGCAACCTTTGGCCAAAGGCGGGCACTGGCTTTGCGTCTGAACGCTGTGCTGGACGATGGTGGCACACTGGCCCCAGAATCGGACGCCACGGTGGAGCATGTTCTGCCGCGCAATCCAAGCAATGATAGCCACTGGCTGAAAATCTGGCCAAACGCCAGGGCACGGCGCGAACTTTGCGACACGATTGGAAACTTTGTCTTATTGCCCCATGCGGTCAACCAGAAAGCCGATCGGATGACATTCGACGAAAAGAAGAAGGTGTACTTCAATGGATCAGGCGGCGCGCAATTTGCGCTGACCCGCGATCTTGAGGCCGAGGCGCTATGGACGCCGGACACGGTGCGCCGCCGCACCGACAGGCTGGCTGACCTTCTCTGCGAGGACTGGGATCTCGGCTTATAAACCAATTGCCTGTTTTCCCTTTGGTCACCCCTAGCGAAGGGCGGGACTTTACGCCTATGCTGATTTCAACGAGCAACGGACATATGAGGGAGTTGAAACATTTATGAGCCTTTTCGATCTTACCGGAAAAACAGCCATCATCACTGGATCGTCACGCGGGATTGGTAAAGCCATCGCAGAAACCATGGCCAGCCAGGGGGCAAATGTCGTTATCTCCTCGCGCAAGCCTGGCCCTTGTCAGACCGTTGCGGCTGCGATCAATGAGACCGAAGGGCGCGACGCGGCCATTGCGGTGCCCGCCAATATTTCTTCCAAAGACGACCTGCAGCGTCTTGTGGACGAGACGATCAGCGCATTTGGCCAGATTGATGTGCTTGTCTGCAATGCCGCCTCGAACCCCTATTTCGGGCCGATGAGCGGGATAGAGGACGAGCAGTTCACAAAGATCCTGCAAAACAATATCATTTCCAATCACTGGCTGATTAATATGTGCGCCCCGCAAATGCGCGAGCGCAAAGACGGCTCTATCATTATCGTGTCCTCGATTGGCGGATTGCGCGGTACACCTGTGATCGGCGCTTACAATATCTCCAAAGCGGCCGATTTCCAGCTGGCCCGCAATCTG
>CALLUH010000216.1 GCA_938011445.1 uncultured Hyphomonadaceae bacterium
AGCACATTCATGGCGGGCTTGTCCTTCTTGTCGAGCAGCAATTGGCGGGCACCATGCCATGCGGCGGGCGGAAAATCTGGTGCAGACCGTATGGCATCTGCGAGCGCTTTCTGGGCCTCAACGCGTTCGCCCTTGGGTAAGCTGACGGCATAAGCCGTATGCAGAACAGCGCGGCGGCGTTTTACGGCGTCCCCCTTGATCAGTTTTCGGCGCTCGCCAAGCTCCAATGTTTCAAGCGCCTGCTTCCAGTCCGCGCGGGCAACTTGCAAATCGAAAAGGGAGTTGAACGGCCAGTCGGCACCGGATTTCAGGTCAAGCGCCTGACGCGCGCTGGCTTCCGCCGTAGACGGATCACCGCGCTCCATCGCCGCCATGGCCGTGCCGCGCAATCCGGCAAGCTGGCCGCCGGGCAAACGGGCAAGCTGGGCCCATGCCCGCTCGGCACCTGCCCAATCGCCAGCGCTTTCAGCGGCGCGCGCTTCGAGCAAAGTTTTCAGGCGCTCATCATCAGCATGATCACCGGCTTTACGGGCAAGCTTTGTGGCAACGGCAACATCGCCCGCTTCGGCAGCGAGCAGACCATCAGTAAGCGCAAGATTGGCCTTTTTGACGCGGGACATTTGCCGCGATTTGCCGATCTTTCCAGGCAAGCGCCAAAGCCCGATAAAGGCGCCCCAGAACAGGGCGACCGCGCCGCCAAGAACAAGCAGCAGCAGGATGGACAAGACCAGCGGCAACTGGATTTGTGTGCCGAGCGCATCGAGGGTGACGCTGCCGGGGAGTTTGGCGAGCAGGAAAGTCGCGACGCCGCCGACTGCGACAAGCAGGATGATGAAGAAAAGGCGGATCATGGCTTAGCGCCCCTGTTCGAGCATTGAGGCGCGTAAGGCAATCAAGGCTGCATCCAGCCGAATGCGGCGGTCTGCGGCGGCGCGCCAGTCGGCAAAGGCGACCTGTTCGGCATTGTCGAGCTTGTCGATCTGGGCCATGGCGGCGCTGATATTGCCATTGGCGAGTAAGGCGCGCGCATTTTTTGCTGTCTCTTCGAGCGTTTGGTCGGAACGGTTTGTGGTCGGAGCACCTGAACGGGTGATTTTCACGCTGTCGCCAAAAGTGCGGCGGACCCAGCCCCAACCGTCATCGGTGGACGTTTCCCCTGCGCTGGTCCCCTCGCCTGTTTGTGGGCGCGCGGCGAGCAGGCCGCCATAGAGCATATCTTGAAGCTTTGCCCGCGTGGGTGCGCCGGTGGGAGCGATGGCACGCAGATCTATCAATCGGCCAGCATCGGCTCCGGCCGCTTCAAGGGCCGGGATGATGTCGGAGAAGGGGACGCCGCGCGCGCTTGCGGATTCAAGGACAAGGAGCGCAAGGGCCGCTTTGCCGCTTGATTGATTGTCTGCGCGGTTGGACTGGCTGGCCGCCTGGCGGGTCTCGAGCAGTTTGATGCGTTCGGTGCTGCCGGACACGGCTTCGGCAAGCTCGGTTCTGAGCGCAGAGATGTCTTCGTGCAGGCTGACAAGTTCGCTGGTATCAACGCTGCCGTCTTCGCTGGTAGCCGTTTCGAGGGCTGTCAGGCGTGTGGTGAGTGCAGCGAGGGCTTCTGCGCGTGTGCTCTGGCCAGAGCGGAGATTGGCAAGGCTTTGCTCAAATGAACGCAGGCGCGCTGACAAGGCGCTGGTTTCTTCCCCATCTGGGCCCGCCCCTTCTGGCAAAGCCGAAAGCAGATCAACACGGGCAGCGAGCGCGGCGAGATCGTCTGCAAATTTGGTGTTTGCATCCGCTGGAGGGGACGCTTCAGCAAAGTGGGCTTCGGCCTGTTCGAGGTCAGCGCCAAGGACTGCAAGGCGGGAGCCGAGTTTATTCTGGTCTGCTTCCAAAGCGGCAATCTGGGCTTCGTAATCGTGCGCATCCGCTGGCGCTGTGGCGGATGTGCCGCTTGAACTGCCGCCTATCATAGACCCAAGGCCTGCGCCTAATATTGTCGCGATGACACCTGTGGCGACAAGGGCCGGCCAGCCCGGGCGGCGCGGGGTCTTTTCGGGCGTGACAACATGGTCTGCGCTCGGCGGGGCAGGCTCGAACTGGGCGTCAATCGGATCTGTGTCCGGCCCGTCAGCATCATCCATATCGGTCATATCTGTTGTCTCTCTACTTCGCGGCGCGGAGCGCTGCTTGTCAGCATATAGAAACAGAAGATAGTAATCAAAGCCTTGCGCAAGCGGCCAACAGTGCTGCCATGAGCGTCGTTTCATTCGGGCGCTCGGCAATGATCGTGCTGGCAAAGCCCGCGCCAGCCAGCGGGCGCGCCGCTTTCTCCGACACGGCAACAAGCATATGCGGGGTCTCGCGCGGCAATTCATAGAGCGCTTTGAACGCCTCGGCCGCCTTGGCCGAATGAACCAGCACAAGGGCTGGGGCGCTTGCGGCAAGGGTTTCGCGCACGCTTTGGAGCGGTGTTCGGGCCGCATGAGCTGCATAGAGCGGGAGGAAATCAACTCCAAAACCGCGCGTGCGCAGGGTTTGGGCCATATGCCCGGCGGCGGCCTGATTGGCGATGTGTAGCAGTTTTCCGTGGGAGGGCGTGCGATGTTCGGCAATTAGAGCGGCAAGATCTTCAGCATCTCCATCGGCGTTTTGGCAATCTTCAAAGCCTGCATGCTTTGCCGCTTCGAGCGTGGCAGGGCCGACACAATAGGCGCCCAGGTCGCAAATGCCCGCAATATTGACCCGCTCGGCAAAAAACCGCACGCCATTTGCGCTGGTAAACAAGAGCGCGCCATACTCCGTAAAATCAGGTAAAGGCACGTCACGCGCAACCAGATCGAGCATTGGCGCAGACATGGCGGTCAACCCTAGCGCCCGGACATGTTCGAGCGTCTGGCTATGGCCCGGCTCAGCGCGCGTGATGATGACTTTAGGCATCAGGCAGCGGCGCGATCATGGGAAACGCGGCGCCCGCTTCTTCAAGCAGGCTTTCAGCGGCGGTCCGGCCAATGACGGCCAGTTCTTCCAAATCGGACTGGACCGAAGCGTAGACTGTCTTTTCCCATGACGCCGAACCATCGGGTTTGGTCACTTCGCCGACAAAACGGATCATGCCATCTTCGACAAACATGTGAGCGGCAATCGGGGTGCGACAGGAGCCATCAAGCGCGGCGAGAAATCCGCGTTCGGCGGCAGCGGCGCGTTCACTTGTTCTGTTATTGATTTTGTCCAAGGCTGCGGCAAGGTCAGCGCTTAAGCGGTTTGCATCTGCGGCAATGGCGACAATGCCCTGACATGGCGCAGGCAACATATCGTCGAGCGGGATCGGGCGGGCAAGCTCTGTCATGCCAAGCCGCGAGAGGCCAGCCATGGCGAGATAAGTCGCGTCCGCCTCGCCCGCTTCAAGCTTTTTCAGCCGCGTCTGGACATTGCCGCGAAAGGTGACGATTTTCAAATCGGGGCGAACAAGCCGGCTCTGCGCCTCACGCCTGATGCTGGCAGTGCCGAGGGTTGCGCCCTCTTCCATGTCTTCGAACGTGTCATATTTGTGCGAGACGAAGCCTTCGCGCGGATCGTGGCGGGCCATATAGGCAACAAGCGACTGGCCAGGCGGCAATTGCGTCGGCACATCCTTGAGCGAATGGACCGCCAGATCGATGCGTCCATCATCAAGCGCAACGTCCAGCTCCTTGGTAAACAGCCCCTTGCCGCCCGCTTCGGTGAGGCGCTCAGTGGTCAGCTGGTCGCCGGTTGTGGTCAGCGGGCTTATGGCAAAGTCGAGCGCACCATCGGTCGCCGCTTCCAGCAGGGCTTTGACCTGTTCGGCCTGATGCAAGGCCAAAGGCGAGCTGCGCGTGCCAATTGCGATCGGTTTGCGGGTATCGGGCATTCTGACGTCCTGTCATATCTAGTGCTTCACGCGGGGACCATCCCCAGCTACAAGCCCTGCTATGATCGAGCAAGCCCCCTCTTCGCCCCCGTCCGCGCCGACGCCAGACAGTGTAACGCTGCTTGGCATTGAGACAAGCTGCGACGAGACGGCCGCGGCAGTCATCCGGCGGACGGGCGAGAAGACAGAGATTCTGTCCGATGTGATCCTGACGCAATTTGACAAACATGCGCCCTATGGCGGGATTGTGCCGGAGATTGCCGCGCGTGCGCATGTCGAACTGATTGATGCAGCCGTCGAACGGGCGCTCGGCGAGGCGAAGCTTGGGCTTTGCGATATGGACGCGATTGCAGCGACCTCGGGACCGGGACTTATTGGCGGGGTTCTGGTCGGGATGATGACGGGCAAGGCGCTGGCCATGGGCGCAGACCTACCCTTTCTGCCGATCAATCACCTGGAAGGACATGCGCTCTCGCCACGGATTTCGTCGGCCTGTCCGTTTCCTTATTTATTGCTGCTGGTGTCGGGCGGGCACTGCCAATTCATCAATGTTCATGGGCTTGGACACTATGAACGGCTCGGCTCGACAATTGATGATGCGGCGGGCGAAGCATTTGACAAAACGGCAAAACTCTTAGGGCTCGGCTTTCCGGGCGGGCCAGTGCTGGAGCAATTGGCCAAGACCGGACGGGCCGATGCGCTGGCTTTTCCGCGTCCACTTTTGCAGCGGGCGGGGCTTGATATGTCCTTTGCAGGGCTGAAGACAGCGGCCGCACGCGCGATTGAGGCCGAGCCGCTAAGCGAGACGCGCAAGGCGGATATTGCGGCGAGTTTCCAAGCGGCGGTGACGGATATTCTGGTCGAGAAGACGCGGCGGGCGCTGGCGGGTTTTACGCCAGATGCGGGTGAGAAAAGGCTGGTTGTGGCAGGCGGCGTGGCGGCAAACCAGACTATTCGGGCAGCTTTGCAGGCACTCGCCGAACGCGACGGGGCAAGGCTTATCACCCCGCCCTTGCGCCATTGCACGGACAATGCGGTGATGATCGCCCAGGCGGGCGCGGAGCATTATCTTGCCGGCGCGCGCGGAGATCTGGCCGCAAATGCAAGGCCGCGCTGGCCTCTTGATGAAGCCAGCGCGACGGTCAATCCGATCTATGGACGCGGCAAGCGCGGGGCCAAAGCCTGAGGGTTTGAAGGCTCGGGAATGGTTAAGCGATAAAGTCGAGCATAAACACTGCACCGAGCATGAAAGCGGCGGTCAGCGGCACGATTGCGGCCACAACAGCGATGGCGTGGACGGATTTTTCTTTTGAATTAGAGAACAACATGGGGGAGGAAACCTTTCATTTTGCCAACATGTTTGCTGGTCATGAAAGGCATATAAGTGCCTGAGAATAATATTCAATGAACGAAATCGTTTTTATTCAATAATTAGAGTTCAAACTCTACTGCGCTTGCCGATAATCCGGCGAGAATCAAGGAGATAACCCCTGTTAGCTCATAGCGCAATTTGTCGAGTTTAAGCTGGGAATAGGCTTGCGGAAAGCGGAATTTCATCAAAGCGGCCTGAATCATCTCGGCTGTGGCGAGCGGTTCGGCAAGTTTACGAAACACGCCCGCTTCGGTCCCGTCATTGAGGATGGTTTCAAGAAAGACCCGCTCAGCAGCCAAATGGGCGTTAAAGAAGTCCGGACGCTCTTTGCGCAGGATTTCAGCGATTTCGAGGATTTTTGCGTCGGCATCAATGGCTTCATAAGTCTGCTCGAGCGCATGGGAGAAAAACTCATAAAGCCGGTCGGGCGCAGACGTTTTCTTATTGGCTATTGCTTTGAATTTGGTATAATTTTCTGCATTAAACTTCGTGGCCATCGCCTCGGCAATGTCAAGTTTTGAGGCGAAAAAACGGTAAATATTCCCCGCCGACATCTCGCAATCACGGGCCACTTCAGACATTGTGGTTTTCGAATAGCCATAATGGAGGAAACGCTCGCGTGCCGCTTCGAGTATTCTGGTGCGCGTGGCGGCATTGTCAGACATGGTGTATATTCCCCAACTCGCCTGATAGGCGTATGCGACTCGCCTCGTTCGGCAATTCATATTACATTAACATTTGAACAATCTATAAATTCGTCACTAACCTTACGCAAGCTTTGCGCCACTGTCATCGCGCGATCGACATAACACACAAGGACATCCATGCCGCTTTTTATCGTAAATGCCCGAGACAAGGCCGATGCCCTGCCCGTCCGGATGGCCAATCGGCCCGAACATCTGGCATGGGCGGCGGGGTTTGCAGACAGAATAAGGATGGCTGGCCCGGTTTTTGCTGATGATGGAGAAACCTTTGCCGGATCCGTGTTCGTTATGGAAATGGACACGCTTCAGGATGTTCGCGATTGGGCGGCCCTTGATCCATATGCCAAGGCGGGCGTATTCGAAACCGTTGAGATTCGCCCGTTCACATGGGCAATCGGCGACGGAAAAGCGTAGCGGAGCGTGTCATGGGCACGCTTGGCTTAATTATGAAGGATGGAACATGTCTTTGATCCGAAACACCGCTCTGGGCGCTGCATTTGCTGGCAGCATCTTGTCCGCTTGCGCGACAAACACAATAGAAGGTCCAGCCGAGGCGAGCAATTTCCGCACCATCGGCCCGATTGACGGCTCGGCCGGCGCGAGCAGGCAATTGTCCTGGCCAGCCAGCGCGGTGGCGACGCAATTTACCGGCAGCAGGCTTGATGTGGTCATCACCAATACCAATAATGCGCAGCTGGATGTCGAGATTAATGGGGTGACAACGCCAATTACGCTCCAGAAGGGCCGGTTTGCCTATCCGATCATTGATGATGTTCAAGGCAGCTATGATATCCGGATGGTGCTGCGCGGCGAACGGACGGCAACGCCGATCCTGTTTGCCGGATTTAACCCCTATGATGGCGAAATTAGCGCAGGCACGCCGGCCGATATGCAAATGCTGGTGATCGGCGATTCCATTTCAACTGGATACGGCATCGAAGGCGAAAGTCAGGACTGTACGTTCAGTACCGAAACACAAAATGCCAACCGAACCTTTGCCGCGGTCGCCGGACGTATGCTCGGCGCGGATGTTTCGGTGATTGCCTCTTCGGGGCGTGGGCTGACACGGAACTGGGCCGATGATGACCGGCCAACCATGCGGGCGGTATATAATCGGCTGATGTTGTCAGAACCGCCAGCGATTTCTCCGGATATCGAGATGGATGTGGTTGTGGTTCATCTTGGGACAAATGATTTCTGGGATGGTGATCCGGGCGTCGGTTTTGACAATAATTATGAGGATTTTCTTGTTCGTCTGCGGTCCGACCATCCAGAAGCACTGCTTGTCGCCGGATGGGGTCCTATGGGCGGGGCGGATATTTATGACGAAGCGATTGGCTCGATCAAGGGTGCCGTCGAGGCGCGACAAGCGGCGGGGGACAAAAAAGTACGGTTCGTTCCGTTTTCTAATGCACCAGACGGGCAAACCTATGGATGCGACTATCACCCAAGCGCGGACACGCAGTTTTTCATGGGGCAGGTATTGGCCGCTGAGATCAGTGATGCGCTTGGGCTGGACACAGAATAGGGTTTAGATTCGCTCGCAACGCCACGTCTCATGGACGGCGAAGCCGGCCGGAGACAAACAAACTAACCCTTCGGCACTGCCATCAGATCATAACCTAGATTGGCGCTGAACAGGGTTTTGATACGGTCGTCATAGATCTCCCTCGCCTCGCCCGAAAACAAAGTTTCGAGACTGTCCTGACGGTTTTGCAAGACATTCGGTTCGGCATCAGGGTCAATCTTCTGCGCCATGGCTTCCTTGGTGCCACCGCGCACCGCAGCATCGAGGGCTGCGGGACTGAAACGCAGCCCCCAATGGGCGGCAATGGCTTGCAGGGTTTCGCGCGGCGTTTGGCGGACATCTTCATAATGGACAAGGTGGATACGCGCCGGTTCGCGGGCAAGCCATTCACCCCACCGGTTCCAGAAGCGGGCAATCCAGTACAGATCACAGCGAAACTGTTTGCCAGTTGGCTCGCCTTTCAGATAGGTCAGCCAATCGACCTGAATGTCCCATTCCCATTTGGCAAAATGGCTCGCCAATATGTTCATCGGGTGGCGCACGAGCAGAACATAGGGCGGCAGGCCCGCAAGCCTTCGCGCCCACCCCCAATCGGCAAGCTGGTGCGGGATGGTGTGGCTGAAGGCAAGCTTTGGCAGCTCGGCATGGACCGGCTTGTCCTTGGTCCAGCCAATATAGGGGCGCACGGATTTTTCCGAAAAATATTCCGGCGGCGGAATGTTGTAGGTCTGCGCCAGCGCAATGGCGAGCATATATTTGACCCAATGGGTGCCCGAGTTTTTAGACGTGCACAGCATGCCGTCAAATGCGCCATGGCGCAGCAAGGTAAAATTGCCCCAGCGGTCTTTTCGGGCTTTTATCTTGAATGATGGATCAATGCCGGAACCGCCCATTAGACTGTCAGACCGACCTTATTGCGATAGAGATCGAGGATATGGGCCTGTTCCGCGTTCGGGGGGCCAGCGGCTTGACCAACCGCATCAAGCATTTCGTAAAGATCGACAAGTTCGGTCGGGCCGATGCCCGGGGTCTGTTTGATCATTTGCGTCATGCGCAGGACAACGCCTGAGACAAGCTCGACCTCGCGGGTCATCCAGACCGCATGGGTGATCAGGTCTTCGGCCTCATGCGGCTCAAGCTCGAACACTTTGGCCGCTTCAACCTGCATGACATGCTGGTATTCAGGCTCCATCGGTTTTTCGCCATAACCGCCCGCCATCAGCACCATCAAAATAGTGCTGGCCTCACGCGGATCGTCCACAGCGCGCAAGCCTGAACGCCCTGCCCTATGCATGAAGGCAAACTTTCTCGGGGCGTTTTGCACACGTTTGGCGATTTTGTGAACATCCCGCGCGGCACCACCAAGGGCTTTGAGCCGCATATACCAGACGGCAGCCGTGGTCAGCCCAACAAGAATTAGTCCCAGAATATGCATGCGATCATCCAGCTTGGTGTTTGCAGCCAAACATTAAAGCCCAATCGCAAAAGTGGGAACCGGTTTTATGTCTAAAATGCGCTGACTAATTTCCGCTCGCAGCCTCTGCCGCTTCATTGGCAAGGGTTTCATGCGCTCTCTTGGTGACATAGGCGCGCACCGCTTCGGCGTCCTCTGCGGAGAGATATTCGGCGAACGACACCATGCCATTGCTGGCAAGGGTGCCTTCGATCAGAACGCTGTTCCAGGCCTCGGCATTTCCTGTGATCGCCGACCAGCGCAAATCGGGCAGAATGCCGGAACTGATCGCAAGCGAGCCATGACAGACCTGACAATTGCGATGATAGGCAATGCGGCCGGTTTCGAGCATGGCCGGCGTGCCAAAGAGCTCGGCGGCAGGTTTGCGCTCAATAGCCACCGCATCCGGCTCGGGGATAGTGCCTGTGCCGCCAAGTTTGAAGGTGACGACTTTGCCGAGCGTGGGCGCGGCATTGTCAAGGTCAAGCCCGACAACAAGCCCATAGGCCGAGCCCCATCCGGTTGTGATGGTGATATATTGCTCGCCATCAATCTCGTATGTGCCCGGGCCAGAGGCTGCGCCGGATTTTACATCATGCTGCCATTTCTGCTCGCCGGTGGCGGCGTCATAAGCGGTAAAGGTGCCATCAAGCTGGCCCTGAAAGACAAGCCCGCCTGCCGTAGACAAGACCCCGCCATTCCAGGCAGAGCGATGTTCGACGCTCCAGCGGGCTTCCTGCTTGATCGGATCCCATGCCAGAAGCCGCCCCTTCAGCGTGCCCCGAACGGCTTTGATGACGCCCGGCGGAATATCTGGCGGCGTGCCCGCGTCAAAGTCCGCGCCCGTGTTCCAGCGCACGGGGTCATCAAGAAAGCGCGGATCGCTGGCAAACGCCTGCGGAATTTCCTGAGCGGGGATATAGGCAAGGTTCAGATCGGGATTGAACGCCATCGGGTGCCAATTGTGCGCGCCCAGCGGCCCCGGGCTTTGCAGGATAATGTCTGCGCCATAGCGGGCACCTTCAACTTCGCGCGGGCGGCCATTTTCGTCGAGCCCCGTTGTCCATGTCTGGGGTACGAAATTATTGCCGGAGACAAATTCGCCGCTGGCCGCGTCGATGACATAGAAGAAACCGTTTTTCGGCGCTTGCATGGCGACACGGCGCAAGGCACCGTTTTCGCCCATCGGCAAATCGGCAAGGATGATGGTCTGGGTGGCAGTATAGTCCCAATTGTCGCCGGGCGTGGTCTGGAAGTGCCAGACATATTCACCGCTCTCGGGGCGCACCGCAACGATGGACGACAAGAACAGATTGTCCCCGCCCGCCGGATCGCGAATATCGCGGTTCCATGGCGAACCATTGCCGACGCCGAAGAGGATCAGATCGTTTACTTCGTCATAGACAATCGAGTCCCAGACCGTGCCGCCGCCGCCATCTGTCGTCCATGCGCCCTCATCGCCCCAAGTGACATTGCCAACGGTTTCGAACGCGCTGTCAGAGGCGGCGCCATCGGGTTGTTTGTTGGGGTTGGGCGCGGTGTAGAAGCGCCAGTCCATATCGCCCGTATCGGCATTGTAAGCGGAGATATAGCCGCGCACGCCAAGTTCTGCGCCGCCATTGCCGATCAGGACGCGGCCCTTTACGACCCGCGGCGCGCCAGTGATGGTGTATGGCTTGGAAAGATCAACAGTGAGCGTGTCCCACAGCACAGCGCCCGAGCCGGAATCAAGCGCAACAAGACGGCCATCAATCGTGCCGACAAAGACTTTGCCTTCCCAGATTGCCACGCCGCGATTGACCACATCGCAGCAGGCATTAACGCCCCGCTCGCGCGGCACTTCAGGGTCATAGACCCAAAGCTCCTCGCCGGTTTTTGCATCAAGCGCGTGAACGACCGACCAAGCCGAGGTGACATACATCACGCCATCGACCACGATGGGCGTCGACTCCACGCCACGCGCGGTGGACAGCTCATAGGTCCACGCAACACCAAGGTCGGCGACATTTTCAGTGGTGACGGCGCTGAGGCCGGAATGGCGCTGCTCGTCATAGGTGCCGCCATAGGAGAGCCAGTCTTCGGGCGTCGAACGGGCAGCGGAAATACGCGCGGCGTTGACATCTGCGCCCGGAGACGCGGCGGGCGTTTGGGTCGATGACGCGCTGGCACCGGTTGCGTTTTCGGATGGAGCCGCATCAGCCCCGCCCCTCTCTTCGCTCCCTTGTCCGCCGCATGCCGCCAATGACAAAAGGGCCGCCGCCAATAGGCTATTTCTCAACGATCCACGCATTTTTCGCTCCCTGAAACTTATATGGGCACGAGTGTACGCGCATATAAGCGCTTGTCGAGATGCCGTTGGGGGAGGTGCGGGCGTCCGCTTCTGTAATGTACGTCAGGCTCGGGACGGCTGGCGGCGCGCCTGAAAGCTTGCTGGGGTCTGCTATGGGTCATTCACCGCCAAGATACGAGGCGGATAAGCTGCGAACATAAGTCGCTCATGACGAGCTATCAAACATCATAACCCAGTTGTTGAACTCCTGCCTCCCATCTATGATCGGGGTGTCGTCAGCAACCTCAAATCCAAGCGCGCGATAGAAGCTTACATTCTCTGGTTTTTGTGTGGTCAGGGAAGCGCAATATCCCGACGGTCTCACCCAAGTTTCCAATTCTCGGCGAAGTGTTTCACCACCTAATCCGCGACCTCTTTGATCTTGCGAGACGACCATATTATTGAGATACCAACTTTTGCGCCCGCTCAACGCTCTTGCACGCCGCAGCTCAATTTCGCGAACGGCATGAAGCATACGTTTGAACGCGGGTATGCCATGATGAAAGGGCATAGAGAAAAACCCGAGCTGGAACAATTGAAGCGTGTTTGCCTGAGGTGCGCCCGGCGGGTGCCAGAAACCCATTGCTGCAATTGATCCGTCAGCTGTCTTCTTTGCAAAGCTTTGACCCAATTTGAGCTGCGCGTTCAAATTAGTACGCATCAACCATTTCATCTGCTCAAGACGTCGCAAATCGTTTGGATAGATGTAGGTGTGTGCGGGGTTATCGTGAAATGCATCCGCGAGCAAAAGCGAAGCTGGCACAATATCCTTCTTGGTTATATCTGTGTCGGTGAGTTGGGTTTGCATTATTGCCCTTGATGATAATCTCGGATATTAATTGTCCTAAATTCGCTTAAAGGTCAAATCATGAGAATCGGTAAGGGCGTGGAATGGGCAATGCATGCCTGCACAATGATGGCTCTTTTGCCAGTTGGGAAAGTATTGAAGGCAGATGCGATCGCACGCTATTACGATCTGCCGCCAAAATATATGGCAAAGCATCTGCAAGCTTTGAAGCGGGCCGGTTTGGCCATTTCAACACCCGGACCACGCGGCGGCTATCGCCTGGCTAAACGCCCTGCGGACATATCGTTATGGTCAATAGCTGAGGCAATAGATGGAGCGATACCTCTCTTCAAATGTGAAGAGATACGCCAAAACGGTCCGTGTGCGCACCCTAGAGATATCTGCAAGACTGCCTGTCCTATAGCTCAAGTCTTTTTGGAAGCAGAGGGACGCTATCGAAAAAATCTTGAAGCGGTGTCGATCATGGACATCAATTCAAGAGCAGCTAAAAACATGCCTGAGCAGCACGCCATATCAATTTTACAATGGATTAACGCCGAGGCTACTGCTGTACGGGCGTAATGGTTCAGTCAGTTTCACCGGAGTTATCTATTCTGGGCTTTGTAAGCCACAAACGAACATCCCCTCTGACGCGGAGGCCGGATGTGAGCTATTCCCTTGACGCATTTTCCGTGTCCCCTGCGCAGGCAGGGGCGGCTTTCTGCTTTGCATACAGGGCGGAGCCAGCTCTGCCTTCGCAGGGCATACGGATACGGGAGTGCATTGTTCCAAGTTGCATTTGGATGCTATCCCTGACCAAACGGGGAGCGGCGCATGGACAAGCAGGCGACAGCCATAAAAACACCTTGGCACCTCTGGGTGCTGGGCTTGGTGTTGCTGGTGTTTAACGGGTTTGCGGCATTTGATTATCTCGCCACGGTGTTCCGGTATCAGCCCTATCTGGGCCGGCTCCCCCAAGAGATACTCGACTATTATTTTGCCCTACCGGTCTGGATGTATGCCCTGCTCGGCGGGTCGATGCTGGGCGGATTTTTCAGCGCTGTGTTTTTGCTTTTGAGGCGGCGCATTGCCGTGGTGATCTTCGGGCTTTCGTGGCTGTGTTCGCTCGGTGTGGCCGTTTATGATTATATCAATCCGTCCCCGATCAGCGGCGGGGTTCAGGTCTATGCCATCACGCTGGTCATAGCCTTGCTGATTGGTGTCTATATGGTCTGGCTGTCGCGGCGGGGCGTCTTGCAATAGCCGTCTGCCCCGCGCTTTTTCCACCTAGCCAGGCGCTTTGAAGACGGAAACAAGCGTGCAGCCGGTCTCGGTACGGAACTCGGTATGGTCGGTACCGGAGACAACGGCATAGGATTGGCCGGTGGTCATCAGGACGCCGTTCGAGATGACAGAGCCTTCAAGAACATAAGTAAATTCGGGCTCGTCATGATGGTGGCTGCCGCCGACATAGCCCGCCTCGAACTTGAACTGGGCGATGACTTTGCCGTCCGCAGCGCCCAGCATCTTCATGGCAATTTTGTCGCCCAAAGGCTGCCATTCCATTGTGCTGGCATCGGCAAAGCTCCAGCCTTCAAGGGCGGCGTCAGCAACGCGAACGGGGTTTTCAGTATGGCTCATTTCATGGTCTCCATTTGGGCCGCGCGCAGATCTGTCTGGGCGGCGGTGATCGCTTCGGTGATGGCGGTTTGCCAGTCGGCAAGACGGGTTGCAGTTTCGGCCGCTTTGGGAAACGTAACCGAGCGGGACGCATTGACAAGCCCGCCCATAAGCCCGTCTGGCCCTTGGACAAAACCAGCCATAGCGTCCGCCGCCCCGGCCCCTTGCGCCCCATAACCGGGCACAAGGAAAAGCGCGTCCGGCGCAAGCTTGCGCAAAGTGCGGGCCTCGTCTGGACCCGTGGCACCGGCGACAAGCATCAGGCCGGACCAGCCGCTTGCCCCTTTCAGGCGGGTGATCAACGGGCCGAGCGCTTCGACCACACGGGCATAAAGCGGTGCGCCTTCCAAATCGCGTGCCTGAAAATCAGCCGAGCCCGGATTGCTGGTGCGGGCGAGGACAATGACGCCTTTGCCATGCGTTTCTGCTTGGCGCATGAAGGGCTCCAGCGTGTCGAGGCCCATATAGGGATTGACCGTCACCGCGTCCGCTTCAAATGGCGCACCGGCGGCGAGATAGGCGCTGGCATACCCTTCTGCTGTGGAGCCAATATCGCCGCGCTTGGCGTCGGCCAGAACCAGAAGTCCGGCTTTGCGCGCGGTTTGGCAAACATGCTGGAGGGCTGTCATACCGTCTGGCCCAAGGCGTTCGAACAGGCCCACCTGCGGCTTGATAGCGGCCACGCGTCCAGCGGCGAGCGCAATAATGGCTTCACCCCAATTGGTCAGCCCCTCGCCGGTGTCGCCGCCAAACAATGCAGGCACTCGGCCAGCATGAGGGTCGATACCAACACATAGCGGGCCATATGTTTTGGCCGCTTCAACCAGACGGTCGGCAAACATCAGGGCTTCACCCGACAGGCCACTTTGACAACTTGGCCAAGGCGGCGGGCGCGGTCTGCTTCATCGCCATAATTTTCGATGACGACCGGACGCGATGTGCCCCCAGAGGTATACTGGATCCCTTGGGAGATCAGGAAAGCCTTGATGGCATTTGGCGCTGCAGAATAGACCCGCCCGCGCCGCGTGCTTTCAGCGAGGACCACACCGCGCACAGCCCCTTTTGAGTCGTAGACCGGACCGCCAGACAAGCCACCCAGAGACCCGTCAAGACCGCGTGTACGGCCAAGTTCGGCCCATGTCAGAACCGGTTCACGGCCATGCCGGCCGCCGCCCGAGACGAGGCTGGAGCGCGAATGAAGTTGGGTGACGACTTCGCCCGGATCGCCTTGAGGGAAGCCGACATGGAAGCCCTTTGCGCCAACGCGCAGCACACTATCGAGGCTGAACCGGACAGGATTTCGGGCTGCGCTTGTCTTGATCAGAGCAAGATCCGAACTGGCATCAATGCGAATGTCCTTGGCCGGGATATACACGCCCGAGCGGGCAAAAAGGCCGACATCGCGGCACCCTTCCACAACATGTTTTGCGGTCAGCCAGTAGCCGTCTTCGTTTACGGCAAAAGCGGTTCCAACACCATCCTGGGGGCGTTGGGTCTGAATGAGAACCTGTTCGTCAAACTGGGATGGCGGGGCAAGTTCGCGACCGACCTCGTGGGCTTTGGGCGGGGGCGGGGGCGCATCCGCATCGCGCGTGCCAGCAGAGAACACCACCAGCACGAACATGCCAAGGGCCATAATGTAGGCAACAAGATCAAGACTACGCAAAGCTCTACTCCACTCAAAAACGGCCCAGATTGGGATCCCAAAGGCCTGCGGCCAGCAACATGGCGGCCGCCAATTTTGCCGCAATCAGGACAATGGCGGCACCGGCTTCGTCATTCTCGATCCGTGCGGGGATGCCAGAGAGCAGCAGGTCAACAATGCGATAGGTAATCAATTGCAAAAGCAGCGCGACAATTCCCCAAATGAGCAGATCGAAGAGATCAACGCTCGCAGCCAGGCAGGAAGCAAGCGGAATGGCAAGGCCGGCAATCGCCCCTGCAAGCGCAAGACCGGCCGCGCCATTGCCCCCGCGCACAAGCGCAAGTTCTTTCCATGGCGTCAGAAGGACATAGATGGTTGTGGCCATGATAAGCATGACCCCGGCTGCCGCCGTCATCAGGAGAAAATGAGGAAATCCAGATACAAAGCTTTCAATTGCTGTGTTCATTTACGCCGGTCCATCCTATAACTCGCCCGTGTTTCATCAACACGCACACTGAACACGATATTCCAGTCTTGCGCTAGCCTTTAGGATGACAGAAATGACAAAGAAACGAACCGCCCTTGTGACCGGGTCCACGAGCGGCATCGGAAAAGCCATTGCAGAACGCTTTGCCAAGGACGGAGCCGATGTCATCTTGTCTGGCTTTGGCGATGCAGGGGAAATTGAAGCAGATCGCGCAGCGCTTGAAAAGACCGCAGGTGTCAAGGTTGGCTATTCCGGCGCGGACTTAACGGATGCAGATGCAATTGCCGGCATGATGGATATGGCCAGGGCTGATTTTGGCGGCGTTGATATACTCGTGAACAATGCCGGCATTCAGCATGTCTCCCCGATTGAAGATTTTCCAGTGGGCAAATGGGATCTGATTATCGCGCTTAACCTGACCGCCGCTTTCCATACGATCCGGCTCGCAATGCCGCATATGAAAGCGAAAGGCTGGGGCCGGATTATCAATACCGCTTCGGCACATGCGCTGGTCGCTTCGCCCTACAAGTCAGCCTATGTTGCTGCCAAGCACGGCATCGCTGGGCTCACAAAAACCGTCGGGCTTGAGGGGGCCGAACATGGTGTGCGGTGCAATGCGATCTGTCCGGGTTATGTCTTTACCCCGCTTGTCGAGGGCCAGATTGCCGATACGGCAAAATCGCGCGGGATGACCGAGGAAGACGTGAAACGCGATGTCTTGCTGGCCGCCCAACCAACCAAGGAATTTGTCACGGCCGAGCAGGTGGCCGCGATGGCCGCCTTCCTGATCTCGCCTGATGGCGACCAGATTAATGGCACGATGATGCAGATTGATGGCGGCTGGGTGGCCCATTAGCGCAGCATTGGGCGGACGACATGCTGATCAAGACGTAAAGATGATCGGGCAAATCTTCACGCTGGTACGGGCAGACAATTAAGACACCTATGCCATGGTATTGTCCAAGAGCGGAGTGAGGCCTATGTTTTTACGCACGATTGCAAATCCATTCGCGAACGGGCGCGGCACACCTGCCGTTTTGTATCGCCCTGCCAAGGGCCAGACTTTTGCCATTGATGCGGCTGAATTGCATCGGAACCCGAAGCTGCTGAACGCGTTTGGAACCTGGAGAGGGCCGCTGATCCGGTCGCTTGACGGGTTGGCATTCTGTTTTCTGGCGCTTGGGATTTTCGTGGCCGTAAAGTTTGCCTGGTGGCTGTTTATCCCCTGCTTTGTTGCCAATCTCGCCATGCTGATGGTCAATCGAAACACGGCTGGGCGGATGGCACGCGATGCCGTCCAGCGATCAAATCAGAATTTTCTTTATCTGCACCAACACGAAGCGATCTGGCTGGTGCCCGAAGAACAGAAGCAAGCTGCCTGAACATAGGTGGGCCGCGCGCATTGAAAAGCTCAAAAGCCAATCGGCAGGCATTTTAGATGCCCAGCATGGCGAGTGCGCCGGCAATAATTGACGACAGCAGAAACATGAGCGAGAAACCGATCGCAACAAGGCGCTGGCTTTTGCGGCGACGACGGGCGCCGGGCGGTGTCTCGCCACGTTTGTGCGGCGCCAATGTCCAGCGATTGATAAAAAAACCAATGGCCGAGAGTAGCGACAGGACAGCAGCGCCAATCGCACCGCTCAGAAGGGCGCAAGCGGCCGCCGCCAGAAGAAGGCCCGCAATCGGGGTCGAGCCGCTCATCAGAAGCGCACGCACCTGCGTATTGGCACGTGAGCCGTCGAGCTTATCGTAGAAAACGTTCGGGCCAACCATTGTGCACACCCACGCGCCGCCAATGGCGATGCCGATGAGCATGACCGACATCGAGCCTGAAAATGTACGTAAAGTGTCGAGCATATGTCCCTCCGAAGATTTAGAATCGCTCTATTTGCCTTCGCAGGTCAAGCGCCCCTGTGCGCGTTGCACCCTCCCCTCAATGTGATGATTTGTGAGGTGCCCGAAAAAGCGGACGGGCGCAAACTGCGCTTTCCGTAGGCCGGAGCTGTCCGGTATGCAACAAAACGTCAGTGGGTGTGACATGAAGGCTACTCTATCGCTTCAAAATCTGTCGGCGCTGTTTGGGGCTGGCGTTTTGGGACTCGCTGTTTTTGTTGGCGCATCGGCAAAGGCGGCGTCCGGAGACCAAGAGAGACAGAGTGCGCCAGAGGCCGAGCTAGAGCGCGCTGCGTCATCATCAAGCAGCAGCCAGACACAGCTTACCAAATATTCGCGGCGGCATTTTGAGGCCCTGATGCGGGCGCGCGACGATGCAACGATCAAGCAATTATTGTCCGAGATCGAGAGTGACTGGAGCGCAGCCTATATTCCCGCGCTCCTGGAGACCGCGAGCTATGCCGCAGCCTTTGTGACGGAGCGGGAGATTTTTGCGCTGTTAAAACGCCAGACCGGACAGGACATCCGCGCAGACACAAATCTCTGGTATGAATGGTGGTGGAACCAGCCCGCTTTGCAGACCGCCGATTATGGCAATTTCAAAGCTGATCTTTACCGGCAGATTGACCAGCGTTTCGGGCCTTATTTCAAGGATCGTCAGGAGACCGCGCTCATCCGGCTGGACGAAGTGCGCTGGGGTGGTGTGGTGCAGGACGGGATACCGCCGCTTCGGGGGCCAGACATGCTTGATGCGCAGGAGGCCGATTATCTTGATAAGGATGATATTGTCTTTGGTATCGAGATTAATGGCGATGCGCGGGCTTATCCAAAACGGATCCTGGCTTGGCACGAGATGTTCGTCGATACGGTCGGCGGGGTCGATATTGCGGGCGTTTATTGTACGCTGTGCGGAACGGTTATCCCCTATAAAACTGAATTTGAGGGAACGGATTTTACGCTGGGCACGTCCGGATTTCTCTATCGCTCGAATAAATTGATGTATGATGCGGACACGCAATCGCTGTGGAATACGCTCACAGGGGAACCCGTTATCGGTCCCTTGGCGGGCAAAGGCATCGCGCTGGAACATTTGTCTGTTGTGACGACGAGTTGGGGCGAATGGAAGCGCCGTCATCCCGACACCCAGGTGCTCTCGCTCGAAACGGGGCATCGGCGCGACTATGGCGAGGGGGTTGCATATCAGGAGTATTTTGCGACCGATCGGCTGATGTTCAACACGCCATTTCGGGACACAAGGCTGAAGAACAAGCAAGAAGTGCTGGCGCTGAGATTTGCAGGCGCGCCCGGACAACAATTGGCGATTGATACCGATTTTCTCAACCAGAACCCGATTTATGCCGGAGCAATCGGCCCGCAGCGCTTTGTCGTTCTGACCGATCAGAGCGGCGCAAACCGGGTCTATGATCCGGTAGATATCGAATTTGTTGCCTATGATGGCGATCGCACTGTTACCGATCGCACCGGGGCGCTCTGGCAGCTTAGCGAAAGCGCATTAACCATGTCCGACGGCACCAGCATTGACCGTCTGCCCTATCATCGCGCCTTCTGGTTTGGCTGGAAGGCCGCATTTCCGGACACACAGCTTGTAAAATAAGGCGAAATTGGGCAGTTTTTGCCGTTTTATAAGCAGATTCGCGTGGCACAAGAGAGATATTGACGTTGCTTGTCGTGGGCATATACCGTTTCGGCAGCAGAACAAATTAAAGGAAAAATCATGCGTATCAGAAAGATAGTTGCAGGCGTAGCATTGATGGGCGCCATGGCTGCCTGCCAATCCACACCAGATCTCACCGTCGCCGAATATTGCGCGATCCCCGACAATGCCCTTGAGCATGTCTGTCAGGTCGCCGTTGATGTGAACGGCACCAAGACGGCTCTGGCAGATACCGATCTGAGACTGTCCGATGCCCGTTCGATGGCCGATTCAGCGATGAAAGCGGCCGAGCGCGCGCAAGGCACTGCGGATCATGCCATGGAAATGGCTGAGCAGGCTCAAGCTGCGGCATCTTCGATTGACGATCTCTATTGCGAAACCAATACGATCCAGAAAACCAATATCGGGTCATGCCCCGCCAATTTCCGGCTTATGAGTTGCACCCAAACCCGTTACACGACACGGGCTGGAGGCTTGTCATTCCTGCGCGAAATTGACGATGAGCAATGCCGCTTCAATGCGCGTGTTCTGGAAATGAAGGTCCGCTGCTGCACGGTGGCTTCGGCCCGCCCTGCGACGACGGCCAATTTTTCTACGCCCCTGACACAAGCGTCGAACTAAGCGCTTTTACAAAATCGGATAATGGGTGTTCTGCTCCGTTTCTGATTTTCTGTGGAACATGCTTTTGGCATACCTGTTCGTGAACTGATTAACGCCCTGCCGGTTTTGCCAGCAGGGCGTTTTCATTTTCCAGAAGCTCGCACAAACTACATGGCTGAAATGCCGCCATCGACTTTTAGCTCGGCGCCGGTGACGAACTTGCTTTCATCGCTCGCCAGATAGAGCACAGCATAGGCAATGTCCTCTGGCTCGCCAACACGCCCAAGCGGCACTTGGCGAGCGAGCTTTGCCAGCCCCTCTTCTTCGCCGAACATTTGTTTGACGCCATCAAGGATGGGCGTATTGATGAAAGTGGGGTGGACGGAGTTACAGCGGATCTGGCCACCGGTTCTGGCCAAATGTAGCGCAATGGATTTGGACATATGGCGCACGGCCGCTTTGGCGGCATTATAGGACACATAATTGTGCGACGCGATGATGCCGGCAATCGAAGAGATGTTGATGATAGATCCCATGCCGTGCGCGCGCATGAGCGGTATGGCATATTTGCAGCCGAGGAAGATGGAATCGACATCAACCGCCTGCACTTTGCGAAACGCGTCATAGGGTTCGTCTTCAACCGAGCCCATGGTGCCTATTCCGGCATTGTTGACGAGGACATTAAGGCCGCCCATTTCGTCATGGGCTGTTTGGAGAACGCTTTGCCAGCGCGCTTCATCGGTCACATCTTGTCCATATGAGAAGGCGGTGCCAGCCCCGAACTCGGTATTGATGCGAGCTGCCATCTCGGCTGCGCCAGCTTCATTAAGGTCGGTCAGGGTGACTTTGGCACCCTCCTCTGCGAGCTTGTGGGAAATTGCCGCCCCCAAGCCTTGTGCAGCCCCAGTTATCAACGCCATCTTACCTGCCATACGTGCCATCGGTGTCTCCTGCTATCTTGTAAATTATTCCGACAGTGCTCACAGCTTGCCGCGCTCGCGTCAAGCTATGCCGCAGGGCGAAGGGGCTGGCAGGCTCACGTAAGCGTGAAGAAAAGCGATTGGTACTTCAGCATGGCATTTGCAATATATTCGAGGAATGTAGTTTTTGTAATGAAGATAGAACCGTCACTCCAATTATGAGATTTTTCGTCCTCTTCCCGCTTCTTGCGATTTTTCTGGTGCCTTTTTTCCTGGCCCGTGCCGAGCCCGTGAAGGGACAGGAAATCAATAAGGAACATCCGGTATTGGTGGAGCTGTTCACATCGCAAAGCTGCTCGTCGTGTCCCCGGGCTGAAAAACTGTTTGCCGAATTTTCCGAGCGTGATGATCTAGTGGTCATTGAATGGCATGTCGATTACTGGAACAATCTGGTGCATGGACGGGCTGGACATTGGGTTGATCCGTTCTCGACGCGGTCAAACACGCAGCGCCAGCGTGATTATAATTCGGCTCTGCGCAATACGGGCAGCGTTTACACCCCGCAAGCGGTTATTGCCGGTTATGCAGAAACAACAGGTTCGCGCCAGAATGCGATTGAGACGCTGATCAGTCAGGCACCATCTCCCTATGCGAAGGTGGACGTTACCTCAAACGGCCGGGAGCTTATGGTATCGGTCGCACCAATGAACAATGCTGGCTCGATGCAGGCAGAAGTCATGTTTGTGGAGATGATCTCTTCCATGAAAAATAAAATCCATGGCGGCGAAAATAAGGGTCGCATGGCCGAGAGCCGCAATATCGCCATTGCATCGGATACGCTTGGTCCGTGGACGGGTGTGGCGGAGACATATCGGGCCAGCCTGCGTACCGTCAAAGCCAATCATTGCGCAGTTCTGGTTCAGGAGATCGGGTCGGGTCAAATCCTGGGCGCATCCTACTGTCCGCCAATGGAAACAGCGAGCGGAGCCAGTGCAAGCGCTGCAACTCCTGACTTTATTGACGCGCATCCATAAATTTGGCGAGATCGAGGTCTTTCTGCGTGACACCGCCTGCATCATGGGTGGTGAGGATGATTTGGACCTTATTGTAGACATTGAACCATTCAGGATGGTGGTCGGCCTGTTCGGCAGCAAGAGCGCATGCTGTCATAAAGGCGAAGGCAGCTTTGAAATCGGTAAAGATGAAAGTCTTCTCAATTGCATCACGCGCACCGATATGAGCGTGCCAGCCATCAAGTTGTCCGCAAGCGGTTTCTGCGCCAATCAGCTTTGTCATTCGAAGGCATCCTTTTCACCTGTTTCATGCAGAAAATAGACCCAGCGGCCATCTGAACCAATTGCCGTCCGGAAACCGGGATAAGCTCCGCCTGCGCGCACTTTGGCAATCCCCGCCTCCCCAATCAAGGCTTCAAGCCGGGCGCGATCACGAAAATTCAAACGCTCGGGCAGGAGATCTTCAGGTGATTTGGCGGCAAGGTCGGGCCAGATATACCAGACCTGCTCGCCAACCGTTTTGGTGGCATAGGGTTCGGAAAAGAGGTTTTCAATCTCAGCCAATGGATCGACCCCGGAGCGGCGGATCAGCGACCAGTGCTCAAAATGTGAACTGCCCGCAAAATTCGATGCAAAGCCATCGGACTGATCGGCATAGCGGGCAAAGCCTCTGAGGCTATTGCGGGCGATAATCTCGCGGATCTGCGTCATGGTCTGGACGACAGGTTCGGCCAGATCGGGCAGTGGCGCTATGGTGGGGGTTTCCAGCAAGGTTTCGTCACCCAGCAAGCGCGGCCCCTCTGCGGGAGGCGTTTCATTACAGGCCGATAAAAAGCACAAGGCGCCAAGGGCCAGCAGAAGCAAAAATCGTCTAGGCAAAAGTGAAACCCGTAGCGGCCGCCAGATCATCAAGAATTTGCTGTTCATCAAGTGCCTTGATCGTTGTCATTCCCATCGCACGGGCGGGTTTCAGATTTATTCCCAGATCATCAATATAGATGCAGGCTTTCGGGTCGATCTCAAGTGTCTTGCACATTTGGGCGTAAATTTGCGGATCAGGCTTTCTAAGGCCGATTTTAGAGCTTTCAATCACATGGTCAAACAGCGCCATCACATTGGCGACCGCTTCAGCCTTGGCGGCGTCAAAACTCATGCCTGCACCCTTGCCGGATTTAACATTATTGGTAATGCAACCCGTCTTGACATGGATCTTGCAGATTTTGAGCGCGGCGATGATACGCGGGCGCAAGTCTCCCGAGAGCAGCGAGAGTACGGTTTTCCCCGGGACATTATAACCCTTGGCACGGGCCTCCCGAGCGAAGGCTTTATCGAACCCCTCGGCGTCGATTTCCGAGCGTTCAAAGCGCGCCCAGGCATTGCTATCGCCATTAACGGCATTGATCGAGCGGATAAAATCCTTTGGTAATCCGTGTTCGGCCTCATAGCGGTTGAACGCGTCAAACGGCGAACTTGTCAGGACACCACCAAAATCCCATAGGACCGCTTGCAGATCCATCGCCTAGTGTCCAATCAAAGTTGTTTTGCCCGATGCCGGGCCGGCTTCCATTTCTGCGTGGCTGGCCGCTTCGAGGCCGATCGCATCCATCAGCGCTTCATCCTGGGCAATGGCGGGATTGTCTGTTGTTAAAAGACGATCGCCGACAAAGATGGAATTGGCACCAGCAAGCAGGCAGAGCGCTTGTCCTTCTTCGCTCATATCATCGCGGCCTGCGGACAATCTGACCCAGCTTTTCGGAAAGACAATCCGGCACACGGCAATGGCGCGGGCCATCTCTATGACGCTGACCGGCGCGCTCTGGCCGAGCGGTGTGCCTTCGATCGGGACGAGCATGTTGATTGGTACGCTTTCGGGATGGGGTGACAAGCGGGACAATTCATGGATCAGCCCGATACGGTCTGCGCGGCTCTCTCCCATGCCGAGAATACCGCCAGTGCAAAGCTTGATGCCCGCACCGCGCGCCTTGGCCAGCGTGTCTAAACGGTCTTCATAAGTGCGGGTGGACACGACCTGATCATAATATTCGCGAGAGGTGTCGAGATTGTGGTTGTAATAATCAAGTCCGGCATCTCTGAGCGCTTCGGCCTGGCCTTCTTCGAGCATGCCAGCGGTGACGCAAGTTTCAAGGCCAAGTGCTTTGACGGCACTTACCATGTTTGCAATTTTCGGCACATCACGGGGTTTCAGGCTGCGCCACGCTGCGCCCATGCAAAACCGGTCCGCACCATTATCCCTGGCGCGTTTGGCCGCTGCCACCACGTCTTCGAGCGGCATCAGTTTTTCAGCCTTCAGACCTGTATCAAAATGGGCTGATTGGGAACAATATCCGCAATTTTCAGCACATCCGCCCGTTTTAATAGACAATAATTGGGATTTTTGAACTTTGCCCTCCGGCCAGTTTACCTGCTTCACACGAAGGGCTTGCGAGATCAGCCCATCGAGCGTTTGCTCATAAAGTGCGGCAATCTCCTCGCGTGTCCAGTCAGTGCGCGGCTTCAGATCGGTCATATGTTTACCTCAAAACGCTGGTTAAACCCAGCCACGCACTCTTTGGCAAGTCAAAGCAATGGCAGATCGCAAACACGCTTGGCTGGCCCTTCATCTATGCGCTGTTCTGGGGCTGTTTTTTACATGTTTCACGCAATAGGCGAAGCGCTGATGGCGGTTTGTGGTCAGGCGCGAGTGCGCTCAAGACCCGTGAACATGCAAAGCCGCTTGCCGGTTCTCTACCTCGCGCCTTGGCCGATCTTCCAGCATTAGGCGACCATGGGCTGATCCAGCAGAATGTCGGTTGTCTTGACATCGCCGCTCGCTTGCAAAGGCAGCATGCAATGGACTTGCGTGCCCTCTCCCAGGGTCGATTTGAGTTTCACCGTACCGCCATGCAATTCGACAAAGTGTTTGACGAGGGCAAGGCCGAGGCCTGCGCCGCGATGATCGCTTGAGCTAAAGCTGTCAAAGGTTGCCACTTGCTTGTCGGCTTCTATGCCGCGGCCATTGTCGCGCACGATGATGCAGGCTTGGGCGCCAACGCGCTGGGCGGAAACGACAATTTCGCCGCCCTCATCGGTAAAGCGCATGGCATTGGAGAACAGGTTGAACAGGACTTGCCGGATGCGACGTTCATCAGCTTTGACGATGCCCAGATCGCCGGACAGTTCGGCGCGCACCGTGATCTGGGTGTCTTCAGCCTTGGACACCACCATTTCGACGGAGTCTTCGATCACCGCTTCAAGGTCAAACTCGGACAGATCAAGATCAATACCGCCCGCCTCGATCATTGCGAGATCAAGGATATTCTCGATCAATTTTGACAAATGGTCAGATGCCGACAAGATGGAGCGTACAAAATCAAGCTGGCGGTCTGACAGGGTGTCATTACGCTGGCTTTCGAGAAACTCCGCATAGCCGAGAATGGTCGTTAGCGGTGAGCGCAGCTGATAGGAGACGTTCTGGACAAATTCGGTCTTCAGGCGGTCCGCAGCGGCGTGGGCTTCAGCACGTTCGCGCAAGGCACGCTCGACACTGCGCGTCGCGGTGACATCGGCAAAGGCGATCAAAGTGTTGCCGTCAGGCAGAGGATGGGTGAGATAGGTCAGTGTGGTGATCTTCTCGTCATCTTCAACCAGACGCATTTCGCCCTTCGTTTCGGTGCGCGCTTCGGGGCTGATGTCAGTGACATGCCCTTTGATGGCGCTCCAGACGGCGCGGTCATAGAAAAGCGGGATGCATTTGTCCACGATTGCGTCATAATCCGGACCGTCCCGGAGATCTTCCTCTTCAAGTTTCCAAAGTGTACGGAACGCCTTGTTGGACAATCTCAAGCGACCATCGCCGCCAAACACGGCGCAGGCTTCATGCAGATTGTCGAGGGTCGCCGCCTGCGTATTGATCAAAGCATTATAACGGGTTTGCAGGCTCAGCTCGCCGGTAATGTCCCGGAACAGGAGCAATAGTCCGCCAAGCGGGTGGCGTTGGCGTGTGATTGACAGGGTTTTCCCATCAGTGAGCGACCAGGTGTCCTCTGCGATGCCGGAAATGTCGAGATAGTGTGCCAGCTCATCGGCGCGCCATGCGGGATAGTCCGTCCGCGATGGCAGTTTGCCGCGTTCGCGCAGCCGGTCCAGCAATTGGCCATGAGCCGGTTTTTCGAGCAGAAATCCTTCATCGAGATCCCAAATCTCGGCAAAAGCGCGATTGTGGAACATGAGCCGGCGATCTGGGCCAAAAATAGCCACCGCATCGGTGACATGGTTCAGCGTCTCACCATGAGCCTGAACGTGGCGGTCAAGTTCTGCCCGGGCCGCTTCCTGTTCGGTGACATCAAAGGCCATGGCCCCGGCTCCGCCTGATAGCGGGAAGCTGAGCACGCGCATAGCGCGGCGCTCTTTATTGATCGCGATAGACCGGGTTTCATCTATATCGCGGCCCTGATTGATGGTGATCTTCATTTGCTCATTGGCTTTTTCATCGAGCATAAGTTGGCGCTCAAGGGCGGTGTCGAGCGTTGGCGCTTCGACGGCATCGAGATAAGCCTGATTGGCCCATTGCAATTTACCCATGCCGGAGACACGCCAGGCGGGAAATGGTGACTTGCGCAGCATTTCAAGGAAAGCGGTGGGATCACTGGCGATGACCTGACGTGCTTCTTCAAGGCGACCACGGGCAGCGCTTTCTTCGATGCCGCGCGTTGTGGCGTCGGTAATCCAGACAACGGCGCGGGCGCCTGCCGTGCGGCCGTCCGCGTCCAGATGCGCTTCGCCGGGGCCAATAATTTTCAAGGAAAAAGCAGTTCCGTCCTGACGCAATTCTTTCAGCCGATGACGCAGAGTGGTGTCCTGCTTGACGCTGTCGCGCGCTTCGAGGTCGGCGAGCCCTTCAATGATGCGCACGGCTGGGTCGACCGAAATGGCCTCATCGGTATATTTGAGCAGGCCTGCAAGCGCCGCGGGCGATCCATAAAGCCGGGGCGGGGTTATATCATCGCCGTCATTTTCAAGCGCATCGCCTTCCCAGACCAGAATAACGCCCGGATGAGCCCCGAATACGCTGTCAGCGCGGGCCAATTGTTCATCAAGCTGGCTGGCGCGTTCGCGGAATTTCTTGGCCGCGCCGCGCGCACCATCGGAGATGCGTAAGGCCCATAACAAAGAAGCCAAGGACAAGGCCGCCGTGCCAAGTGCGAGGATAAACGGAACCTGATCGCCAGATAGGGTCATTTTCTACTACTCCCGGGTCGAGCACTTCGCTTGACCAATATACACTCCATAATGGTTAATGATTTGGGCTGATTGCGTTAATCCGAGGTTAACGCGGCTTAATCATTTGGCAGTTGGCTGATCCATTGGTTGATGAGGGTGACTCCGTTTTCGTCAATGAGGCGGCGTCCAAGTTCCGGCATTGCGACGCCGGCTTCAGCCGAAGCCATGCGGAAAGACAGGATGGACCGGTCGGGCGCGCCCGGCGCTATTATGCGGTTTAGCTGACCTGCGCCCCGTCCGGCGGCGGTTGGGTGTTTGCCGATGCCAAGCTTTACAAGTTCGTCTTCATCCCAGCCGAGCCAGAGGCCGGAATTGGACGCGGCACCATCTGATTTATGGCAATGAGCGCAATTGATGTCGAGATAGGCGCGCGCTCTGGCGTCGAGGGATGCCTGACCGGCAGCGATAGACGGGATCTGAGCAAAGGCCTCCGGCGCGCCGGAAAGAAGACCCGCTTCGGTCCAGGCTGCGATCTGATCGGACCCCAGATTGCGAGCCTTGGGGCCAATCGGCGTAATGGCGTTGCCGGATTGATGGCATGTCTTACACTGGTTCTGGTTTGGCACAGCATATTGAAAAGCCAGAGCCTGCCCCGCCGGAGTGGTGATTTCAATGTCGCGTTTGGCACCGATCGGGGCATAACGGGCTTCGGTGTGATCTTCGTTCCAGACATAGGGATAGCCGACCCAGCCTGCTGATTTGTGAATGAGCAGGCGTGTCTCGATGCGTCCTGTTTCGGCATATTCGAAGCTTTTGACCAGAACCGAGCCGACCGGAAGCGATAGGACACCGGTTTGGGAATATTGCGCGCGGACGCCCTCTGGAACAAAAACGAGCCGTTTTTTGGAAGCGTGATCGGAGAATAGCGGATTGATAAGATCATAAGCGCGCACGCGGGCGGCCGGCTTTGTGGCGGCGATGTCGGTAAACAGCCCATAATCGGCGAGCATGGGTGCGGGGGCATCGGCCAGAATGACGGACAGGTCCGGTTTCGCCCCCTGTGCTGGCCCGGCACACGCGCCCAGGCCGAGCAAGCAGACCAGACCAAGCGCACTGACCTGCCAGGGCAGGTCAGTCAGCCAAGCCAATATATGCCTAAGGTTTAACATCATGAGCGATCAAGATAGGCCCCGGTTCTTTTACCGGCGTCGCTTGAGGCCGCGTGGTCGAGGGTGATATGGCCGCCGGATCAAGCGGATAGCTGCCAAGGCCCAGACTGACAAAACCAATCTCTTCAGGCTCGGCGATTACCAGATTGACCTCCTGAGCGACGGTATCCCCCCAGCCCTGAACACCATCCCAGACAATTTCGGGCAAGCGGCCACCGAGCGGCGTCGCCAAATCTGCAAGCACGCTTTGGGGGTCGTCACCGCCACCGGAATAGTCATTGTCGCGTATCACCACATTGCGCGGCAAGGGATTATAGCGCTCGTCTGCGAACGGATCCTGATAAGCCACCAGAAGGATATTGGCGGTGCGATTGTCGGAGAAACTGTTTTCAAAGACGTGAACGTTCTCATTGGCCAGCACCATCACCCCGCTGCCCGATGGCACTGAGCCGACAATATTGCCCGGCGGTGCGAAATTGTCGGTATTGTTCTGATCAATAATATTGCGGAAGACACGCGTTGAATGTCCACCAATTTGCGGCAAATCGGGCAGATCAAAGACCAGAATACCGCCCGTATTGTGTCGCGCTGTATTGCCGAAAACGTCTGCGCCAATCGAATTTTCGATCTCGATACCTGCGACATTATATTCGACCAGCGAATTGCGCACAATAATATTGCTGGACTGGCCGACATAAATGCCAGCATCCGATGCCCCCTTGACCGTAACATATTCGATCAACACATCGGTGCTTTCAACAGGATAGACGCCATAGGCCCCATTGGTTGATAGCGGGCCACCTGTCCATTCGATTGTCAGGTCGCGATAGGTGATACGATCTGCCCCTTTGGATTTGATGCCGTCGCCCGCAGTGTCCTGCATGGTGAAATCGCCAAGAACCACATTGTCGGACGTGACCAGCAAGCCTTCACCCGACCCTTCCTGCCCTTTGAAGCTTAGCACCGTCCGGCCTTCACCCGAGCCCAGAAGTTTGACACCATCGACATCCAGTGACAGACCGTCGGTGAGGTTAAACAGCCCTTCGGGCATAATGATTGTGTCCCCCTCATCGGCTGTTATCAGGGCCGTTTGCAGGTTTTCAACGAACTTTTCGTCTGCAGCGAGGGAGATGATGCGGCTGCCATCGCGTTCGGAGACAATGATCTCCCCAATGGAGTCGGTTTCTTCCTGGGCAAGCTGCGGCGGTGCTTCGGTTTCTGTTCTGCTACAGGCTGCCAGCAAGACACTTGCGCTCATGACGAAAAGCAATTTTTTGACTGTCATAGCCGATCCCTCAAAGTCGTTTTCGGCAGTCTTATCTGCCCAATTTGTCTTGGCAAGGCTTGAGGTTGAACATCGTCCCGATCGTGCGGTCACTCAGCCGGCAAGTCGATAATGAAGCGGGCGCCGCCTTCGGGCCGCGTCTGGGCCTCGACCCTGCCCAGATGAGTGTCGACAATCTGTTTAACAATAGAGAGGCCAAGGCCCGAATTATTGCCAAAATCGGAGCCTTTGGGCCGATCCGTGTAGAAGCGCTCGAAAATCGCGGTAAGCTTATCTTCGGGGATGCCCGGTCCGTCATCATCAACAATCAGGCGCGCTGTGGTCTGGGCACCAATTGCAACTTGATGCAGGCTAACCCGCACTTCGCCATCTGGGGGGGAAAACGAGCGGGCATTGTCGATCAGGTTGCGGATCACTTGACCAAGCGGGCCATCACGGCCACGCACCAGCAGGCCGCCGCCCATGGTCTGATCGGAAAATACCACGCGGACACTGGGCGCTTCATGCCCGTCATAAGTGCTTACAATGCCGCCAGCAAAACGCGCAATATCGAGCATAGCGTTCGGGCTGCGGGTCATTTCAGCCTCAAGGCGGGATGCATTGGAAATATCGGTAATCAGCCGGTCGAGGCGCTGGACATCCTTGGCAATGACTTTGCGCAGTTTTTCGGTGGCTTTGGGGTCGTGCTTGACCATTTCAGAGGTTTCAACCGCCGACCGGATCGAGGTTAGCGGGTTTTTCAATTCATGGGCGACATCGGCGGCAAACTGCTCATTGGCTGTAATCCGGTCGAGCAGCGTACCTGTCATGGCATCAACAGACTGGGCGAGATAGCCAATTTCATCCTTGCGTTTGGTGATTTGGGGTAGATCGAGGCGTTCGGAGCGGCCTGTGCGCACGCGGTCGGCGGCGATTGCGAGCCGGCGCAGGGGACGGGCAATGCCAAGGGTCAGCAGAGCCGAGGTAACGAGCGCGACAAGCATAGCAACACCGACGAAGGGGATGAGCGCGGTGCGTTCGGCCCTGACGATTTCTTCAACATCGCTGGCCTCAAGGGTTAAGACGCCCACCACAGCGGAGACGCGCTGGATCGGAACAGACACGGAGATAACCCGTTGGCCTCTATCGGAGAAGCGCTGGCTGGCTGCTTCGGCTCCGGTCAGCGCGGCTTGAAATTCTTCCTCAAAAGTTTGCGTGCGCACCGCGTCGCCGCCCCTATTCGGCACAAGCGCCGAGAAAACGCCCTCAGTGGTTCCCGAAAGCCCCGCCACCCAGCGCTGAACGGCGCTTGGTTCACGCAGAGGCGGCAAGGCAGAGACATCCACGCGCTCGGACAGAAATACGCTGTCGGCAATTACCTCACCATCGCGCAAAGACACGCGGGCACGCACGGTAATCGGCAAAGCAAGCGAGCGGATCGTGTCTCGTGCCAGATCAATATCGAGTGCCGGTTCCGGCTGGCCTATTGTTGCCCCTTCGCCCAGCAGATTGGTGAAAATCTCGGCCTGACCGATCAGATCCTGCTTTTTCGAGACAACCAGGCCGGCGCGCATCTCGTTGAGCACCATGGCGCCCGCGATCAAAACGGCCAATCCTGCCATATTCGACGCCAGAATCAGCCGCGCAATCCGCGAGCCGAACATGCCCGCAGCGCGGCGGCGTAATTTTGCATTGGGACGGGGGAGACGGGCCATAAGGAGAGCTTACCCCGCCTCACGCAAAGCTCAAATGTCCGCAGCGACTTTCATCGAGACAATGGAGTCCGGCTTGCGGACAGGCTCGCCGCGCTTGAGTTGGTCAATATTATCCATGCCTTCGATCACCTGGCCCCAAACCGTATATTGTTCATCCAGAAAGCCAGACGGTTCAAAACAGATAAAAAACTGCGAATTGGCCGAATCCGGATTGTTCGTCCGCGCCATCGAACAGGTACCGCGCAGATGGGGCTCTTCGTTAAATTCCTGTTCCAGATCTGGCTTGTCGGAGCTGCCCATGCCTGTGCCATCAGGGCAACCGCATTGCGCCATAAAGCCATCAACCACGCGGTGGAACACGACGCCATCATAAAAGCCTTCGCGCGCAAGCTCCTTGATACGGGCGACATGATTGGGCGCAAGGTCGGGCTTTAGCTCAATCTTCACCTCGCCTTTGGTGGTCTCAAGGATCAGCGTGTTTTCAGGATCGGCCATGAAAGTCTCTTTCCGTGTGGGGGACTATTACTGGCGCGGCCCTAGCCGATATTCACATCAGGAGCAAGACGCAGCCAGCGCTCCTTTACCCGATCAGAGCCCGTCAATCCGGACCCCGCGCGCCTCCAGCACGCTGCGCATTTCCCAATAGGCAAGCGGGGTGCGCATCAGCGGAATACGCGGATAAAGATGGTGGACGACATGATATTGCATGCCCATGGTGAGGATATTGCCAAGCTTTGAGCGCCATGCGCGAGTGTCGTGATACCGCCCCTGCCGCTTGAACGGATGATGCGGCGCCCAGCTGAGATAGAACTGGATATAGGTCAGGCCGATATGCTGGGGCAGCCACCATAAAAGCGCCGCCTCAAGCGCAAACCCGCTCCACGCCATGCCAATCAGAAAGCCGTAAAATCCAATCTGATAGACAATGCCGATGACAAGGGCGCGCTCTGATTGGGGCGTCTTCATCTCCTGCATCAATTCTCCATAGCGGTTAAACCCTGCAGTCGCGCCCGGTTGGCGATTGAGAAAACTCTTCCAGATCGCCGCCCAAGCGCTCGGCGCATGATTGGAATAGTCAGGGTCTTTGTCAGGGTGATTGGCGTGCTTGTGATGCTCCATATGGGTCAGCTTTGCGACACCATAGGACAAGTTCAACGGAATGGTAGAGACATGGCCAACAAGTTCATTAAGCCAGCGCCATTTTGTGCCGGGCCGCGCGATAATATCGTGCTGGGCTTCATGGCTTGGCAGATAGCAAAGCATGATATTGAGCGTTGCAATGACAAAACCGAGCCAGAGCGGAACCGGCCCGAAAATCACCAATGGCCAGAGCGCAAGCCAGCAGGCCAGATTGGCAAAACACCAGACCACCGAGCCCCACGGAAAATGCCCCATATGGCGCGCAGCAATCTCGCGTTCACGCGCAAGCAGATCGGCCTCGGACAATTCGGCTTCTCGAAGGGCAGCTATTTCTGCCATATCCAGCTCCCCCTCACCTGCGCCATCAATCCAAGCCCGCCACCAATTGCAAATGCGACCAGCCACGCCGACAGGCCAAACGGCAAAGCCATATCGAACCCCACGATCAGCTCATGGATCAGCGGCACCATAAAGCCAAACCCGAACACAAGCGGGCCGAATTTGAAAATAAGCTCAATCAGTTTGATCAGCATTGGGCGCTCCTGACCAAAACATGACACAGGCGTCACATTTTTTCAAGAGAAGAGGCTTTGGGCCAGATATGAGCGGCAAAGCCTTATGAGGCGGCGCGTTTGATGATCATCTGCTGGCACGTTGCGACACTGCGCACCCTTCCGTCTGGCGAAGACAGCGTTCCGTCGATTGTCATCAGGCGGCGGCTGCGCGAGACAAGTCTGGCTTCAATGATCACATCCTCATTGCGCGACAGGCTGACAAAACTGACATTGAGGCTCAGCGTGCGGACGGCCTCATCATCGGCGAGGACACTCATCGCGACAAAAGCAAAAGTCTGGTCGAAAAGCGCTGCCATATAGCCGCCAAACATGCTGTCATCCGGGTGAAGCAATTCGGGCTGGAGCCGCCAGCGTTTTTTCACCCAGCCTTCGCGCCAATCGTCAAGCAGGCCGAGCTTTAATGTCTCGACAAGTGGCGGGGGCTGGTGAGTGCCCATCTTCATTTTCTCAAGCAGATCGGTTGCCCATGTCATGTCTGTCCTCCAAAGTCTTGAGACTGGAAAATGAGACCCGATTTGGAAACTCGCATTTGAGGCATTTGGAATGGTTGAGCCGTCGCCCTTGTTAAATCAGCGTAAAAACCCATCACAGGCGCGTTCAAGGGCGACATATTCGGCAATTCTGGAAGCGGCCGCTCAGCTTTTGGAGAGAGACGGCAAAGCGGTGTTTACGGCCAATAAAGTGGCCGAGCGCGCGGGCGTCTCGATTGGAACGCTCTATCAATATTTCCCGAACAAACACGCCATCGTCCGCACCATTGCCGAACGCGAAGAGGCAAAGCTGCCCGCGCGCGGCAAGCTCAACAGCAACGGCAAGACGAAACCAGGCGCCCTGCGGCTAGGCATCCGCGCCTATATCAACATACTGCCCCATCATTCACAAACACGCAAAGCGGCGCTCGAACTCATGCTTGAAGCACGCGGACCGATCGAAATCGGCAAGCAAACGGACAGCCGGTTTGAAATGGCAGGCGCGTTTGACGGGCTGTCTGACGCCGAGCGTTTTGTCGTCTCGCGGGCCGTGGTGGGCGTTGTGCAAGCGGCGGTTCTCGAAGAGCGCGCCGATCTGATGAGCCAAGAATTTGAAGACTGCCTCGTGCGGCTTGCAGGCAGTCTGATCGCCGCCTAGCTGCTAGAGTGAGTTGCTTCTAGCTGTATCACCCTCTTTGCCCTCACTCGGACTTCCCTCATCCTGAGCGAAGTCGAAGGATGTGATTCGAACATTGACCGGCCTCTCCAAGCCCGCCTCATGGTTCGACTTCGCTCACCATGAGGCGTCCAGTAATCTGCACAATTGGCAACCGAGCTAGCCGCTCAGCCCTCGGTCAAGCCTTTATAAAGCACAGGCCGCCGGTCGCGGAAGAAGCCCCATGCGGCGCGTTCTTTTGCGATATGACCCAAGTCGAAACGGGCGAGCGCGAAGCCCGTGTCCGTGCGGCCAAGCTCGCTGACAATCTCGCCAGCCTCGTCGGCAATAAAGCTTGTGCCATAAAAGACCTGCCCACCCTCATCGCCGATCCGGTTGGCGGCGATGACAGGAACCGTGTTCGAGACCGCATGGCCAAGCATAGCGCGGCGCCAGCGCGCAGCGGTATCGAGCGAGGCGTCTTGGGGTTCGCTTCCGATGGCGGTCGGATAGAGCAAAAGCTCGGCCCCAGCCAGCATCATGGCGCGGGCAGCTTCTGGAAACCATTGATCCCAACAAATGCCCACACCGATTTTGCCAAAGCGCGTCTCCCAGACTTTGAAACCGGTATTGCCCGGGCGGAAATAGAATTTCTCCTGATAGCCCGGCCCATCGGGAATATGGCTTTTGCGATAGACGCCAAGCGGGGTGCCGTCTGCGTCGATCATCACCACAGAATTATAGTATTCCGGCCCATCTTTCTCGAAGATCGAAACGGGGATGACAACACCAAGCTCGGCCGCCAGCGGCGAGAGCGCCCGCACCGCCTCATGGGTTTGCCAGTCCTGCGCGCGGGCAAATTCGGCCTCGTCCTGATGGCGGCAAAAATACGCCCCGCAAAACAGTTCGGGCGGCAGAACAATATTTGCACCCGCCCCGGCCGCGTCGCGGATCATGCTGCAAACAGTGGCGATATTTTCGGTGACGGTTGTCGCGGGCGCAAATTGCAGGGCGGCAATGCAAGGATTGCGGATGGATTTGTCATCAGTCATCTGGCGCATCCTTATCGCTCACGAATTTTGGCACTTGCTGGCTTATACAGTGGAAGCTGCCTCCGCCAGTGAGAACATGGTTGGCGTCAAGCGCGATCACCTCAAAATCGGGCAAGGCTTGGGCCAGTGCGCTGCGTGCCTGTTCGCTATAGACCGTTTCATAGCGCGGCATGATAACAAGCCCGTTGGCAAAGACAAAATTGACATGACTGGCCGCCAGCAGCGCACCGTCAGAGCCGGTCATCCTGCCGGGCGACGGGATTACTGTAACCTTCAGGCCCGCCTTGCGCAAAGTGCGTTCAATCGCGTCCAAGCGCCCGGCATTCGGATCATCCGGCCCGCTGGCAGACTGGCACGCGACATGCCCCGCGCCGATAAAGCGGGCGACATTATCGACATGGCCGTCGGTATGGTCGGCCACCAGCCCGTCATCGAGCCAGATAATCTCGCCGACACCGAAGGCGGATTTGAGCGCGGCCTCGGCGTCCTGTTCGGTCCATATATTGCGGTTGGGATTGAGCAGGCAATCGCGTGTGGTCAGCACGCGGCCCTCCCCGTCAAAATCTATCGCGCCGCCTTCAAGGATAAAGTCGTAGCAGCGAGCTGGCATCCCGCTTGCCTTGACAATCGCCGCGCCAGTCGCCTCGTCACCCGGCATAATAAATTTCCCGCCCCAGCCATTAAACCCGAATTGCAAGCCGGTTGGCACGCCATCAATCGCAGCAAAGATCGGGCCCGTATCGCGGAACCAGATGTCCCCCATGGGCAGAACATGGATGCTGCAATCAGGCCCGCAAATCCGACGGGCAAAGCCTGCATCCGCCTCGGTTCGAACACCAAGATGGACCTTGGTAAAAGGCGCCAAAGTGCGCACAAAACTGGCTATTTCGTCACGCGCGCCGTCAAATGCTTCGCCCCAATAATCGGGCATGCAAGGCCAGCCGACCCAGAGGGCGATCTGCTCGGCCCATTCGGGATAAAGTTTCATATTTTTCGGGGACATAGATTTACTCTACAGTTTTCCGGCGCTGTAAGTCTCGCAACAGACATTAGCCCCATAGAAAAGGGCGACCAATCAGGCCGCCCTTACACTCTACATACGCAACTATACGCTACGCTTGAACATTGTGTAGCACAAAAAGATGCTCGAACAAAGGAGTTTCTGCACCATGCAAATGGGCGATGGCGAAGAGGGCCTTGCTCTGCTATCGAAAAGGCTGGAAACAGCGACACGAAGCGGAGCCAATTGTGACCCATATCGCGTCCGGCTCCAGCCTGACCAAATCGGTAGATTTTAGTCGATATAGCCTGATTTTACTTGCCGCATTGCTGATATGCCGTGCCGCGGCAATTGTGATGTCTCCGCTCCATCTGGGGCCAGACGAGGCACAATATTGGCGTTGGGGGCAGAGTTTTGACTGGGGATATTATTCAAAGCCGCCATTCATTGCCTGGGTGATCGGAACCACAACCCGTATTTTCGGCGATACGGCATGGGCGGTCAGACTGCCCGCGCCATTTCTGCACACAATGACAGGCTGGATCTTATTTCTGGTCGCGCGGCGTATGGAAGGCCCGCGCGTGGGGTTTTACGCCGTCCTGATCTATATCTTCATGCCCGGCGTCAGCTTTTCGTCGGGCCTTATGACGACTGACAGTGTTTTGTTCGTGTTCTGGGCCTTGGCGCTTTATCTGCTCTGGCGGATGCGGATGGGCGATGGCTCAAAACCTATGGCTTTCGGTCTGGGCCTTGCAATCGGGGCGGGGTTTCTGGCGAAATATGCGATGGTGTATTTCATCATCGGGCTGGGATTGGCGCTATTGACAGACCCACGGACCCGAACAGCCCTGACATTTGGGAGAGGGGGATTGGTGGCGCTTGGCGCATTACTGGCACTTGGCCCGCATATTGGCTGGAACCTCGCCAATGAGCTACAAACCCTGTCACATACGGCGGACAATGCGAATTGGGGGGCGACGCTGTTTCATCCCGAACATGCCGTCAAATTCCTCGTCGATCAGATGGGCGTGTTCGGGCCGGTTAGTTTTTTGACGCTGCTTGGCGGCACTGGATTTGTGCTTTGGAGGCGCAAACAGGCCTCTGACACAATTGATCGCTGGCTATTGTGTTTTATCCTCCCTGCCCTTGTCATTATTCTGGGCCAGGCGATCACCGCGCGCGCGCACGCCAATTGGGCCGCAACGGCCTATCTGGCGGCAAGTATTTTGGTTGCGCGCTGGATGGCGTCAGAGCGCTGTTTGGCGCGTCCGGTCTGGCTGGCGGCGGCGGGGGTGATGATGATTGCCGCGCTCAACGTGCCTGATCTGACCGCACTGGCGGGCATCGGGCTTGGCAGCGGACTGGCACTGCTTGTGCTCGGTTCAGGGCTGGCAAGCAATTGGCGGCTAGGTGGCCTGCTCTGGGCGGGGGTGGGCGTGCATCTGGTGGCCGCTTTCGTGTTTACAGCGTTCGCAGCAGGGCCAACAAGTTTGGCTGATAAGGCCGGGCTTGCCAATGCGTTCAAACGGGTGCGCGGCTGGGATATGACCGTGGAGCGCCTGTCAGAGATCGCCGACGAGCGCGGCGCAAAGGCCATTCTGGTCGATGAGCGCGAGAATTGGCACGGGCTTGATTTTTATGGCCGCAAGCGGCTCGCCCAACCGGTCTATGCATGGCCACGCTATGCCAGCGCAAAAAGCTTTGCGGACACCTATCAGCTTGAAAGCGGCTTTGAAGCTCCGGTCCTCGTCGTCAACACACGCGCCGATTTCGTGCCGCGTTTGCGAGCAGACTTTGCCCACTGGGAACCGGTCGCGCCTTTGGTGATTGATCTGGGCGGGGGCGCAGAACGCCGCTTACAGCTTTTTATGGCTTGGGGGTATAGACCGTTGGCACGCACGGATGAATGGGAAACGCGTTTCGCGCCCGCGCCAATCGTTCAGGACTGATATTTACGAACCCAGCGTCGGCATGTGGCCGATATTGGGTAGCCTAATTTCGTTGACTATGAGCCGTAAGCATTGGCTGATGCTTCAGCGGCAACCGCCTCACCGGCCCAGACATCGCGCACACGCGCATCGCGTCCGCAGCCGCGACGATAGCGCGAATAATGGATCGGGTTCTTTTTGTAATAATCCTGATGATACTCTTCTGCCGGCCAGAACACAGTCAGCGGCTTGATGATGGTTTTAACTGGATTGTCGAGCACGCCAGAGGTTTCAAGCTTTTCAAGCGAGGCTTGAGCAATAGCGGCCTGCTCCTCGTCAGCGGGGAAGATACCGGTCAGATAGCTGTGGCCGCGATCGCAGAACTGTCCGCCGCCATCGGTTGGATCAATGTGACGCCAGAAATATTCGACAAGATCGGAATAGTTTACCGCCTGCGGATCATAAACGACTTTCAGGGCTTCGATATGTCCGGTCTGTTCATAGGTGACTTGTTTATAAGTCGGGTTCTCGATCGCGCCACCAGCATAGCCGGACGTGGTTTCAATAACGCCCGCAAGCTTGTCGAAATCGGCTTCGATGCACCAGAAACATCCTCCTGCGAACACGGCTTCGGCGCGGTCGCCGGAATATTCAATCTTGGCCGGATCTGTAGCCTCATCATCGGCCTCGGCGGTCATCACAAATGTGGCAATGGCTGCAAGGCTTGCCATGAGGAAGATTGCGATATTTGTTCCAGAAGTCCGCATTGGAAAGTTACTTTCGAAGTTTTTCATGCTTTGCCACTGTTATATGGCATGCAAGGCCGTAATTGCGAGGGGCATTGGGCACATCTCACGCAAACTTGTTGTCTTGTGTTGTGCAGATGTCGCACTTAATCGCGGCTAGCCGATGACGCGCACTTCAAGGCGGGCGCTTTGGCCACCTTCATCCACAAGGGTCAGCGTATAAAAGCCAGGCCCGTCAGGCGTCCAGAGCGGCAGCCCGCCAGCATCGACCGGACATGGCACACCATCAATGTACCATGTCAAAATCCCTTCCCCGCGTCCGGCCAGAACGAAGCCGCGCGCAGGCTGTCCATCAACCGACCCGCCCCAAAGCTCGGCATTTTTGGGGGGAAACAAAATTTCCGGCCCCGTGCGGTGCGGCGTGAAGCTGACAAGGGCGGCGGTTGGGCTATGGCGGGAGTCCGCGCGTATCCTGTCGGCATTGGCATCTTCGGCTGCGAGCCTTGCAGCGGCACGGTCGGCAATCTCGAACAGAATGGGCAAAGCGGCCGAGCGGCCGGTATGGCCCGGTCTCGGCGCGCCATCAGCCCGTCCGACCCAGACAATTATGGCACTGTCACCGGATATGCCCGCAGCCCATGCATCGCGGAAGCCATAGGATGTGCCGGTTTTGAAAGCGATTTGCGGGGCGTTTCGGGTCAACCGTCCGGGAATGCGGCCCGCCGGGCTTGGCGCCTCGCGGAGGATTTTGAGGATGGCGTCCGAGCTTACCGCGCTGAGAAAGCGCTGTCCGGATCGTGCCCCAGCGTCTGCCAATTGATCTTCATTCCAGATCAGAGGTTTAGCGACGCCACCATCACCAAGGGCGGCATAAAGGACGGCCAGTTCGCGCAGGCTCAGCCCTGCCCCGCCCAAAGCAAGCGCAAGGCCCGCCTCTCGCCCTGCTCCACCTTGTACGCTCGGCATTGTGCCCGCAACGCGCAATTGGGCGGCAAAGCGTTCCGGGCCAATCCGGTCGAGGGCGAGGACAGCGGGCACATTGAGCGAGTGTTGCAGGGCTTCGGCGATGGTTACATCGCCACGAAAGCTGCGGTCAAAATTTTCAGGCTGATAGGCGGCAAAGCGTTTGGGTAGATCGGAAATGACCGTGCCTGGCGCGGCAAATCCATCATCAAAACTCATCGCGTAGATAAATGGTTTAAGGGTCGAGCCCGGTGAACGTTTGGCGCGGGTCAGGTCAATCCAGCCGCCATCGCGTGCGCGGGACGCCGAGCCAATCATGGCCCGCACTGCACGGCTGGGAATATCGACAAGCATGGCAGCGATTTGCACGCGATCGCCAGCAAGGTCAGCGTGTGCACGGATGAGCCCTTCAAGATCGGCTTGTAATCCGGCATCAAGGGTCGAGCGGGTGTCGCCGCCGCCAGCGGATAAACGGGCCTGAGCGGCGCCGTGCCAGCTTTGCGCGGGAAAGATCTGCCGTTCGGGCAGGCTTGCCATATTGATCTCGGTCTGCCGGCGGGGCGTTATGACACCAGCCTGCTCAAGCTTTGCAGCGATAAAGGCGCGAGCCTTGCGGGCCCGATCCGGGCGGCGGTCGGGGCGGCGCATTTCGGGCGATTGGGGCAGGGCGACCAGAAGCGCAATCTCGTCATCGGTCAGCGTCGTAGGCTCATGGCCAAACCAGCCAAGACTTGCCGCACGGATGCCTTCAAGATTGCCACCATAGGGTGCCAGCGTGAGATAGAGTTCGAGAATTTCAGTTTTTGACAGACGCCGTTCGAGCTGTGTGGCACGGACCATTTCGATCAGCTTGGCGGGGATGTTGCGCGGACGCGGCTCCAAAAGGCGGGCAGTCTGCATGCTGATGGTCGAGCCACCAGAGACAATATGACCGGCGCGCGCGGAGGTGGCTGCCGCACGGATCATGGCGAGCCAATCCACGCCGGCATGACGATAAAAGCGTTTGTCTTCAATCATGAGCAAGGCGTCAAGGAAAAGCGGATCAACCTCATCGAGCCGTGCCTGAAACCTCCAGCGACCATCGGGCAGAGCAAAAGCGCGCAAGGGTTTGCCCGTTCTGTCGGTCACCATGGCCGAGCGTGCGGCAGCTTTGGCAATTGGTGGCGGGAACGCCCAGTCGAGCCCAATAAGCACGATCAGCGCTGCAGCCGCTGCCAGCGCGCTGCGGCGCAGATTAAGCTGCTTGAGGCTCATGGCTTGCCGCCAAGCCCGCCCGTTGACGGCACGATCACCACGCGTCCGGCCGCCGAGCGGGCCGTGACATCGGGGCGGTACATGTCTTCGGCCGTCGCGCCGGGCAATGTGAACTCGCCGGGCGTCACTGCTCTGACCAGATAGGCGAGGGTGACATCTTTCTCACGCACATCAATCGCAGCGACGAAGCGGTCATCCTGAGCTTGGGTGGTCTTGGCGCTATCAATTGTGCCAATCCAGTTAAAGGCGCCACTATCGCCATTTTCTACGGCTCCGTCAGCAGGACGCAGCACGGTTTCAATTTCAAAACCGGCGGGCAGCAGATCGGCGACAATGAGCGGATTGGTCCGGCGCTGTTGAGGTGAAATATTCAGAACCACCGCAATCTGCTCACCCTGACGGATGCGGCCCAAATCTACCCGCCCGCCGGCGATGGTGTGGAAGGTTTTGCGGATCGACAAATCCTGCGAGACCGGCACCGGAGCGGCGGCAGGCACGCCACGCGCAATCACCGTGCGGAAGAGGGGTTTTTCGCCGCCAAGAGTGAAGCTTGTCTCCGGGCTGATTTGGGCTTCGTCCAAATGATAGATCTCTTCATTGTCAAAGCCGCGTCCGAGTCCTTCTGTCTCCACCAGAACGCCATCATCGCCGCCGACAAGACTATTGGTCGCGAGCAGAAGGAAGGCTTTTTCCTGAGTGGTGAGCATTTCGGGGTCTGGTAATTCATCGCCAAGCTCATCGACGAGATCGGCTACGACATTGTAAAAATCCGTCTCGGCTGCCAGCGCGAAAACGCCGGCCAGATCGCGGCGCTCGGTTTGGTAATAGTCGCCATTATTTTTGTAGCCGAGCACGCTGATCGCAGAGGCAAAGGCGCTTTTGGCCCGCGCCCTGTCCCCCATATGACTGAGCGCAGCAGCGATATGGGCCCGCGCCAGAGGGCTTTCGATCTGGTCGAAGCTTCGGTCGTGCAGATAACGCAATCTCGAAATATCCGCTCGGCCCGCCTTGGCCAGTACATAAAGCGCATAGGCCGACGCGCGCAACATCATTTTCGGTTGCGTCTCACTGTGCGACCGGCTCTCCCAAACATTGGTGTCATAGCCATAGACCCGCCATGCATCGCCTTGGGAGATACGCAGCAACGATCCATAGGCACGCTCCAGCGCTTCATCGGGAACGGCATAGCCCTCGGCTTTTGCGCGATAGAGGAAATCTACGGTATAGGCACCAAGCCAAGGCGATGCGCTGCGATCGCTTTCGCGCCAGAGGCCAAACGCACCGTCACCGCTTTGGCGGTTAAGCACCGTATTGATAGCCTGCTGGATGCGGGTGCGCGCGCCTGCCTCAGCCGCTTCGGATTGCGCGCTGCCCAAGCCTGATTGACCGACAAGTTGCTCGGCATAGAGCAAGGGCAAGGCGCGGCTGACGGCCTGTTCGGTGCAACCATAGGGGTAGCGGTCAAGTGAGCTGTAGAGGGCGCCTGCATTTATAGGTAAGCTCGAAAAGCTGACCAGCAGGCTCGCGGAACCTTCGACAAAGCCATTGGTCAGATCCCCGCTCAGCGCATAGGTCTGACCAGGCTCCATCAGGACACGGGTGACGCGCGAGACCGGCAGAAAAGCCGAGCGTGTTTCAATTGGATAGTCGCGCATGATGGCAAACCCGTCTGGTCCATCTATGCTGAGCGTCAGGTCGCTAATGCCAATACTGGCCGCTTCTATGCGCAAACGTTCATCGGCGCGCTGGCCCTGTTGCAGAATGCGCGAGACCTCTGTTGTGGACGCTTTGACAGGACCGTCGCTTGCGAGCTTTGCGCCATAGGCCCCCGCCTCGCCTTCAACATTGTCAATGCTCGCTGTGGCAAAGGCTTCGTCGCCGGGTGCCAGAAAGCGCGGCAGGATCAGCTCGGTCGGCACTTTGTCGCGCACTGTCATCGCCCGCTCAGCACCTCCAAGGCCGGTTTCCGACCAGACCACGGCGATGAGCCGCAATTGGCCGTTAAAATCCGGCAGATCGAACGGAATTCGGGCTTTGCCCGAGCGGCCAATATCAACAATGCCGGAAAACAAGGCGACTGTTCTGGTTGGCACAATGGAAAGACCTTCGCCGCCCAATTGGTCTCCGCCTGTGCGCACTTCGGCAGGCAGGCCCTGATTGGGGTCGAGCAAACGGCCATAATCATCATACAGGGACACGCCAAGCGCTTTCTTGCCGAAGAAATGTCTGGCTGCGTCGGGGCTTTGATATTTGGTCAATTGCAGGATGCCTTCATCCACGGCCGCAAGGGTGAGATAGACGCGTTCGCGCGGCCCACCCTCAACATCAACTGTGACCACTTGCTCCTGACGCGGACGAACAATATCAGGCGCATTGATGGTCACGTCAAAGCGGCGCTCGGAAACGTCAACGGGAATGTGGGCAACCCCCAAAGCGCGGCGCGGCTTGGCCTGAAAGACCGGATCACGCGGCGAATAGACGGTGACCATCACATAGGCCCCCTCGCCCCAGTCTTCAGAGACCGGCAGGCTGATCCGGCTGCCATCTTTGGAAACATCCCGGGTCTGAACGGACAGGACGCGATCGGTTGCGACCGTAATCTCGGCAATGCCATCATAGGGCGGAGTGATCGCGATTTGCACATCGCGGCCAGTTTGGGCGGGTTCTTCGGGGCCGATCACAGCCACCCGGTCGGGCGCTTCGACGCCATCTTCGCCAGCACCTGCACCCCAGCCGACATGAAAGCGCTGACTGGCGGTGCGGCCCTTGCTGGTGATGATCAATTCATGCGCGCCATAATCGAGCCCTTCGACCGTGAGCGTGCCGGTCGCGCCTGTCTGCGTGCGGACAAGACCTTCATTGACCGTGCTAACCGAACGCGAGCGACGCCAGCGCCAATCGCCATCGCTGCGATACCAGTCATAGTGGTAATCAATACGGATAATCTTCCACTCGAGACCCGCGGCAATCGCTTGGCCATCGGGATTGATGGCGGCAAGCTCGAATGTGTGCGGTTCACCTTTGGGGATGCGGCGTTCGGCGGATCTGATGCCGAGATAGACCTCTTCGGGGCGATATGGAATGCGCACGCTTTCGGTAACGGCGCGCCCGCCCGGCTCCAGCACGCTGACAATGGCGTTGACGCGCAAGGGGCGTCCTGAGCGGCGCCCTTGCTGACCGGGGTTGAGCCGGACTGTGGCCTTGCCAGCGCCATCGCTGGTCTGGTCTGGAAATTCGAGGACTTGTTCGGCGAATGCTTCCTCGTGCGTGCCGAACCGGAAGTCGGCATAGGCGTCGAACGGGCTGGGGTCAGGCTCAATTCGCGCTTGCGAGCGGACCGTCAACCCTGCGCCTGGCGCGCCATAGAGAAAGCGCGTGTCCGCTGTCAGAGCGCGGACCTCGCCGCCTTTGATCGGGGTCGTTTCGTCACCATCAAGGGCTATGGCAATACGCTGGGGCACAAAATCTTCGACCGAGAAAGCACGATTGGCAACAGGGCCGATGCCATCGACATCAATGCTTGCAGTCCAGTTTCCGCGTGCGGCATTTGGTGACAAGGCATAGTCGTACGCCACAGCGCCGCCGTCGGCATTGTCAAACCGAACGCGATGGGCTTCGAGGCCGTTTGGACGCCGGACAATGATCACACCGGAGCGATCCGTAACCGCCCTGCCCGCCAGATCGCGGATCAGCCCGGTCAAATGCACCGTCTCGCCCGGACGATAAATGCCCCGCTCGGTATAGACAAAGCCATCTACATCCCCGCGCACAGAGCGCCCGCCTGTGTCTTCGCTTGCGAGATCGACAGGCGCACGTGTCAGGTCGAGCACGGCGGTGTCACCCTCTGCGCCGTAGGCAAGGATGAGCTTCGGACGCGCGCCACCTGTTCCTGCCAGAAGTGGCCCCGCAAAACTGAGCCGGCCTGCGGCACTGGTCTGGGCTTCGGCGAGCACATCATTATTGTGCCCGATCAGTTCAACGCGCCGACCGCTGACCGGCTGACCCGTTTGCAGGCTGCGCAAAGTCACCTCCATGCCCGCATCGCTGACATAGGCTGACAGCGCCAGATCAGTCATGACAATCCAGCGCTCGGACGCAGCTGGCTGACCATCGGCCAGGGCGCGACCATCTTCAAGGCGAACAATGTAAGCGCCCGGTTTCAGCTCTCCGATAACATCTGACAGCGGGAAGACGGTGATAACGGGTGCGTTTTGAGCGCGCACCACCTGCATGCTTCCGGACCAAAGCTCGGTGGCCGTATCGCGGCGCACAAGACCGCCATAATTATACTCGCCCTGCCCCGTGCTCGTGCCTGATGTCAAACGTTCAAAAGCCAGAGCGCGGTCATTGACGCGCGACACTTTGATGTTCACCTGATCGACATTGACCGTTTCAATCGCCAACCCATCGGCGTCAAGCCGCGGCAGAATGATGCCTGCGCCTTTGAAACCGACATAAGCGGGCCTGTCATCAAAGCTGATCGGGACTTCCTCGGTCGTTTTCAGGGCGCGACCATCGGCAGATTGCAGGCCGGATTTCAAAATGGCGGTGCGCTCTTCGCCAAAGCCAAGCCCGCCGACGCAGAGTTCACGCCCGTCAACACTGAGCGCAGGGCGAAAGGCCGGGCGGAACTCGATATAGTCGCTATAATCCTGTTCTGGCGACAAGGGTGCCGAGAAGACAAAACAGGCGCGCGGGGCATCGCCCGTGACATCTATATTGTAGCGGAAATAGGTAAATGCCGCCTCGGCATCCTCGATGGCTTCTTGTCTTTGTCGTTCGCGGCGCTCGGCGGCGCGTTGATCGGCGCGATTGCGCGGAACGATTTCGCCTTCGGGATATAGGGCGATGTCCTCGGAGCTTGCGGGCTTGTCGTCACCGCCGCATGCGGATATGGCCAGCACTGCAGCAATACAGATTAGTCTAAACCAGGTGCGCGAACGCGTCATGGTGATCCCTCTCGGTTTTAGCATTTTTTATTAATAGCCTACACTGGCACGATCCGAACAGGGCCAGTGTGTGACTTTCTCGGGAATTTTCAGGCATGGCTGACACATTCGACGTGATCATTCTGGGGGCGGGTGCTGCTGGCCTGTTCTGTGGCGGCGAGATTGCAGCTCAGGGGCGGTCGGTCTGCGTGATTGACCATGCCAAAAAACCCGCCGAGAAAGTGCGGATTTCGGGCGGTGGCCGGTGTAATTTCACGAACATTCACACCACAGCCAAAAACTTCATTTCGGAAAACCCGCATTTTGCGAAGTCGGCACTGGCCCGCTATACGCCAACAGATTTTTGCGATCTGCTCGCCGCAGCATCCATTAGCTGGCATGAGAAGACACGCGGCCAATTGTTCTGTGATGGCAAATCCGGCGCAATCATCTCGCTTTTGCTGGATCGGCTCGCTGACCCAGGCGGCGCGCTAAAGCTCTCCACAGATATTCACGAGGTCGCAGCCAATAGAGGCGGGTTTTCCATAAAGACATCAGCGGGTGCACTCTCTTGCAAGCAATTGGTTATCGCAACAGGCGGCCTTTCTATCCCGAAAATGGGGGCAAGCGGGCTCGCCTATGACATTGCCCGCCAGTTCGGCCACGAGGTCATAAGCCCGCGCCCTGCCCTCGTACCGCTGACTTTTTCGGGCGCGCTTAAGGACCAGTTCGCCGAAATTTCCGGCGTAGCAACCGATACCGTTGCAAGCGCAGGAGCAGCAAGTTTTGAGGAGGCCATGCTGTTCACCCATCGCGGCCTCTCAGGCCCTGCCATTTTGCAAGCCTCATCCTATTGGAGCGAGGGGACGGATTTGAAGCTAAACCTGTTACCCGGCATGGATGCGCTCACAACGCTCAAAGCACTACGCGATGAAGGCGGCAAACGCACGCTCGGAGCCGCGCTCGCCAGCCTGTTTCCGCGCAGACTTGCCGATATGATCGCAAACCATCTGCCCCATTCCGCTGGCGCGCGCATGGCCGATTTGCCAAACAAGGCACTCGCACAGATTGCCGACGCGCTGACAGGCTGGCGCCTGCGGCCAACAG
>CALLUH010000217.1 GCA_938011445.1 uncultured Hyphomonadaceae bacterium
CCGAAGACGAACAGTTCGAGCAGATTGGTGTTGTTATTGGCTTGGGGTTCGAGTTTTGCGACTTCATTGGCGGCATACAGATTTACGAATACCTCACTTCCGTAAGCGCGCTCGTAGACTTCACTGAAATTTTCCAATTGGGGCCTGCCTGCCAAGGACCAAAGGGCAAGTGGTATTTCGACAATCATGCCTTGGGCGTAGTTTCCGACAGCGGGGGTAAAGACGGGGCGGTTTGCCAGCCCGGTATGGTGCGCCATTTCGGGGGCATGCTTGTGTTGCTGGGTGAGGCCGTAAGCGCGATAGGCGTCCGCGCGCTCCTCGAACTCGGCGATCATGCCCTTGCCGCCGCCCGAATATCCGGACACGGCGTTGACGGTGACGGGGTAGTCTTTGGGGATAATACCCGCCTCAACCAGCGGGCGCACCAAGGCGATAAAGCCCGTTGGGTAGCAGCCCGGGTTCGAGATGCGCGTTGACGCTTTGATCCTCTCTCTTTGCCCTGCTGCCATCTCGGGAAAGCCATAGGTCCAGTCGGGATCGGTCCTGTGGGCGCTTGAGGCGTCTATGATAATCGTATCCTGATTGGCGACGAGATCAACGGCTTTTCGGGCAGCGTCATCGGGCAGACAAAGTATGGCGACATCAGCTTGATTCAGCAGCTCTGCGCGGGCGGCTTCGTCTTTACGTTTGGCCGGATCAATCGAGAGGAGGTCGAGGTCTGTGCGGGACGCGAGTCGGTCGCGGATTTGCAGGCCCGTTGTGCCCGCCTCCCCATCTATGAAGACTGTCGGTTTCATGTGTCATTACCCCGAATAGAAAACGGGCGCCTCGTGAAGAAGCGCCCGTTTGAAAACTTGAAGACAATTGCTCGTCCGATTAGCGCTTTGAGAACTGGAAGCTGCGGCGGGCTTTTGCGCGGCCATACTTCTTACGTTCAACAACGCGCGGATCGCGGGTCATGAAGCCATGCGGCTTGAGGACTGCACGAAGCGCTGGCTCATAAGCCACAAGCGCACGCGAGATACCGTGACGCACGGCGCCCGCCTGACCAGAAAGGCCAGAGCCTTTGACGGTGCAGATCACATCAAATTCGGTTTCGCGGCCTGCTTCAATGAGCGGCTGTGCGATGACCATGCGCAGCACGGGGCGGGCAAAGTATTTTTCCTGATCGCGGCCATTGATCGTGATCTTGCCGGAACCGGGCTTGATCCAGACGCGCGCCGTAGCAGACTTGCGGCGGCCCGTGCCATAGGCGCGGCCATGCTCGTCGATTTTTGGATCGGGAAGAATAACGGGTGCCGCGGATGGGGCGGGTCCGCCGTCCAGCGTGCCGAGGTCTTCGAGGGTCTGTGCAGTATCTGTATCGGACATGTGCTCTAGGCCGCTTTCGTGTTCTTGGAGTTCATTGCCTTGAAATCAACCGTTTCAGGCTGCTGGGCTTCGTGATCATGCTCGGCACCGGCATAGACGCGCAATTTGGAGAATTGCTTGCGAGACAGCGAGCTTTCCTTGGGCATCATCCGCTCGACGGCTTTATAAATTGCCCGCTCGGGGAAGCGGCCAGACAGGATTTTCCCTGCCGTGGTCGATTTGATTCCGCCCGGATGGCCGGTGTGGCGGTAATAGATCTTGTCGGTAAGCTTTTTGCCAGTGAACACGGCTTTTTCCGCATTGATGACGATGACATGATCGCCACAATCGACATGCGGGGTGTAATCGGCACGATGCTTGCCGCGCAGGCGCTTTGCGATATATGAGGCGAGACGACCAACCACAACGCCTTCAGCGTCGATGATGATCCATTTGGTTTCGACCTCGAGAGGTTTGAGCAGAGTTGATTTCATTGCCTTGGGCCGTAGCCCCTCTTTTCGGAGTAATTAAAATGATGTTCAAGCGCCCGCGTTTACGGCCCGTCCGCCCCCTTGTCAATGTGGGCCTCGCTGCAAGCCTCATTTTTATTTGCGCCTGTTCGAAGGACGAACCACCGGCAGACGGGCAAAGCTCTGCGACAGAGGGTCCGGTTACGGTCATCGAGACGCCTGAGCGCGCGAAATTGCAGGCTGTTTGGGCAACAAACGGACTTGAGGGCGAGATTGTCGACGTTGCCGTGTCTGGCGGTCCAAACCCGCTTCTGGCAGCGGCTATGGCTGGCGGTGCGATGCAGATGTTTGATCTTGATGGGGAGCGGCTAACTGAAGCTGTATCGCTCGGTGTGGCGATGCTCGCCGATGGCGTTCCGGCGACTCTCAACGGTCTGCCAGTAGTCCTGTTTCCCGGGATTGGCACAAGCGGGGATCTGAACATTTACCTCTATAGCAGTGATCTGGGCGCGCCAGTGGCGGTGGATTTATTGGGGGAGATTGGCGCACGCGGCATATGCGGAGGCGAGGCGGATGCTCAGAATGCGCTTTTGCAGATCGGATATTGGACGGATAACGCGCCCAAGACGCTGATTATCGGTGACCTTTATGAAAAGGATGGCGAGTTTCTTTGGGAGCAGGTTTCGACAAGCACGCCGGACGGGCCTCTTGGTGGCTGCAAGCTTTTTGGAGGGAACAAGGGTGGCGTTGATGTGGCGACCGGTTCGGCTTCACTGGGCCTTATCGGGATCGCAGAACGCCAGACGCTGTTGGAACTGCGGGAAGATGGCACCCTTAATAAGTTGAGCGAGGATGGCTCAAACACAGTTTTGCCTATTCGCGCAGGGATCAGCATTGGCGTGCCCCGCCCGATTACCGCCTTTGCCACCCTACCCGATGCACAATTTGGCGGATATCCAAACGGTGTCATTATCGTCGCTGGCAATGTCGATGGGGCGCAAAAGCTCGTTTTTGTGGAGCCTATCGGTCTGTTTGACGAGTAGGCGTAAGCCGCCAGAGCAAGCGGACGGCCACGAGCAGGATCACGACGCCGAGGGCTTGATGGATCAGCGCGAGGCCGAGTGGGGCTGCCGAGACGAGCGTGAGAATACCCCAAAATGCTTGCAGACTGATGAGCAGAGCCAACAGACCAAAGCCGTCTTTGGGATAGCGTCGCCAAGCCATAAGCACGCCAGCAAACAATGCGTAGGCGAGCAGACGGTGGTTGAACTGGGTGGCGGCGCGGCCTTCAAACAGGCTTCTGATCCCCAACCCATCCGCCACATAGTCCGACGGGAAGGCTTCGCCCGCCATAAGTGGCCAATCGGTGTAGGTGCGCCCTGCATCAAGTCCGGCAACCAAAGCACCTGCGGCAAGTTGCAAGCCAAGCAGGATCAGCAGTCCCAGAGCCCAGCCGCGCGGAGCGCTCTGTTCGGGCACTTGCGGCTTTTCGCCAAGGTCGAGCCATGTCCACATGGTTAGCGCGATAATCAGCAAGGCGAGCGAGAAATGCGTCATCAGCCGGTACGGGGCGACATCGAGCCGGTCGGTTTCGCCAATGCCGCTGGCCACCATCCACCAGCCTATAAAGCCTTGCAATCCGCCAAGCAGAACCAGAAGAAGCAATCTGCGCAGAAGTGGCCCATTGAGCCATTTGCGTAGCGCGAAGACCACAACACCGCCGACCGCAACAAGGCCGATCACCCGCCCGAAAAAGCGGTGGGCCCATTCCCACCAAAAGATGTATTGAAACTCGGCAAGCGACATGCCGCTATTTTGAAAGCGGTATTCGGCGGTGGTTTTGTATTTCTCGAACAGAGCATCCCACGCCTCTGGCCCAAAGGGCGGCAGCGCACCTTTGATCGGATCCCATTCTGTAATCGACAGCCCCGAATCGGTCAGCCGTGTCGCACCGCCGATCAGGATCATGGCGTAAACCATCGCTCCGACAACCAAGAGCCAGAGACGGATAGCTCTGCGCGCATTTGGATGGTTCACTTGCAAAGACATGTGCTGTAAATGCGCCTAATCGGGCAATCGGCAAGCCGTCACACTGCCGCAGGGCCCCGAACGCCTGAACTTGCCGAGGAGCGAGACAATCCGAAAACCCGTCGCAATCCTTGTTTTACTGGCCTATCTTGCCGCTTATATATGGCTGATTTCCCAGCTTGCGTCTGCCCTCGCCAATGCGCATCAACTGGTACAATTAGTGTTCTATGCCGGCGCAGGGATTATCTGGGTGGTTCCGCTTAGACCGCTATTTGCGTGGATGAATGCGAACACGCCGCCGCCGGAATAGCGGGTTTCAAGCTATTCTTCCTCAGGGCTGACGGCATCTGGCGGCGTATCATCCTCCACCTGTGCCAAAGCGAGCGGATTGGCCTCCTCTTCATCAGAGGTCGCCGAAAGCGGGCCGCGCACCAAACGGCAGAGCATGGTCTCCCCGCCAATGAGCGTCTGGCCAGCACGGACCAGAACGCGTGCATCCGCATCGAGATAGACATCACACCAGCCGCCAAGACGGCGCTTGCCAACGACGCGACCAGCGCGAACCGGATCGCCTATCTCGGAGAAGACTTCGAGGCGTGGACCAAGCCCGCCAGTCGCAATGGTGCAGCCGACACGCTCGCCAAGGCTCTCATAGGCAATGTGCGCTGTGGCGAGGCCGGGCGTGTCGGGTTCTGTGGCGAAGATGACGGATGTGTCTGGCTCCTCGATGATTACTGAAGTGATCTCGCCATTCATCACGGCATATATGGGGTTGGTCGCCATGGGTGAAGAAGAAATCCGCAGACGCAGCCTTTCCCCGCCGCCAAGGCGTAGTTCTGTGGGGGGCACGGCGCGGGTAACGGATTGGACGATACCATCGCACGGAGCAGTGACGAGATTTGCAATATCTGGCGAGGTACGGGCCTGGGTGCGTGTGGCGAGCAGGATGATGACGGCGCCAATAAAGCCGAGCCAGAAAAGCGGGCTCCAGATCGCGCCAAGCAGCAGACCGACCAGCCATGCCGCCAGTGCTCCAACAATGCCTTCAAGGTCAAAGCTGGTACGCGCCCAGATATAGCGGCCTAATCTTGCCGATGCGCTGGTTTCTGCCATTGGATCTGCCCTGTTTCTATTCCGCAGCTGCTGCATGCGCCGACATATCGGCAATCTGGCGCTGCCACATATCTGTATATTTTCCGTCCATTTCGAGCAATGCCTGATGGGGTCCGCGCTCTATGATACGGCCCTCGTCAAGCACGATAATCTCGTCTGCGCTTTGTACGGTGGAAAGCCTGTGGGCGACCATGAGTGTGGTCCGGCCTTCGGAGGCGGCTTCAAGTGCGTCCTGGACGGCTTGTTCAGTGGCGCTGTCGAGGGCGGAAGTGGCTTCGTCGAGGACGAGGATCGCTGGATTGTTGAGAATGACGCGGGCAATGCCGACGCGCTGTTTCTCACCGCCCGAGAGTTTGAGCCCGCGTTCGCCGACCCGCGTCTCCCAGCCATCAGGTAATTTGGCGATGAACTCGCCGAGTTGAGCGCGATCTGCGGCTTCGTCCAGCTCGGCTTGGCTGGCGTCGGGGCGGCCATAGGCGATGTTGGCGCGTAGCGTGTCATTGAACAGAACCACGTCTTGCGGAACAAGGCCGAGCGATTGGCGCAGCGAAGTTTGCTGGACTTCGCGGACATCGGTGCCATCAACGAGCACGCGGCCCGCCTCGACATCATAGAAGCGGAACAGGAGCTTGAGGAGGGTTGATTTACCCGCCCCGGACGTGCCGACAAAAGCAATTTTTCGGCCGGGCGCAACATGGAAGCTGACGTCTTCGATGCCTGCGGCGCGGCCCTTATGGGAGAAGGCTACACTCTCGAACCGCACATCGCCTTTCGGGGCTTCTAGCGGCGGGGCGTCCGGCTTATCCGCGACATCGTTCTGCATGTCCATCAGGCCGTAGAGTTTTTCAAGGTCTACAGCACCCTGTTTAATCTCGCGCCATGCCCAGCCGAGAATGTTAAGCGGGCGGTAAAGGTTCATCATCAGCATCATAACGGCTGCGATTGCCCCGATCTGCAATTCGCCTTGCCAGACGCGAAAGGCAGCAAAGCCCATCATGGCCATCAGTCCGCCATTCATGATGAACTCCTGACCAGCGTTCAGAAGATTGAGCGAACGGGAGGCCTCGATATAGCGGACATTATAGGTGCGCATGGCAGCGTCATAGCGTTCGGTTTCGCGGGCCTCGGCGGCGAAGGCTTTGACAGTCTCGAAATTGTTGAGGCTATCGACGGCCTTGGCGCGAAGTTCAGTGTCCGCTTCGTTCATGCGGCGGCGCTGTTTGACGCGCCACTCGGTCATGGTGAAGGTGAAGATGGAATAGCCGACGACTGTGACAACGGCGATGACGGCCAGCCAGATGTCATAGGCGACGGCGAGAAGCCCCGCTGCGAGGAACAGTTCGATAAAGGTCGGGCCGATATTGAAGGCGATAAAGCGTAATAGGTAGTCCACCGCCCCTGCCCCGCGCTCGATGATGCGGTTAAGCGCGCCTGTTCGGCGGGTCTGGTGGAAGCCGAGCGAGAGATTTTGCGCATGGCCAAACGCATCGACGCAGACGACGCGCTGGGCGTCTTGGCTAACGGGCGAGAAGAACCAGTCGCGAAATTGCGGCAAGGCGGCAGAGACCAACCGGCCACCCGTGAAAAAGAGCAGGAAGATGAGCGCAGCCGAGAGGGCCTCGGCGCCGGCATTTCCGCCTTCGAGCGCATTGATAGCGCGACCCAGATAAAGCGGCGCGGCGACGGCGACAATTTTGGCCGCGAGTGTGAGTGCCACAGCCAGCGCCATGATAGGTCGCCAGCGTTTAAGTTCTGGCCGCGCGAGGACACCGACAACGCGGATGACAGACGCGCCGATGCCGCCGTCGGCGCTTTCAATTGCGTCGGGATTACTGCTTACGCTGTGGGCGTTGTGTTTGCTCATGGTCTGGACATATGGTGTCTTGACCATTTGCGCCAGTTTATTGGACGTATTTTGGGCGTCGTAATCAAGAATCGTGATTGTTTTGGCTCAGTGGTCGGCTTAGGCTGACCGCACAATTCGGAAAGAACACATATGGCCAAAATCAAGTCTGTCTGCGTTTATTGCGGCTCCTCGAATGAGGTCGAGCCCTCCTATTTACTGCTTGCCAAGGAGCTTGGCCAGAAGCTTGCCGAGCATGGGATAAGGCTCGTTTATGGCGGCGGCGGGGTTGGGCTGATGGGCGCATGTGCTGCGGCGGCAAACGATGCGGGCGGGGATGTGCTCGGGATTATACCGCGCTTTTTGCTGCAAAAAGAGCGGATATTCGAGGCCGTCGAGCACCGGATTGTCGAGGATATGCATACCCGCAAGCAAATGATGTTTGACGAGTCCGACGCCTTTGTCGTGCTGCCCGGCGGCATCGGGACGCTCGAAGAAGCGGTCGAGATATTGTCTTGGGCGCGGCTGAGCCTACACGCAAAACCAATGGCGTTTCTGGATGAGGACGGATTCTGGGACCCATTTTTCGAGCTGATGGATCATATTATCGACGGCAAGTTCACGCCAGAAGATTTCCGCGCGCTGCTGATCCACGCTGATACGCCGGAAATGGCGATTACGGCGCTTAGGGACAATGTGGTAAAACTGGGCTAAGGCCCATTATCCAAAGGCGTATTTGAGTTTTCCATTCGGCTTGGTCGCGCGGATATAAAGCTCAGCCAGACACAGATTGGGCACCCAGCACGCCCATGTTGCTATGAGAAACCAGGCCTCGGCTTCAAGCCCGAAGGGCGGCTGCATCAGAAACATCGGACGGATACTGACGACAGCCAATGTCAGCGCATAGCTTCGGATCATCCAGCGCCGATGGTTTACAATGTCTTTCGCACGACCGGTTTTATAGGCCAGATAAGTTGTCAAGAACCATCCCACGCCCAGACCGCCAAAGCCCAGCTTTGCGATAATCCCGTGCTGGTTGGCGAGCGCAAGCAACACCCCTGTAGCCGCGCTGATCCAGATGGCGACGCAATATGTTGTTCCGATCCAGCGATGCACCCGAAGACTGGCGTTTCGCACGCGTCTTGAGAAGGCGAACATACCCAAAGCCAGTGGCGGAATGGCCGTAATAATGTGGACCACCAGTATCGCAAAATTAAGCTGGGCTTTATCCGGAAAGATCGGCGACGCTGTCTTGTTATGAAGCGCGACAGGCAAGCTGATCAACAAGACGAATGCCAGCGTCAACGCGATTGCGGTGCTCAGTCCGGCAAACCCGTAAAGTTGGAAGCGTTCCCAAATGGCCTTGACCAGTCCAGCCCGCGGTGCGGTCTTTGGATTTCTTAAAGCTGAAGTGGCAGCTTTGGACGCTTGCATGCCGAACCCTACTCTACCAGTTTCACGCCAGACAGG
>CALLUH010000218.1 GCA_938011445.1 uncultured Hyphomonadaceae bacterium
AGGAGGGGGGAGATGGGGGGCGGGGTTGGAGGGGCGTGGAGGGCGGGGGGTGGTGGTGGGTGGGTGGGTTGGGGTGGGTGGGTGAGGGGAAAGATGGAAAGGAGCTTATAAAGAGATGGAGAGGAGATAGAAGAATGGAAGAAGGTAAAGCGAAGTATGGCAAGGTGTTGGAACGGTAGGAAGAAGGTGGGGGAGTGTGGAAAGGGGCATGATGTTTGAATGAAGGAGGAAGGCGGGCGCGGGTGCGGGCGGGGGAGCGGCGGGGGGGGGACTGAAGGTGAGGGGGAAGGTTTGTCGCAGCTTTCTGGGTTTGAACACGGCAGCGAGGGGATGTGTTTCGGTGTTGGTTCGCACAGTGCGTTTGCATGAATTTTTTTTATGAATGGGTGGCATGAATGAGCCTTTCGGCGGAAAACTGCGGTGCTACATCTCACCTCCCCATCATAACTCATACGTGTCATACATATCACAAAACAAACATTCCAATTCGCATTCTCCACAATCTCGCATTAAGTGTAATTTACACGCTGACATCCGCCCCTTACCAACCCCCCCCCCCACCTGACACTTTTACTTCTACCCCCCCACAATCCCTCCCATGCATTATTTACTCTTATTTAAGGGTGGACCAACGCGCCTCTTCCCCATTTAGATCATATTTCGTTTTATTTTTTCTCTCCCCACCCAGATCACACTCCATCGCCCCCCCCCCACCCAACGAGTGCACATTCCTCTACACTTCCAATACACTTCCCACTACTCGTACACTCTTCCCTCCCCCCCCCCTGTCAGTTCTCTCTCGTGCACCTCTCTCACACTCTCTCTCTCACCTTCATCATCATCATCCTAAACCACCGCTATATCCATCTCTCTATATATCAAAACAAACACTAATAAAACACACCTCCACCTTCTTCTTCTTCTTCTTCTTCTTCTTCTTCCTCTTCTTCTTCTTCTCTCCCCCCTCAAATAATAAAAAAAAAAGAACGCTTTCCCATGTTCACCTCACGAAAGCCGCGTTCAGATGGCGTGAAAACGGAGTTTGTCTATGCCGACGGCGCCAAAGACGACGTTCAGCTCTCCGGAGACTGGAACGACTGGAAGGCCATTCAGATGTTTCACGAAGGCGGCGGCATGTGGTCCGTCGTCACCCCCGTCCCCCCGGGCCCGCACGAGTTCAAGTTCATCGTCGATGGCGAGTGGAAGCACTCCAACCGCCATCCCACCATTGGCATCGACGACACTTCTTTAAACAACGTGCGAGTCGTCCTGCCGCAGCCCGAATTAGACCAGCTCTCCCCGAGGACCCCGTCTCGAGATTCCAGGGCGTCAAAGGCGAAGGGCAAGGACTCGAGAGCTTTCCGAGATAGCCGCGCCGCTAGGGATAGTCGCGCCGCTAGGGATAGCCGTGCTGCCCGCGACTCGAGGGCACGCGATTCAAGAGCTTCAAAGGCCAAGAGACATGTTGCTGGCTTTTTCGGTGCCAAGTAAAAACCCTTTGTTTTTTTATATATCTTGTCTCGTACAATTACAAACTTGTCGAACACCCGGTCAACCCGCTTTCGCCCCCCTTCTTCTCTGTCTCCGTCTCCGTCTCCTTCCCCTCAACCACTCCTTGTCCGTCTTCCGTTCCCCATTCATCTCTTCCTCCCGTGTCCTTCACCCCCTCATCCCACCTGCCGTCCTCTTTCTTTGGTCTGTCCTCTGCCGCTTCTTCCCTCTTCTCGCTTTCACCTACTTCCCCGCCCGAACCACTGTCCGAAACACCTTTTTCCTCCTTTTCCAATACACTCCCATTCATCTGCACCTGCACCGCATGCCCCGCCCCTCCCATGCTTCCTACCCCCGCCCCCGCACTACCCTCGCCCTCGTTGCTCTTCCTCTTTTTCGGTCTCCCAACCTTGCTTTTAACCTTGCCTTCTTCCTTTGCACCCGGTATTTTCGGAGCCCGCCGTGCAGACGGGTTTTCAGATCCGCACCACGTACAGAAGAATCGTCGGTTTGCAATCAGCTTGTCGCACGCGTGGCAAAATTTGTATCCCTTCCCAGGCTTTGATGGCTGTGTCCGTGCTTTCTTCGTATCGTTCCCCACACCGCCACCGCCATCCCCGCCGTCCACACCGTTTCCTCCTTTCCCTTTGCCCGCTTCCCGTTCTCCAACGTCCTCTTCTTGGCGAGAGGTATTGCCAGCGTCAACAGCCCCCTTTTTGTTGTCTACGTACTCGTAATCACCGTTGCTGTTTTCCAGTTCGGACGCGCTTCGCTTACGGGGGCGACCTGCTTTTCGAACTGCGGGTATCTCGTTACCCATCGCTCCCAACTTGCCAACGCGTCCTGTCCCATCACCATTGTAAAGCTCTGTGCCTTGCGCCTCAGATTCCAATATATCATTAGCGTACCGCGATTCTCTGTCCTTTGGCGTGTTGTCCTTCGTGTTTCCTTCTATGCCGTGAACTGCGTTTTTACCAGCGCCTTGTCCCGGAGGCATCTCGATTTTATCCTGTGATGATTGGTTGGATGAATTTTTGTTGTCCAAATCTGCTCGAGCATTGGCACGGCTTCGGACGACACGACCGTACCGACTCCTTGGCAGCGAACCATCACTCATCAGTCCGCCGAATATGACTTCTTCTCCATCGTCGCTTGTATCGCGAGATCCATAGTGTCCATATTCGGCGGTGTGGGAAGCACCTCGTCCACGTCCCCTTCCCCTACCTCTTCCTCTTCCTCTGCCCCTACCACGACCACGCCCGCGCCCTCTTCCGCGACCGCGCCCTCTTGTCGGTGCAGCAACCTCACTGTTTGGCTCGAACTCGGGAGGGAATTTGCGTCTCGAAAGCCCTCCGACGCTTCTAGCACATTTCGAAGAACAAAATCTGCCGGATCCAAAGGTGCCTGGATGCCGGCCACCGCAGTACTCGCAGCTTCTTTGGTTCGGCGGGAGGTCTAATGCGTCGGCATCCGCATAAGCTGCAGCATCATCATCCTGGCGTTCCTCATCATCGCTGATCCAGGCAGACATGCCATCCACGGCATAGCGCAAGGGCACGACGGCTCCAGACTCGAGCGTGACAGGCTTTCCGTAGGTGAACGGCATGACAACTGCTGGATCGGGAAGGGCACGATGGCGCGGTTTTGCAGGTAGTCTTCCAGCCAACTGCGGCTTGTTCCGAAGCTTTGGCGGAAGCCAACTCCTTTCAGCGTCTTCCATGTAGACAGAGGAACGATCATCGGTCTGCGTGCCTATTTCCTTTGTTTGAGCGAAGGACTGCCTCCTTTGCAGGCATTTTGGACATCGCCATGGATATTTTGGGGCATGCCGCAACGGAGGAGAGTGGCAGTGGATATGTAATGCCTCCTTGCATGAAGCGCAAGGAAAAAGGGCGGATGGTGGGGCGGCTTTGGAGCAGCGGAAACAAGTGCGAAATGTGGTGTTTTGCAGATCTTGGGAATGACGGTGTTTCAAACTGGGAGTAATGCGTTGCGGAATTTGTGGAGCAATGGTTAGTTTTTCCCGTTGCGGAGTGGAAGGGGGAAGCTGGTGTTTTTGTGGTTGTGGTTGCTGTGGTTGCTGTGGTTGCTGTGGTGGTTGCTGCTGTGGTTGCTGCTGTGGTTGCTGTTGTTGTTTGTCATGGCGATGAGGATTGTATGGTTGAGGTTGCTCGTGACTCGATTGCGGGGATCTTGGATTGGATTGAAACTCGGCATCATCGGAGGTTTCAGCGGCGGTGGGAATGGGAGTGAGGAGATTAGCCTGAAAAGGTTGAGAATTTGGAGGGATTGAAGGGAATGGTTTGTTTGTTGTTACATTGGGATCCTTTCGTATTCTTAGATTTAGGGGAAGAATGGAATGAGCAGGAGGATTGGAAGGAAGGGCGGGAGACATATTTGAGGAAGAAGGGTTTTGAGGAAGTGGTGGATGTGGTAATTGGGGGCTTGGATTGGGCTGTTGTTCTTCATTGACCCAAACGGGGGAATGGAGTTTGACGGTAGGCATGTAAGCAAGCGGGCAGGACGAAAGGGATAGAAAAAGGGAATTTTTGTGAAAGAGTGGAATAGAGATGAGGTTGAGGTGAGGTGGCGGGAGGGTGGGGGGGGGTGGCGAGGATGGGATGGGGATGGAGATAGTGGGTAAATAAAGTGCGGGGAAGAATGAATAAAAAAGGGTTGAATACGGGGTGGGTTTTTTTTTGTCCGCGGAGGGTGTTTTTGGGAAATGTGGATTGTTTGACAAAAACACGAGTTTGGGGCACGAAAAACAAAGAAAAACAAGAGAGGTTAAAAAGGGAAACGAGGTTGTTGACAAGCGACGAGTTTCAAAACGAGGTGATGAGAGAGAAGTGATGTGACGGGTGGCATAGGGATAGACAAGGCGAGCGGCAATGGAAGACGAAAACGATTCGGGCAAACAAGCCGGTTGAAAAGATGGGTAAACGATTGCAAGACTTGGAGGTCGGTGATCAACGAGTTGGCGGGGAGGGGGGGGCGAATTGGTAAAAGAGGGATCGAAAGAAAGGGTGGAAGAAAGAAGACGGAATGAAAAAGGGGGAAACAAAAAGGGGAAAGACAAGTCGGCTAAAGTAGTAGAAGGATAAAGAAGGGGAGGTGGTGGCAAAGAATATAGAAGGTGGGGGGGGAAAGAGAGAAATGAAGGGAAAGAGGAGACGGCGGTGGAAGGGGAATGGAAAAGAAGAGTTTTGGGAATTGAGGCGCCGGAGGGAGGAGCGATGGAGGGGAGGGATGCGCGGTGGCGAAAGGCGGTGGCGAAGAAAAAGGTTTGAGGTAGAAGAGACGACAGACGATGGACGGGGTTGGGAGCTGTGGGTTTGGATGAGTAGAAAGAAATAATAAAGCGGACAACGTTTATTACACAGTAGGGTGAAAAGTGAAAACATTTCGTTTCAAACACGCGCTTATTCGGCGTCGACGTTAATTATTCTGTGTTTTCGTTTCATTTCTTTTTTTGTTTATTATTTATAAATACGACGCACATCATCATCAGCACAACAATAATACGCTCGTTTCGACCAAACTCGCACCATTCCCCGGCCATGCCAGTTACGGGCACGAGCGCCTCGCTACTCTCTCTCTCTCTCTCTGCACCTCATCAAACGTGTTGTGGACAACAACAACACATAAAGGTAAAAAACGAAAATCAAAGCTCAGCTATCCTTTCTTTCTTTCACGCACTCTCGTTTCTCCACCTATACATTGTATATCGCGCTGCTCGCATACTTGGTATCTCCTGTCTTATGACTGTGTTACCCACCGACGTGCAACAACGGTTTCCCATCACGCATTAACATATCTCTCTGCTTGTCAGCCAACATTATAAATCAAACAAAACCAATGCAACCAACCAACTATTCGACGCTATGCACGTAGAAAAAAAGGCCGAAAAATTGTCATAAAATCGTTTTCAACTTACCACACAACACTTTTTGTGCTTTGGCGCCGCCATTCCCGCTTCTTTGTTCCGCTGTTCTGACAAACGAGCCGTGTTTTGCTTGTTCTTCGGGGGTCCTCGAATCACTCGAATGTTGTTCATCGTTTCAGCGTCCTCGCCTACTGTCGGATGACGCGTGCTGTGTTTCCATTCTCCATCTACCACAAACTTGAACTCATGCGTCCCGGCCGGTACTGGAGTAACCACAGACCACATTCCCCCTGTACACGTCAGCCAAACAAAAGAAGAAGAAAAATAAAAAAAAAGAATAAAGACATACACTTGCCTCGTCAGTAACTCGCCAACGCGCAAATAGACAACAAAGAAAACGACGAGAGAAACATTGTCGCAAACCTACCTCCTTCGTGATACATTTGAACGGGCATCCAGCCGTTCCATGCTCCGGACAGCTTCACGTCATGATCGGCGCCGTCGGCCCACACAAACTCGGTTTTGACCATGACTTCGTCGTCATCGGAATCGGCTTTCTCGTACGTGCCATGCACGACGGGGCTTTTTGGGCGGGACGAATTGGCGGACGTGGTGGGCACGGCGAGCGGGGCGATATCGTCGTCATAGCGCTCTGGCGGGGCTGGCATGTCCATCGGAGGGTCGGGATGTGACGACACGCCCACTAGAGGCGGGGGTGGGGACGAGAACGAGGGCGGGGCTGGAGGTGGTGGAGGCGGTGCGGCGGCAGAGGAAGTTGCGGTGGGCGCTGGCGGTGGTGGAGGCGGGGCTGGTGGGGCTTGCATGATGACGAAAGCGACGAGTTTTGGAGGGCGACACAAGAGTAGAAAAAGGGAAGCGAAAAATGGAAGCGAAAAATGGAAAAAGGTGTACGGAAGCGGTGGATGTGAGTGGAGTGGTCGAAAGTTGAAAGAGTTTTTGAAAACGCGTCGGTAGCAATCGGGGAAGGAAGAGAAGGGGGAGGAAGCAAACGGTCAGGTTGGCGGATCGAGTAAACTACCGAAACGAAATAACACTCATGACGCATTTTGAAAATTAAAAATTTGAGGCATGTTCCCGAAAACGGCTTGTTTTTTTTCGGTGGGCGCCCAACCAAACTACAGCACGAGTTGTTCCCCTTTTTAGGCACCCCTCGAGCCTAAACATCATTGCTGTCAGCACTCCCCCATTTTGTGCCATCGTAATTATTTTCGCCAATTATTGGCGCCCCAAACGACATCTCGTTACATCATTTTTCGCTTCGTTACATAACTTGTCCCTCATTGGCGCCCCATGAATGCCCACCGGTCCGGAGTCCAAACTTTGGACTTTTGTCTTTCTTTTTTAAGGCACGTTCCCCGTATTTTCTTAAAACGGCTATTATACGCTTTCCACTTCACCGTCTTCCACTTGTCGACGTCTTGTTCGTTTTACAGATTACGCATCTGGCTCCGCTTTCATCCAATCACCAGTCGCCACAAACTCTATAAAGTTAACTTGAAAATCTTTTTATAAAGCTTTGAATACTTTAATCCTGCCCTCCGGCAGTGCCCTCTTTCGACACTTTCGTTCTCGTTTCGCAACTTGCTCGTCTGCCTATCTGCACGTCCCGCACGGTTCCTCTCGCTTGCAACACCTGCTTTTTCATGGGACCGCCAACCACCAACCGTCTCTTGCGTCGCTCTCCATGCCACATCACCTCTCTGCCAATGCATTCTGTCTGTCTCCGCGAGCAATGACCTCCGTCACCACCATCTCATTTCTACCTTGCCAATATCCGGACTAACCAATTCCACTACACACACACACACACACACACACACACACACACGCACACCTTATTCTAAACTCCCCGTCTCTTGGCCCCCTTCCCCCGACAACCAAAATGCTGCAGTTCATCAAAAACCTCTTCACAGCCCTGCTCAACTTTCTCACAAACTTCATCCAAATCATAAAATCCCCGTTCCAGCCTCAACCGTGCAAGCACTGCCAATGCCTCGACTACAACGACGAAGAGTTCTTCACCTGGATGAAGGAGCGCTCCTTGCTCAACTCCTACGCCTCCGACATGCTCGCAGAGCGCATCGTGGGCGCCCCGCTAAAGTGCTCCCGCTGCAAACACCGCCGCGAGCACCACGGAAATCTGAAACAGAAGATCCTCACATGCCCCATGATGCCGAACGGCGGCGCCGTCTACATCGAAAAGCTTGAGCGCGAGCGACTCGAACGACGCCGTCGACGCTTCGGAGTCCAGGAACAGGCTCCTCAAGTCAACGTTCAGGATTTGACGCAAACCGATGGCCGTGCCGTTCAGCCAGGAGATCAGCTCGAGTGTCATTATGACGTCTTTGTCACGTCCACCATGGAAAAGTTTGAAACCAGCCGCCCGGATAAGCCCATCCGGCTCACGGTCGGCGCTTCTGACGTGGTTCCCGGTTTTGAAAAGGGCATTGTTGGGGCGAAGGTCGGCGCGAAAAGACGCATTTTTGTACCGTCTGCTCTTGCGTATGGCGCGCAGACCATCCGGGGGGAGAGGTATGTCGATGTTACGTTCGACGTTGAGGTACTCGCTGTTACATCAAACTAATCCGCGCGCACAGTTGCTGGCAACTGCCGCCAGGTGCGTATCGCATTCGGAACGCGTTTCACGCCACGTCACGTGCCCTTTTTATCACACATGATTCGTTCCAAATACAACAGCTGCAGGTGGGCTTCCGAATTGGGTGCCGCAAAAGTCAGTACACTGTAGATTATGCATCGTTGCAGCAATTTTCGCGAAAATAAACCCCATTGGCAGGTATGCAACGGTAGCGTGCGCAAGTGTGCCAGTGGCACACTTGCGCACGCTGAACTCTCAGCTCAGGCCCATGCAACTCTTACCGCTCACAACTGTGAAACGGTATTTGATCTCGCTCTCCCCTCACCGCGTTCCGTAGGCAAATTCCGAGCCAGTACACGACATCCAAAAGCCCAGCTTGCGAGATGTTTCAGGGACATCACGGAGCGGCGCTACTAATCTCTGGCGCGCTCGGAAACGCGTTACCGTTACCCGTTCTATTCCTCCTATCGCAGTTACAGGACATCATCTTCGTGTACCTCGCGTACGTGCTCGGCATCGAAAAAGTGGCTTTCCAAGAGCCGAGAACGAACGCCGTGAACCCGTTCGATCTCCTCTACTTCCCCTACTCGCACGGCCTCTTCGCAAGCGCGGTGTACACGCTGCTCGCGGCTGTGGTCTTCCGCGGACGCGCTGGCAGGCTCTCCGCCGCGGCGTGCGTGGCTTCGCACTGGCTTCTCGACCTGATGGTGCACGAACCAGATTTGGACGTTTGCTTCCCGTTTCGGGAGTGCGCAAAGGTGGGGTTGGGACTTTGGCGATTTCTGTGGGGTTCGGTGGTGACGGAATCGGGTATTGTTGTGATTGGAGCTGCGGCGTTTGTTGGGGGGATTAAGGATAAGAGCGTGAAACGACGGGTGGGGTTGCGGCTTGCTCCGCTGGTGTGTTTCATGGTGTTGTTCACGGTGGGGTTGCCGTTCGCACCGCCGCCACCCAAGTTGGATTCTAGCATCACTGTGCAGGTTTACGTGTCCTATGGGCTGACGGCGATTGCTGCATGGGCCATTGAGAGACCGTTGCGTGTTGCTGTGAAGAGGGATTAAAGAAAGATTTGTTTTCTTTCAATGACGATCGGTGACGGCGAATAGCACGTGACGGTTGTGACGGTTCGAGCAAAGATATAGATGCATATGCACATATAAAAGATTGGCACAGAGGTCATCTTTATCGACTAAAAGATGATCTCAAGCGTACAAAAAAAAACCAACAAGAGAGGACTGTGCTTTTTTCTTTTATTCTGCCTGCTCGGAAAATCGAGACGGGTCACAGTTAGTAAGTACCACAAAATTACAAAAAACAAAACCGGGAACAAACCCCCCCACTTGCTCAATTCGTCATCGCATTAACAACCCCCCCAAGCGCCATATCGCCTTCCCACGGCACGCCGCCACCCGCGCCGCCGCTCTTCCGCAGGAGCTCGATCTGCGACTTGAGCGTCGAGTTCTCGACCTCGAGCGAGGACGCGCGGTTCTTGAGGTTGGAGTTCTCCTCCTCCAGGTTGCGCATCTTGGTCTTGGCGGCCTGCCGCGCCTTGAGCGCGACCTCGCGGTTGCGGATCACGCGCGCCGCCTTCTTGTCCATCGCGGCCGGGCGCGCGTCGGCGCGCGCGGCGAGCGCGCGCGACACCTCGACGCCGTAGGGCGTGAACGGCGGGCCGAGCCGCGCGCCGTCGCCGAAACAGGCCCGAATGGTTTCGCCCCGCCAGCCGGTGACGATGCAGACCTCGCGCACGTCAGCGGCCTTCAGACCTTCGAGGATGTGTTCAAGGATGGGGCGGCCGCCCACGCGCAACATGGGCTTGGGCAGCGCGTGGGTCAGCTCCCTCATGCGGGTGCCTTTGCCCGCGGCGAGAATAACGGCTTTCATGCGGCAAGCCCCGCCGCCGCGCGACGCGGTCCGAAATCCCCCGGGCGCCGATCCAGCCCACGGCCCGGCGCGGGAACGCGGGCTCCGCCACCCCCGTCGGCGGGGCGGGCCGACCGCCGGCGGTGCGCGCCGGGCTTGGACCGAGTTCTCAACGAGCGGCTGTTCATGCCGGGAGGGATTCGCCCCTCAGGCCCCGAACTTGTCGAACATGCGGGCGTTGGCCTGCATGAGGCGCAGGAGGTACTTGGCCTCGAAAACACCCAGCGAACCCAGGTTGGCGCCGGTCTCGGTGAACCGCTCCAGCTTGTCCGTGCCGGTGTAGGGCGAGTGCAACAACACCGGCTGCGGATGCCAGGAGTGGCCCCTGACCGCGCAGGGGGTGGAGTGGTCGCCGGTGATGGCCAGCACGTCCGGCTTTTTGCGCAGCAGGATCGGCAGGGCGGCGTCGAACTCCTCGATGGCGCGGCGCTTGGCCTCGAAGTTGCCGTCCTCCCCGTGCATGTCCGGGTACTTGTAGTGGATGAAGAAAAAGTCGAACCGCTCGTACTCGGCCAGGTAGCGCTCGAACTGCTCGGCAATGGTCTGGGGCCCCTCCAGCTTGGTCATGCCCACCAGTTGGGCCAGGCCCTTGTACATCGGGTACACCGCCAGGCAGGCGGCGCGGAGCTGATAACGCTCGATAAACTGGGGAATGGCCGGCTGGTGCGCGATGCCCCGCATCAGGAACCCGTTGGCCGGGCTTTCGCCGGCCAGCACCGGCAGGGCCTGCCGGTAAAACTCGGCCACCAACTCCGCGGTCTTCTTCTGCCTGGCCGATTTGGCGGACACCGGCTTCGCCGCGGGAATGGGCAGCCCCTCGCGATGCGGGTCGGCGTCGGTCAACGGCCCTTCAAGTCCCTTGCCGCGGAAGACCACCACAAAACGGTGCCCCTTGCCGGCCTGAATGATCACCTCGGCATCGCCCACGCGGGTCACGCGCTCCCGCAGCCGGGCGCAGAGCCGCTCGCACACCGCGGTGTCAATCCGCCCGGCGCGGCGGTCAGTGACAATGCCCCGCTCGTCCAGCGTGCAGAAGTTCGCCCGCGCGGCGACGTCACCGGCCTGCAACTCGACACCCAGGCCCAGGGCCTCGATCACGCCGCGGCCCACCTGGTACTCGAGCGGATCATAGCCGAACAGCGCCAGGTGCCCCGGCCCGCTGCCCGGGGTGATGCCCGGCGCCACCGGGATCATGCGCCCCTGCGCGCAGCCCGCGGCCACCAGGGCGTCCAGGTTGGGCGTGCGCGCGGCCTCCAGCGGCGTCATCCGGTTCTGGGCATTGGTGGCCACGTCGCCCAAGCCGTCGAGGACCACCAGGGCCAGCTTGGCTTGGGTCTTGAGGGTGAGTTCCGAGTACAGCGTATCCAGGTTCATGCGATGTCGCGTCCGTGGGTTTCCAGCGGCCCGGTCGGTGAAGTTCCGCCGGGCACGCCCCGAAGGCCCCAGTCTGCGAAGGGCGTTTCCGGCGCGTCAACGGCATTTCCCGCGCCGGCCCCCGGCCCATGCCATCGGGGCCCGCCCCCCCGGGCATCGGCCGGCGGGTTGACGGCTCGCCGGCACCCGGTACGCTGCCGGTTCCGCGCCCGAGATGAACCCGCTCATTGACCTGCGCAGCGACACGGTCACCCAACCCACCCCGGCCATGCGCCGCGCCATGGCCGAAGCCGAGGTGGGCGACGATGTGTTCGGCGACGACCCCACCGTGCAACGGCTCGAGGCGCGCGTGGCCGAACTGCTGGGCAAGGAAGCCGCCCTGTTCGTGCCCTCCGGCACCATGGCCAATCAACTGGCCGTGCGCGTGCAGACCGAACCGGGCGACGAGATACTCGTCGAAGGCGAGGCCCACCTCTACTACTACGAGGCGGGCGCCCCGGCCGCGCTCAGCGGGGTGATGTGCCGCTGCCTGCCCGGCCGGCGCGGCGTCTTCACGGCGGCTGACCTCGAGGCCGCCCTGCGCCCGGGCGATGTCCATTTCCCGCCCACCCGGCTGGTCTGCGTGGAAAACACCCACAACCGCGGCGGCGGCAAGCTCTGGCCGCTGGACACGCTGCGCGCCGTGGCCGCCGGCGCGCGCCGACACGGCCTGCGACTGCACCTGGACGGCGCGCGGCTCTGGAACGCCAGCGTGGCCAGCGGCGTGCCGGAGTGCGACTACGCCGCGTTGTTCGACACCGTGAGCGTGTGTTTCTCCAAGGGCCTGGGTGCGCCCGTGGGCTCGGCGCTGGCCGGCCCCGCGGAGCTGATCGCCCGCGCGCGGCGCTTTCGGAAAATGTTCGGCGGCGGGATGCGCCAGGTCGGCATTCTGGCCGCCGGAGCCTTGTACGCGCTGGAGCATCACCGCACGCGGCTGGCCGAGGACCACGCGCGGGCGCGGCGGCTGGCGGAAACCCTGGCCGCGCTGCCGGGCGCGGCGCTTGACCCCGCCACGGTGGAAACGAACCTGGTGTACTTCCGCGTCACCCGCCAGCCGGCGGCGGAAGTGGTGGCCGCGCTCGCCGCCGAGGGGGTCCGGGTACTGGCCAGCGGCCCGGATACCATTCGCGCCGTGCCCCACCTGAATGTGACGGACGCCGAGTTCGCGCGGGCCCTGGAAGTGTTTTGCCGGGTGCTGGGTTGAGACCGGCCCCGGGTGCGCCGGGTACCGCCACCCGTGTTCCCCCGGCCGGTGTCCGGCAGGCCGGGAGAGAACCGTGGCGGCCCGAAGCAGCCCGACCCGAATTCGGTTTGCCAGACGGCGGGTTCTCTGGCATGGAGCCGCGCAGATGATGCGCGTTGTTTTCCCATTGCTCCTGGGGGCGTTGGTGGTTGGGTGCACCCGGGGTTCCGGCCCGGCAACCGACGCGGATGCCGCCGACCTGCTGGTGCGCTGGCAGTTTGCCGGCACCACGCAACTGGCCGGGGACACCCACGGTGCGACGCTGCGGGCCGTGGGGGCCGAGCCGGCCACGCGCGCGCTGGTTTCGCACACGCTGGAACGCCTGGCGGCGGCCCCGGTCACCAGGCCCCTGGCGCCGCTGCTGAACGATCTGCTCCAGTATGAATCGCTCGTCCAGGCCCGGGGCCAACCGGAGCGCCCGGAATGGACCCTGGCCCTGCGGCTTCCCCCCGAGCGGGCCGCCGTGTGGTTGAGCACCTGGACCAACACCGCCGCCGCCTGGGAGCGCGCGCGCATGCCCGTGGTCCGGGCCGGGGACTGGATCGTGGCCGGCGTGGGCGAGGAGCCGCTGGCGGGTTTCGAGACGGTGCGGCAGCGCCTGGTCAAGAACGGTCGTCCCGGGGCGCCTCACGAACCCGGGGCCTGGCTGGAAGTGGAAGCTGATCTGGCCCGGCTGGCGCCCGCGCTGGGTCTGCCCACCAACCTCACCTGGCCGCGCCTTCACCTGGCGCTGGCCGGCCAGGGGGAGCAAGTGCGCACGGTGGGTCGGTTGAGCTATGACCGCCCCTTGGAACTGCCGCTGGAACCGTGGCGAATCCCCACCAACACCATCCGGGATCCGCTCATCAGCTTCACCGCCCTGCAGGGGGTGCGCCCCTGGCTGGCGGCGCATCCGCTGGTGCGCGAGCTGGAGCTGCCCGCGCCCAACCAGATTTACGGCTGGGCGCGCGCGGTGGCGCCGTACCTGACCCAGTTCGCCTGGGAGTGGCCCGAGGCCGCCAGCCGGCTCCCCGCGCTGCCGCCCAAACTGGCCCCGGCCCTGCGGGCGCGGCTGCCCTGGCTGGACTTCGGTGAACTGCAACTGGTCCCCGGCCTCACGCGCCTGGTCTGGACCGGGTTTCCCATCCTGGTGCCGTTCATCAACCCGGCGCCCGACCCGGGCTTTGTCACCGCCGGAATTTTTCCCGTCACCGGCCCCGAAGCGCCGCCCCCGCCCGAACTGTTCGCGCAACTGCGCGGTCGGACCAACCTGGTGTTTTACCACTGGGAACTGACCCAGCCGCGCCTGGCCGACTGGCAGGAGCTGTTCATGCTCCACGACATGGTGGCCGGGTACGCGCCCCCGCCCACCAACACCCCGGCCGTGCGCTGGCTGCAGGACACCAACGTCACCCGACACCTCGGCAACGCCGTGACCGAAATCACCCGCACCGGCCCGCGCGAACTGGCGCTGGTGCGGCGCTCCGCGATCGGGCTGACGGCGTTTGAAATTCATCAGGTGGCGCGCTGGCTCGACGGCCGGCGCTTTCCGTTGCTGAGTCCGCCGGTGCGCATTCTCGGCGCGTCCAAGCCCGCGGCCGCCGCCGGCGGCACCAATGCCCCTCTCCCCCGTGCTCAAACTGGGCGTCAACATTGATCACGTGGCCACGGTGCGGGAGGCCCGGTACCGCGGCCGGCCTTTCGGGGAACCGGACCCGGTCGAAGCCGCGCGGGTGTGTGAGGCCGCCGGCGCGCATGGCATCACCTGCCATTTGCGCGAGGACCGCCGCCACATCGTGGACCGCGACGTCTGGCGCCTGCGCGAGGTGGTGCGCACCCGGCTCAACCTCGAAATGGCCAACACGCCCGAGATCGTGGATATCGCCCTGCGGGTGCGTCCGGACATCGTGTGCCTGGTGCCCGAGCGCCGGCAGGAGATCACCACCGAGGGCGGGCTGGACGTGGCGGGGCAGGAGGTCGCCCTGACCGAGACCCGTCGCCGGCTCAACGCCGCGGGCATCGCGGTCAGCCTGTTCATCGCCCCGGACCCGGCGCAGGTGGCGGCCGCGGCCCGCGTGGGCAGCCAGTTTGTGGAACTGCACACGGGCGGTTTTGCCGAGCACTTCGCCGATCCGGCCGCGCGCGCGCGCGAGGTCGAACGGCTGGCGGCGGCGGCCCGGCAGGCGCACGAGCTGGGCTTGCGGGTCAACGCCGGTCACGGGTTGAACTACGTGAACCTGCCCGCGCTGTGGGCGGTACCGCACCTGGTGGAACTGAACATCGGCCACAGCATCGTCAGCCGCGCGGTGTTCACCGGCCTGGAACAGGCGGTGCGTGACATGCTCGCGCTGATGGCCGGTTACCCCGGCTGACCCGGCCATGATCCGCGGCGTGGGCGTGGACATTGTCGAGGTGGTGCGCATCCGCCGGGCGGTGGAGCGGTTTGGCGATCGGTTCCTTCAGCGCATTCTCCGGCCGGCCGAAATCGCCTACTGCCGCTCGTTTCCAGACCCCGCACCCCATCTGGCCGCGCGGTTTGCCGCCAAGGAAGCCGTGTCGAAGGCCTTCGGCACCGGCATCGGCGCGGCCCTGGGCTGGCAGGACCTGGAGGTGGCGCACCGGCCCGGCGGACAGCCCTACCTCATCCTGCACGAGGGCGGCCGGGAGCTGCTCGCAAGCCGGGGCGGCGGCGACGTCCACCTCAGCCTCAGCCACACGCTGACCTACGCGGCCGCGGCGGCGGTCTGGGACGTGCCTTGAATTCGCTCCCGCCCCGCCCGACCCGCCGTTGGTTGGTCATCGGCTACGGCAATCCGTGGCGCGGTGACGACGGCGCGGGTCCCGAGCTGGCCGGGCGCGTGGCCACCTGGAACCTGCCGGGAGTGACCGCCCTGGGGCCGCGGCAACTGGTGCCCGAGCTGGCCGCGCCCCTGGCCGAGTGCGAGGGGGTGGTGTTTGTGGACGCGCGCGCCGGCGGCGAGGCGGTCGAGTTCACCCCGCTTGCCGCCGCCCCCGAAGGCGCGGGATGGGATCACCGGAGCAGCCCGGCCGCGTTACTGACCCTGACCCGCACGGTGTACGGCACCGCGCCGGAGGCGTGGTTGCTGACGGTCCCGGCCGCGGACTTCGGCCCGGGGCGGGGGCTGTCGCGGCGAACCCGACAGGCCCTGGAAGTGGCGGAGGCCCGCCTGCGCGCGTTCCTGCAGGCACAGCGGGCAATGTAACCGCCTTGTCACCCCCCTGTCACTTACGCAACATCCCCCCGTGATACCGCGAGTCCGTGTGAAACCGAAAATCCTGGTGGTGGAGGACGAACCGGACGCGCTGGAGTTGATCGCCTTCAATCTCAAGAACGCGGGCCTCGAGGTGGTGACCGCCGAAAACGGAGAGGCCGCCCTCCAACTGGCCCGCGCGCACCTGCCCGACCTGATCCTGCTGGACCTCATGCTGCCGGAAGTGGACGGGCTGGAGGTGTGCAAAATCTTGCGGCGGGACTCGGCCACCTCGGCCATCCCGATCATCATGGTGACCGCCCGGGCGGCCGAGATGGACCGCGTGCTGGGGCTGGAGTTGGGCGCGGATGATTACGTGACCAAGCCGTTCAGCCCGCGCGAACTGGTCCTGCGGGTCAAGAACCTGCTGCGGCGGCGCCAGGCCACCGAGACCAAAACCGACCGCATCACCGCCGGCGACCTGGTCATTGACATCCCCCGCCACCTGG
>CALLUH010000219.1 GCA_938011445.1 uncultured Hyphomonadaceae bacterium
AAGCGGTGCCCAGAACACCCACTCGAACGCATGGTCATGCTTGATGTCTTCGATGCCGTGAATGACATTATTGTCGGCCGCATGGTAAAGTGCGCCCGCCCAGAATGCATCACCATGATGGAACATGGGATCGTAGAAATATAGCCCCGCAAAGATTGCCCCGACCGAAAGGAGCGCGAGCGGAACCAGCATGACAAGCGGGCTCTCATGTGGCTCGCCGCCATGATGGTGACGGTCGTCATGAGCGGCATGGTCATCTGCGTGGCCATGTCCACCTTCAGCCTCGGCGCGGGGCCCGTGAAAGGTCATATAGATCAGCCGCCATGAATAAAAGCTTGTCAGGAGCGCCGCACCGATACCCGCCCAAAACGCCATGGACGCGAACGGCACACCCTGCTGGCTCGCCGAGAAGGCGCTTTCGATGATGCCATCTTTCGAGAAGAAACCAGCAAAGCCGAAACTTGTATGCGGAATGCCTAGCCCGATAATCGCAATCGTGCCGATCAGCATCGCGCCATAGGTGAACTTCTGATAGCGCCAGACCCCGCCGAGCTTGCGCATATCCTGCTCATGGTGATTGCCGTGAATGACCGAGCCTGCGCCGAGGAATAAAAGCGCCTTGAAGAATGCATGCGTAAACAAGTGAAACATGGCCGCTTCATAGGCGCCCACACCTGCGGCAAAGAACATATAGCCAAGCTGCGAGCAGGTCGAATAGGCAATCACGCGCTTGATGTCGTTTTGTGCCATGCCGACGGTTGCGGCAAACAGCGCCGTTAGCGCGCCGACCACCGTCACCATTGCGGCTGCGCTAGGCGCATATTCATAAATCGGCGAGACGAGGCAAACGAGATAGACCCCAGCCGTTACCATCGTCGCCGCATGGATCAATGCCGAGACGGGCGTTGGCCCTTCCATCGCGTCCGGCAACCAGACATGAAGGAACAATTGCGCCGATTTGCCCATCGCGCCAATGAACAGCAAGACGCCAATCAGCTCCAGCGCGCGGACATTATAGCCCAGAAACTCTATGCTGATCTCGCGCGCTGGCCCAGCTTCAGCAAAGGCAAATGGCGTTACCATCGCATTGTCACGGATCGCACTGAGGACGGGATCGAACTCGATGCTACCGAACAGGAAGAACACGCCCATTATGCCAAGCGCCAGCCCGAAATCACCAACCCTGTTTGTCACAAATGCCTTGATCGCCGCATCATTGGGCGCGGGCTTCTGATACCAGAACCCGATCAACAGGTAAGAGGCAAGACCAACCCCTTCCCAACCAAAGAAAAGCTGGAGGAAATTGTCCGCCACAACCAGCATTAGCATGGTGAAAGTGAAAAGCGACAGATAGGTAAAGAACCGCGCCCGATGCGGATCGTCGGCCATATAGCCCCATGAATAGAGGTGGACGAGGCCGGAAACGCTGGTAATCACGGCCATCATCACCATGGACATCGCGTCCACGCGGATCGCCCAGTCAGCCTTGAAACCACCAACATCGACCCAGTTCATCAAATGAATGATATGCGCCCCGTGATGGGCCGCCTCGCCATGGTCGCCGCCATGGCCCAGCCCTGCAACATAGGTGAAAAGCTGAACCAGCGACAAGATACCCGCAAGACCAACTGTGCCCGTGGTGACAATCATGGCGAGGCCATCGCGCCCCGTCAGCGGCTTTGACAGACCACCAATCAGCGCGGCAAGGCCCGGCCCGAGCACGATAAAGATCAGGAGAAAATCTGACAGCATAATGGTGGCCCCTAGCCCTTCATCAGATTGACATCTTCAACTGCGATGTCGCCGCGGTTTCGGAAATACACAACAAGAATGGCAAGCCCGACGGCCGCTTCTGCGGCGGCGACGGTCAGTACCAGCATGGCAAAAATCTGCCCCGTAATCGTGCCGGTAAATACGGCAAAGGCGATGAGGTTGATATTCACAGACAATAAGATCAGCTCAATCGCCATCAGGATGACGATAATGTTCTTCCGGTTTACGAAAATCCCGACCACGCCGATTGTAAACAGCGCCGCAGACAGGGTGAGGAAGTGTTCCATGCCAATATTCATTGCTAGATCCCCTCGCCCGGCTGGACATCTTTAAGCTCGAACGCCTCGGCCCGCGTGCGCGCTACCTGTTTGCCAATATTCTGCCGCTTTACCGAAGTCTTGCCGCGCAGCGTCAGCACAATTGCGCCAATCATCGCGAGCAGCAGCACAATGCCCGCCAATTGGAACAAGAGCAGATAATCGGAATACATAACCAACCCGATCGCCTCAGCATTCGTCTCCGCGCCCGGCGATGGATCGAACCGCCCCACGCTTGCCACGCTGCCCCGCGCAAAGGTCACCAGCGCAATCTCGCCAAACATCAAACCGCCCGCAATCAGGCCCAGCGGCCAATAGCCCAGCGTGCCTTGTTTCAACTCGACGAAATCCACGTCCAGCATCATCACAACGAAGAGGAACAGAACAGCGACCGCGCCGACATAGACAACGATCAAAAGCATAGCGAGAAATTCCGCGCCGATCAGGACGAGAAGCCCCGCCGAAGTTAGAAACGCCAATATCAGGAACAGGACAGAATGGACCGGATTGCGTGACACAATCACCCCGAGCGCCGCCACGGTTACAATCGTCGCTAAAATGTAGAATGCAATCAGGTCCATGCCCTCTTGCTCCCTTTTTTGAGTTTCAAGCGCTGTTGCCCAGCCCCGTCAGTTCGTCCACTTTTGATGCGCTGGCCTTAGCCTTGCGCCTCGCTCAAATTCCCTCGCTACCGATATGGTGCGTCCAGTTCCAGATTGTGTGCAATCTCGCGTTCCCACCGGTCGCCATTGGCCAGTAGTCTGTCCTTGCCATAGTAAAGCTCTTCGCGTGTCTCGGTCGCAAATTCAAAATTTGGACCCTCGACAATTGCATCGACCGGACACGCCTCCTGGCAAAACCCGCAATAGATGCATTTGACCATGTCGATGTCATAGCGCGTCGTCCGGCGTGAGCCATCCTCGCGTGGCTCGGCCTCGATTGTAATCGCCTGGGCCGGACAAACCGCTTCGCAGAGCTTACACGCAATGCAGCGCTCCTCACCATTGGCATAGCGGCGCAAAGCATGCTCGCCGCGAAAGCGTGGGGATAGTGGGTTTTTCTCGAACGGATAGTTCACCGTCGCTTTGCGCTTGAAGATATATTTCAAGGCCAGAAAAAACGCCCCGACAAAATCCGTCAGAAAAACTCCGCGTGCAAACTGCATCAAACCGCTCATGCCTGAACTCCCATAAAGACGACATATCCCGAGACGACCAGCACCGCGACCAGCGACATCGGCAGGAATACTTTCCACCCCAGCCGCATCAATTGGTCATAGCGATAACGCGGCACCATGGCCTTCACCATTGCGAACATGAAGAAGAAGAACAGCACTTTCGTCGCAAACACCGCAAAGCTGCCAAAGGCGATAAGCCACGGCGCCATGTCCTCGGTAAAG
>CALLUH010000220.1 GCA_938011445.1 uncultured Hyphomonadaceae bacterium
CTGGATGGTGGCCAATCATGGCATGTTTCAGGGCTATTATTTCTTCCATCATTTGGGGCTCGACCGGAACATGCGTGACCAGTTCAAAGATCATCCCTGGTATGAATATACCGCGCAATTCTGCCACCTCTATGATCAGGCAGCGTTCGATCCCGAATATGAGAGCGAGCCTCTTGAGTTCTTCGCGCCTATGGTGGAAAGGGTTTTTGCAAAGCCGGTGCGGTCTATGTATTTGCGGCCAGAGGCGCAGGCGGCCGAGTAGCCCCACGCTTCACTGCTACAGAAAAGAAGCCCCCCGCCGGAGAGGCGAGGGGCTTTCATTTTGGTCGGGCAAGAAAGGCTGAACGCTTATCCGCCGGTCGCTTCGGACACGCGTGCGAACATATTGCCGCCATGCTCGTTGCCTGCTTTGAAAGCAGTTTGTGTCGTGGTGTCTGTAATCTCGTCCCATTTGGCAGCAACAGCTTCAGCAGACAATGCCTCGCCCTGAGCGACGAATGCGCCTTTGGTCTCGACGATCTGCGCCATTGAGAAGGCACCGGCCCCCGCAGACAGGATCATCCCTGTCGGGGCGTCTTCTTTGACGAGGTTCATAACGCCGGGGGTGACATATTCGGGCTTGAGTTGGGCAAGAACGGCTTCAGGCATCAGGCCCTCGGTCATGCGGGTTGCGGCGATGGGGCAGATGGTGTTGACGCGGATGTCATATTTCGCGCCTTCAATCTTGAGCGTGTTCATAATCCCGACAACGCCAAGCTTGCCGCCGCCATAATTGGCTTGGCCGAAATTGCCGTAAAGGCCGGTGGAAGAGGTGGTCACAACGATGCGGCCATAGCCTTGCGCCTTCATGATGTCCCAAACCGCTTTGATCGGCTTGAAGGTGCCGCGCAAATGGACATCGAGCACGAGATTGATGTCGTCATTGGTCATCTTGGAGAACGATTTGTCACGCAGGATGCCCGCATTACAGATTAGAATGTCGATGCGGCCAAATGCAGCCATCGCATCGTCAACCATTTTCTGAACGCCAGCTTCGTCATTGACCGATGATCCATTGGCGATGGCTTCCCCGCCCATCGCTTTGATCTCGGCAACCACGGCCTCGGCAGCCTCGGAGTTGCCGCCTGATCCATCGACCGCGCCGCCGAGATCATTGATGACGATTTTGGCACCGCGGCGCGCGAGTTCGAGCGCATGGCAGCGGCCTAATCCGCCGCCCGCACCTGTGACGATGGCAACGCGGTCATCAAAACGAATATCTGACATATAAGGGACTCCTGATCGGTTCATCTGACTTTTCAGATGAAAGACCAGACGCTGACGTAAACGTCAACCATTGCTTAGGGGCAATCGCCAGCCATCGAGCTTTATGCATCGAAATGGCATCGCGGGAAAGTGACCTATCACTAGGTAGAATGCTGCTTGCCAATCATTAATCATGGTGGCAATCAGGTGTTGCATATTCAAGGAGATCATTATGCTTGCTTACACAGTCATCGGCTCTAACAATAAGGCCAAGGCTCTCGAATTCTATGACGCGCTCGTTGCAGAATTGGGCGGCGAACGCGGCTTTGCGACAGATCGTTTACAGTTCTATTCGAACGGGCAGGGCGGTATGCTTGGCGTTGGAACACCCTCGAACGAGGAACAGGCAACGTTTGGCAATGGCACGATGCCGGCCTTTGCTTGTGGCTCACCTGAGCAGGTGGACGCTGTTTACAATAAAGCGATCTCTCTAGGTGCGACATGTGAAGGCGCGCCGGGCGAGCGTTTGCCGGGCATGTTCTACGGCGCATATTTCCGTGATCATGATGGCAACAAGCTTTGTGCAGCCCACTTTATCCCCCAATAGTTTCGACTTGCCTGACGTATAGGTCCAAAGAGAAAGCCCCCAGCTATTTGCCGGGGGCTTTTTTTATTGTGGGCGATTTTTGCGTGCGGCGGCTACCGTTCAATTAGCTAGCCTTGCGACGTGCCCACCAACCGCGCTTTTTCGGTTTGGGCTCGGCTTCGCCTGTTGTCTCCGCGGGTGTTTTGACAGTTTCTACAGGCTCTACTTCCGCAGGCTGGGGCGCAGTTGACGCTGCTTCAGTGGTTTCCTCATCTGATGCCGCCACTTTGACAGCCTCCTCTTTTGGTTTGCGTGCACGACGGCGGCGCTTCTTTGGCGCAGGGCTGTCTTCGCCGTCCGGTTCTGAGCCAGCGGTTTCTTCCGGCGTACCTTCGGTATTTGTACCCGGCTCTAAATCAACCGTGTTCCCGTCACTCTTATTGCGGCCGCGCCCACGCGAGCGGCGGCGACGTTTACGGTCAGGCTTGCCGTCTTCGCTGTCTTCGCTCTCGGACTTGCCGGATTTCGTCGGGCGATCGGCGATAATCTCATCTAGCCCCTCATCCAGAATCTCGGTGACCATCATTGCCAGCCCGTCCAGATAGGCCCCGCCATCTTCGGGTGGCAGGTCTTTTCCAACCGGTGGAGTGCTTTCTATCAGAGGCAAGGCGAGTGCGGCTTGGGTGGCCTCAGCGGCTGCACGGGCTGTTTCGCTCTCATCGCGTCTTCTGCGGCGTCCACCGCGCCGACCGCGTCTTCGGCGTTTACGTTCACCGCTGTCTTCATCTTGAGAATCGTCTGCGGCGATAGCGTCTTCGTCTTCGGTGTCGAGACTTGTTTCTTCGGTCTCATCAGAAGATTTGCTGCGGCCGCGTCTGAAGCGGCTACGCTTGGGTGCAGAGCTATCTTCCTCGTCCTCGCCGTCCTGCTCGGCAATGGCCGCTGCAAACGCTTCATCGTCCGGATCGCCTTCGATCAGAGGTTTGTGCTTACGCCCGCGCTTGCCCTTGGGATCCTTCTCGCCATTCAAGGTGAAATCGCCAGGGAGCATGGCATCCAGCGAAGAGATCGAGATGACAATGCCAGCCTCTTCTTCGACTTCCGCAATCGCATCACGCTTATTGTTGAGCAGGTAGAGGGCAACGTCCCCGGGCGCTTCGACGGTAAGAGACAGAAGACCGCCACCCGTAACGCGTGCCTCAATCGCCCGCAGCAATTGCAGCGCTGCGGATTCGATAGAGCGCTGCCGTCCAGTTCCGTTGCAGCTGTCGCATGGTACTGAACTCGACTCCAGCACGCCCGTTCTGCGACGCTGACGGGAAATCTCCATCAGGCCAAATTGTGAGATACGCCCATTTTGAACCCGCGCGCGGTCGAGCGAAAGGCAGTCCTTCATGCGCTTTTCAACAGCCCGATTGTTCTTGTTCTCATCCATATCGATGAAATCAATGACAACAAGACCTGCAAGATCACGAAGGCGCATCTGGCGACAAGCTTCTTCGGCGGCCTCAAGATTGGTCTGGGTTGCGGTCTGTTCGATGTTACGGCCACGGGTCGATTTACCGGAGTTGACATCAATTGCGACCAAAGCCTCCGTCTGGTTGATCACTAAGTAACCGCCAGATTTTAGCTTCACCACAGGAGAGAAAATCGAGTCGAGCTGTTCTTCGACGCGTTTTGCAACAAAGAGCGGGGAGGGGTCTTTCCACTGCTTCACCTTGCGCGCATGGCTGGGCATCAACAATCGCGCCAGATCCTTGGCTTCGCGATAAGCGTTTGGCCCCTGGATGAGCACCTCTTCAACATCCTTGTCATAAAGATCCCGCATGGCCCTATGAACAAGGCCGCCTTCTTCATTAATCAGGCTTGGGGCCATCGAATTAAACGTGTTCTCACGGATCGCATCCCAGAGTTTTTGCAGATAATCGAAGTCACGTTTGATGTCGGTTTTGGAGCGTTTAGCGCCAGCTGTGCGCACAATAAGTCCCATACCTGCGGGCACATCCAGATTACGGGTAATCGTTTTGAGGCGCTTTCGGTCCGAAGCGGCTGAAATCTTGCGCGAGATGCCGCCGCCGCGCGGTGTGTTCGGCATCAGAACACAATAGCGCCCGGCCAGTGAGAGATAAGTGGTTAAGGCTGCGCCCTTATTGCCACGTTCTTCTTTGACCACTTGGATCAACATGACTTGGCGACGCCGAATCACTTCCTGGATCTTGTATCGCCGGGACGGATGGATCCGCTTACGCCGCTTTCGGGGCTCTACGGACTCATCATCTTGCGCTTCTGCGGAGTCTTCCTCATCCTCTTCATCATCGTCGTCGATGTCCTCGGCGAGCGTGTCATCGGTCTCCATCGTCTCGGCACGGGAGCGGCCAGACGCCACATCGTCATCTTCCTCGGCGGCTTCAGCTGCGGCGAGTTCTGCTTCTTCTCGAAGCAGGGCTTCCCTGTCTTCCTGCGGGAGTTGATAATAATCCGGATGGATTTCACTGAATGCGAGGAAACCATGACGGTTTCCGCCATATTCGACAAAGGCGGCCTGTAAGGACGGCTCAACCCGTGTCACCTTGGCTAGATAGATATTGCCACGTAATTGGCGTTTTCCCGCTGCCTCAAAATCAAAATCATCGACGCGTCCGTCTGCGACGAGTGCCACCCGGGTTTCTTCCGGGTGGACCGCGTCGATCAGCATAAGCTTGCTCATCAAGGGTAACCTTTTCTATGTAACCCGGCGGCGCGCTGTGTGCGCAAAATATGTCAAGCCGCGGGGTTTTGTGTTCTGTTCTCATGGACCGGGCACAGTCAGACTGCCAACAACGCTCTGCGGCGATAGTGGTATCTGCAAATATGCCGGTTCCGGTTCTCATAATTTCTTTCGTTCCCAGGCAATGTGTCTGGCGCTCATTGCGCTCGGTCCCGCACTGCCGGTAAATCTTCTCGAAGGCCTCGATCGGGCCTTGAATTATGTTTGCCCAAATTTATCGACTTTGGGAAGGACCAATGTGTGAACGATTAGACATAATTTCTAGTTTGTCCGGTAAAGGCGTAGTTAACACACTCTGTGCAACACTCAGGCCATTGAACACGTCTTTGTCAGGAGAGCGAACGGTTTGTTACGAGGTCTACGTGCATTTTTGGGTATGGTTGTTCTGATTATATTGCCATTTTTGGCGGTTGCAGATGTTCATTCCGTCGCTGTTCAAGGTGACGGGATCAATACCCGGATCGTCATTTCAGCGGATACCGAGATGGTGCATGACGAATTCCTGAACAATGAGCGCGGCGCGGCCCTAATTGTGGATGTGGGACATAAGCCATGGACCGGAGAAACGATTAATTTCAGCCCGCAAGCTGGCATTCGCAACCTTGAGTGGATTGATGGGCAATTGGTGTTCTGGCTTGATGGGCCGATGATGATTGCGCGGGCTTCTGATTTGCCGCCCTATGGCCGCAGGGCAAGCCATCGCCTCGTGATCGACCTCGTATCAGTCTCGAATGCCCGATATTTGCGGGCGGCCAAGCGGGACACACGTCGGCTTAACCGGCTGACATCGGAACGGCGTTTGGCTTCTGCGGACTCGCCCCGCCGGGTGGAGGCGGGCGGCCAGCGCTTTGTGGTGGTGATTGATCCAGGCCATGGTGGGGCAGATCCGGGCACCAGCCATCACGGTGCGGTCGAACGCACAATCGTTCTGGAAGCGGCGCAGAAGCTCGAAGCGCTTTTAGGGGCCAACTCCCTCTATGATGTTCGGCTCACGCGGTCAGATGATACCTTTATTGAACTGGAAGACCGCGTTAAACTGGCGCGCGATTGGGAAGCGGATCTGTTCATTTCATTGCATGCTGATGCCGCAGGCACACCTGAAGTACGAGGGGCGGGGGTTTATACTTTATCAGCGAAGGGGCAGGCGCGTGTGGATCGCACTGCGCGGGGTCAGAACTGGGAGCTGCCAATAGAAACTGGTGAAGCACCTGACGAAGTGGTGAGCATTCTGGGGGAGTTTCTGAAGCGAGAGACCCACTCCAATTCAGAGAAGTTTGCAAGCCTCCTGATACCGGAACTTGAGCGCGCTGGCCCGATTTTGCGTAATACCCACCGGAACGAGAACTTTTTTGTTCTGCTGGCGCCAGATGTTCCTGCGGTCCTGTTGGAAATGGGCTTTCTGACGAATCGGTCCGATGCCCGGCGTCTGTCATCGGACGAGGGACAGCGTAAGGCGATGGCCGCCGTTGCTCGGGCAATTGAGGTCTATTTCGAGCAACAAGCCGTTCTCATGGCGCAAAACTGATCTTCGGCCTTTTGTCTGGCCGGAACGCGCCTTAGTCTGGTCGAAAATCATTGTCATTATGGAAGGCGTTCCCAGCCGTCCAGAAAGCCGAGTGAGAATTTATGTCCGACATCGACGCCGCCCCCGCCCGACGCATCCTGAACTGGACGAATCTGCGACGGCTTATTATCTTGGGCTTTATTGTTGCCATTGTCGGGTTTTTGGCAATTATCCTCTATGTTAGCGCTCTGTCGCGCGATCTGCCAGCCGTTGAAATTTTGGCCGAATACGAGCCTCCCATTACCTCGCGGGTCCATGCGGGGGATGGTGCATTAATCGCCGAATTTGCTCAGGAAAAACGCGTCTTCGTGCCTTACGAATCCATTCCGACGCATGTTGTTCATGCCTTCGTTTCAGCGGAAGATAAGCGCTTTTTTGATCATGGTGGGCTGGATTATCGCGGTATCCTGCGTGCTGCGATAAATTCTGCGAAGAACAAGATTTCCGGTTCGGGGGGACTTGAGGGCGGTTCGACCGTGACCCAGCAAGTTGCCAAGAACATGCTGCTGACACGCGATCAGAATTTGGTTCGCAAAATCAAGGAAGCTGTCATTGCACGCCGGATGGAGCGTGCCTTCACCAAAGCCGAGATCATGGAGCTTTATCTAAATGAGATATATCTTGGCGGACGCTCCTATGGTGTTGGCTCGGCGGCGCTGACCTATTTCGGAAAATCTCTACCGGAACTCAATCTAGCCGAAGCTGCAACATTGGCCTCGCTTGCCAAAGCGCCCGGCAAAGTAAACCCGTATAGTCGCCAAGAAAAACTTATCCGTCGCCGGGGCTATGTGCTGAGCCGTATGGTCGCTGATGGCTATGCCACACAAGAACAAGCCAGCGCGGCCCAGGAAATGCCGCTCGAGACGGTTAGCCGATTGCGCGGTCAGGAATATGCAGCTGCCGCTTATTTTGTTGAAGAATTGCGCCGTGATCTGGTGGCTGACTATGGCGAGGATGCATTGTATCAGGGCGGGCTCTCAATTCGCTCAACCATCGACACAAAGCTACAATTGGCCGCGCAGGAAGCTTTGCAGAACGGGCTCGAAGCTTATGATCGGCGTCATGAATATCGTGGCCCATTTGCCCGCCTGACCGAAACTGGAAGTGCCGCAGTCAAAGCGCTGGGTGAACTGGAATTACCCGGTGGCTCCGGCGCGTGGGAACCGGGACTTGTAATTCGTGGCTCAGAGGGCGCAGCGCGTCTGGTGTTACGCGACGGGGCGGAAATTGATGTCGAGCCCGAGGATGTGGCTTGGGCGTATAATACATATGCCAATGCCGATGGTGAACGCGGACTTCAACGGGGAGATGTCGTGCTGGCCGAATTTTTCCGGCAAAATTTGCGCGGCGAGGAAGCCGGCGCGCCAACGCTTGCAGAGGGGGCCAGTGAATCGGCCGATGAGACAGGGCTTGAGCCGGTCGCCTTGCCTCTGCCCAAGGGAAACGCAACGCTCCGGCAGGTTCCGGTGGTGGACGGCGCGCTGATTGCGCTGGATCCGCATACGGGTCGCGTGCTTGCGATGGGCGGCGGTTATTCATTCTGGAAAAGCCAGTTCAATCGGGTCACACAGGCTTCGCGCCAACCGGGGTCGAGTTTCAAACCGTTTGTATATGCTGCAGCGCTGGAACAAGGCTATACGCCTGCAACTCAAATCCTTGATGCGCCATTTGTGGACTTTGATGTTCAGGCAAATGATTTCTGGGCACCGGGCAATTATGCGGACGGGCGCTTTTATGGCCTGACAACCATGCGCGTCGGGCTTGAGCAATCCCGCAATCTGATGACTGTGCGGATGGCCCAGGACATCGGCATGGAGCCAATTGCTGAACTGGCCGAACGCATGGGGGTTTATCAGCAGCTTAACCCGTTTATTGCCATGTCACTTGGCTCGGGAGAAACGACCGTTTGGGATCTGGCAAAGGGATATGCGGCTTTCGTCAATGGTGGACGCGAGGTCACACCGACATTGCTTGATCGGGTGCAGGACAGGCATGGGCAGACGCTCTATCGCCACGATCAACGCGAGTGTGAGAGTTGTACGCAACAGGAATGGAGTGATCAGAAACCACCCATTCTGCCAGATAACCGAGCGCAGGTTATTGATCCGGTGACCGCCTTCCAGACAGTCCATATGCTTGAGGGTGTTGTTCAGCGTGGCACCGGTCGCAGGGCTTTGCGTGTTGGTAAGCCGCTCGCTGGAAAGACGGGCACGACAAATGACTATATTGACGCCTTGTTCATGGGCTTCTCGCCTAATCTGGTTGTTGGGGTTTGGGTCGGGTTTGATGATCCGCGTACTTTGGGCAATGGCGAGGCTGGTGGCTCGGTTGCCGCACCAATCTTCACCGAATTTATGGCCGCTGCGCTGGCCGACGAACCAGCCCTGCCGTTCCGTATTCCGCCCGGCGTAAGGCTTGTCGAGATCGACGCCGACACTGGCCAGTTGCCAACGTCCCAGACGCGTCGCGTCATTACCGAAGCTTTCCGGCCAGGCACCGAGCCGGGCATATCTTTTGCGGACGAAGACACATCCCTATTTTCGGGAGGTAGCCTTTTTGGAACGTCGCCCGCCCGAGCACCGGATCCGCAAGCGTCACCCGAGCAAGATGAAGATGAATTTGGAAATCCGATTGCTCCCGCCCCGACCCCACTGGAGCAGGCCGAGGGCCTCGAAAATGTTGAGGGCGAGTTTTAGGTATAGGCATCTATTAGCCCGCAATTGACCTTGGCGCCTGAACGCGTCACACAGCGATCAGATCAGTTTGGAGTAGACATGTCGCAGGACATTCAAGAGCTTTTGGACCAAATCCGGCAATCCGCCGCCTTGCTTCGGAGGCGTCTTTGACTGGGATGGCGCAACAAAACGTCTTGCCGAGCTGAACACGCTGAGCGAACAGGCCGATTTCTGGAACGATGCCGCTAAAGCGCAATCCATGATGCGCGAGCGGACGCGGCTAGCCGATGGCATAGCTGTCATAGAGGCGCTGGAAGTGGAGGCATCCGATAGCGCCGAGTTGGTGGAGATGGCCGAAGCGGAAGGTGATGAGGCATTGCTCGATGATGTGCGCGCCGGATTGACCAAGGCGGCAGCGCGGGCAGGGCGCGCCGAGCTTGAAGCACTATTGTCCGGAGAAGCCGACGCTAATGATACTTATGTCCAGATCAATGCCGGGGCAGGGGGGACGGAAAGTCAGGACTGGGCAGGCATGCTTCGGCGGATGTATGTCCGCTGGGCCGAAGCGCGCGGGTTCAAGGTTGAGGAGATCGACGCCCATGATGGGGAAGAGGCAGGCATCAAGTCGGCAACCCTTCTCCTAAAGGGGGAAAACGCATTTGGTTGGCTGAAATCTGAAAGTGGCGTCCACCGTCTCGTCAGAATTTCGCCGTTTGACTCCAATGCGCGCCGGCATACAAGCTTTGCCAGCATATGGGTCTATCCGGTGGTTGACGAGACGATTGATATAGACATCAACCCGTCAGACGTCCGTACAGACACATATCGCGCTTCAGGCGCGGGTGGCCAACATGTCAACAAGACCGATAGTGCCGTTCGGCTCACCCATGAACCAACCGGCATTATCGTGGCCTGCCAGAATGGCCGTTCGCAACATCAGAACAAGGCCACCGCATGGGAAATGCTGCGTTCTCGCCTCTATGAAGCGGAGCTCCAGAAGCGTATGACGGCCCAGCAGGAAACCCATGACGCAAAGACCGAGATTGGTTGGGGCCATCAGATCCGATCTTATGTTCTGCAACCTTATCAACTCGTCAAGGATCTGCGCACCGAAGTGGAGACATCGGACACGAGCGGCGTTCTTGATGGAGAGATTGACCTGTTTCTAAGCGCATCGCTCTCGCATGCCATTGGCACAGGCGATGGTCAGGGGACATAACAAGCATGGTTGCCCCGTGTCTCGTTATTCCGCATGGCGGCGGACTGCGGGGACCTGAAACAAAAAAGGCGAGCCATAAGCTCGCCATGATTGTCTGTGTTCAGTAGAGCCTTGCCCTAACTGGTTGTCGGCCCAAATCCTGTTTTTACTGGAACCGTCTCAGCATCTGTCCCACTTGTTTTCTCGGCGGGCTTCGTTGAAGAAAGCGTTGGCTTTGTCTTTGATGATGCGGCCGAGGCGGCACTGTCTGTTGTGGGCAAAGTGGATGATTTGAGCGGATCATCCGCGTGTTTTACCTGGCCTTCGAATACGGCGTTCGACTGTATCGAAAGTGAAGCATGGAGAATGTCGCCGTCAACGCGTGACCCTGTTTCGAGTTCCACCTTCCGCGCGCGGATGGAGCCGACGACTTTGCCACGAACCGTAACGGCCTCGGCACGAACCTCGCCAATGATCTGGCCGGTTTGGCCAATGGTCAATGAAGACCCTGTCACATCACCCTCTATGATCCCGTCTATCTGCATCTCACCGGATGATTGGATTGAGCCTTTGATCGTCATGTCAGCGGATATGATTGACGGAGCGGAGCGCAAAGAGGGCTTACCTGCTGCCGACCGGACCGCATTCTGCGCGGGGGTGCTCGGCGTAATCGCCGGATCGGAGCCTTTTGCTTTAGTGAACATATTGACCTGCCTTCAAAAATTTACTCGGTTCATAAGCTTTGTTCTGGAACAACACTTCGAAATGGAGGTGCCGGCCTGTTGAGCGCCCGGAACTACCCATTATCCCCAAAGTAGCACCAATCGCAACCTCGTCCCCTTTACTGACACTGATCGAAGCCAAATGTCCATATCGAGATTGGAATCCATTGCCGTGGTCGATATAAACGACCCGGCCATATCCACTCCTGCGGCCGGCAAATGCCACCGTCCCAGGCCCTGCCGCTGTGATCTGGACACGTCTGGCATAGGAACGCGGCGCCATATCTATTCCGCCATGCCACGCTGAACGACGCGAAAAGGGATCAGCGCGGAAACCATAATTAGACGTGACCCTCAGCGGAACGGAAGACGGGGAGGCGAGCGGCATGTTTTCGACCAAACCTTCAAAGTGTCGAGCTTCTTCCAATCTTGCTCCGACTTGAACCACACGGTCAGAAAAGGCACGCTCCGCCGGATTAGCTGCATCATTTGCGCTCAGTGCCAGCATGTCAACCAGAGGGCCACCCATGGCCGTGCCAGTATCCAGAATACGATTCACACCAACGCCGGTAAGCTGCAAAATACCGCGAGCTTTTTCTGCTCGCTCGACAGCGAGATTTTCAGCGGCATCGAGAAACTGGCTTTGGTCCGCCTCCAAACGGTTGATCTTTGCCCGAACACCAACGACCTCTATCCCCGCCGCCTCGATATTTTGTTCACGCGCCTGTCTAGGGTCTGAATTATCTATGGACGCCTCGACCAGCATCTCGGCTCCGTTCCCCCTTAAGGCCGAAATCTCCAGCTCCTCGCTCCCTGCCAGAGCTTCGAGCACCAGCTTTAATTGCCGATGACGGGCTTCAAGCTCGTCAGTTGCATCACCAAAGGCTTCGGACCGCTCAAGAAGGAGTGCGCGGGCCAATTCTTCTTTTGCGGCAGCCTCTTTGAACCATCGTTCAAGCTTGGCATTTTCTTGTGCCAAGTCCGAGTTCATGACACCGCCGGGCGACCCCAGCATGAAAGCAGCCGTTGCAAAAATGCACCACAACGCCACCGCTCCACCGCCAATAGCAATAATTGATTGTTGCAAAGGCGAAACAGATATATAATTAACTGTACCACCGCTGCGATGGTAAATCTGTCGTTCTGGGAAAATGCGCTCAACAAGAGTGGTGGCTTTGTCTTGCAATTTTACCATGATTTTCGCTTACCAAAATAAAGACCCGACCAGCGCTTGCGGTCAGGGTCAGGCCCAAACTATGCTCCAAAATTGACAGTACCGCAATATTCACGGGATTTGAAGGGCAGAATGACATATCTGTGAATTATTTTTCACCTGCTGGCATAAATTATGACAATAGTGAGGCGGAGACCCTCGCTTCGCCACAAATTCTCCGATCAAAATGCCTTAATTTGCCGACTGAACCCGTGCCAGTTCGGCACGAATCTCATCAATGTGTTCTTTTATCTTAACTTTATTCCAGATCTGCAAAAGTCTTCCCTCGGGCGAAATCAGGAAGGTTGATCTTTGAATGCCCATAAAAGTCTTTCCGTACATTTTTTTCTCGATCCAGACGCCATATGCCTTACAAACATCAAGCGTTTCGTCTGCTCCAAGCATAATTCCGAGATTTTTCTTCTCGATGAATTTCTCGTGAGAGGCGAGTGAGTCGGCGGACACGCCGAGAATGGCGGTATTTGCGCGCGCAAATATTTCCAAATGTTCGGTGAATGATACAGCCTGCGTTGTGCAACCCGGTGTGTTGTCCCGCGGATAGAAGTAAAGCACGAGATATTTCCCCGCAAAATCGCCCAGGCTCACGCGTCTTTCTCTTTCCGCGCTTGTGGGATCAATCAGAGTCAGATCGAAGGCTGGGGCTGGATCACCGATTTCGAGGGCCGTTGTCATGTGAATTTTCCTATGGCGGTTCGCACGCACGCAGCCTACATCTGTAAGACGCGCAGCTTGTTTCATTATTTTGGGAGGATTCCTGTTGGTTCGCCAGACGGCAAGAATTATTTTTGTTGAGGCGCTTGGCGCGATCATCATTTTGCTATTGATCGCGAGCCTTGGTCTGGCAATGCGCTTATCAGCAGGGCCGATGAGTTTGGGCTTTGCTAAATCCGATATTGAGGAGGCGATCGCTCAGGCTCGCAATGGACGTGCGGTGGTTCTGGAGGATATTTCCCTCCAATGGTTATCCAATGAACGTCGTGCCGTGGTCGTTGCGACAAATTTTGAAGTGTTCGATGATGCAGGGGAACCGGCCGCCAGTGCCGAGCGGGTAGAAATTCTGCTCGATGTAACCGCATTGCTACGAGGCAAGATCGAACCGATTGGTCTGGTTCTCGAAAAAGGTCAGATTATCGCTCGCTATGACGAAGGTAGATGGACAATTGCAGGAGACCCTATCGCCCAGACCGATGGCCCTGAAACGCTACCCGCGCTCGGCCAAGCGGATTGGTTGTCCAGCGCCGAAAATACACTTACCGACATTCTTGCAACATTGCGTCGCGATGCGGATGGTCTTGCCCTTCAGGAAATTGCTTTTTCCGAGTTTGATCTCATTATTATAGGGACAGAGAAGGCTGAGATTACCCGCCTGGAAAATGCATATGGCGAACTGCGCCGAGGTGGGGCCGGGATCGAGATAAAGGCGGGTGGCAGCAATATTGATCAGGTAGACGCCCCAGGGCGGCTGACCGTGGCATTGTCGGCACCGGCTGATTATTCCGATATTAGCGCAGAGATCGGGTTTCTCGATTGGTCGCTGGAGGCCATTCTTGATCTTGTGCCGGAGTTCGACGGTGCTTTGTCAGGCTTCCCCAGCGATGCGAGCCTCGCTTTCCGCGTGTCCGAAGCGCGTGGTCTGGAGGGACTGAAATTTGGTTTGCGAGCGGGGTCCGGCCGTGTGGAGGCGTTTGGCCCTGCTTTTGATGTGTCCACCCTTTCGCTCGGTGGCGAGTACTCGATTGAAGATGATCGAATGTTGATCGAGATTGGTGAGCTTGCTTCAACCTGGGTGAACGGCGCTATGAACCTCACCTTCAATGATGCCCTGAAAGGGCAGGGGCCGCGTTCATTTTCATTCAATAGTGATGCTATGGAGATTGATCTGCGTTCGTTCTTTGATACGCCATGGCCACTTCAAGCTGTTCGCGCCCGTGGAGCGGTTTCACTGGATGAACGCGCAATTGACCTTGATCAGTTAGGCTTCCGCTATGCTCAAGACGCTTATGCCGCGAGCGTAACGGCAAGTGGCCGCATCGCGGCAACGTCCAATCGTTTGGAAGGTGAGTTGCCGGTTGAAGCGAAGATAGCTGCCGAACTGTTAGGTGAGTTATCCGTTTCTGATCTCATGACGTTTTGGCCAACCCGACAAGCAAAAGGCGCGCGCGGCTTTGTCAGCCGGAATGTCGAGAGCGGAACGATCACCAAAGCGAACCTTGTAATGGACATCTTGCGGGACAGCATGGTCGATGGGCACTTAGTGGACGATGTGCTGGAAACCACTTTCACGGCAGAGAATGTCAGTGTGAAACCACTTCGCGATATCCCGACAGTATCGGGTGCAGCGATTGAGGGTCGGCTAACCGGAAATTCAGTCAGGATTGACTTCACCAATGGGCAGCTTGGCGCGTGGCAGCTCCATCGCGGCAGCGTCCAATATCCGCAACTGGCGCCCGCCGGAGAAATGATTCTGACGGTTTCTGGCTCCGGCTCAGCGACGGATATTGTACGCATGATTAGTGATAGCCGTTTGCAACTTCAGGCGCGGTCTGGATTTGATCCGGCTACCGTGTCTGGTGATGCAGAAGTCATGCTTGAGTTAAGGCGGCCCGCCATTCCGAATGCACCTTTGGCTTCGATCCGGTACAAGGGCGAAGGAAAGCTCGTCGATGGTGGTCTCGAGAATGTTTTTTCAGGACTGGCGCTGACACGCAGTGAAGCGCAAATCGAGTTCGACCAAACTGGATTGCGCGTGTTTGGCGATGGCGTTCTCCAAAGCTCATCCATAAGCTATGACTGGATGTTTCCGTTTGGCTCGCAAGCCCCTCCAGCGCAAGTAACCGCCTCGACTGTGCTGACGCCGGATCTGCTCAATCACCTTGGCCTATCGGGACGGGCATATATGACCGGCAGCGTGCCCTTGGACATTGACGGGACATTGCGTGGAGCGGCGTTGCAGACTGCAACGATTGATCTGGATCTCCAGGAAGCGCGTCTGGATGTTGCTGAACTCGGCTGGATCAAGCCAGCTGGAGAAGCTGCTCTTGCAAATTTCATTTATGAGCGTTCCGACGATGATGCGCTATCGGCCCGCGTGACCTTTAACGCACCGGAGGCTGTGCTTGAGGCGGCGATAAGTCTGGCGAAGGATGGCAAGCTGATTGGTGCTGACATTGATCGGGCGCGATTGGCAAATCGTTTTGACCTTGGCGGGACGGCTTTGCGAACCGAATCAGGCGGATTGAGGTTTGATGTTGCTGGAGATTTGCTTGACCTTTCACAACTCCTGCCCAGCTTTACACAAATCGGGCGTCGCGATGGTCCAGCCACAGCCGGCTTCGGCGATATTGGGCTAAAGGCTGACATTTCGATGCTGGTTCTTGGGCGAGGCATCAATCTGTCCGATGCGCATTTTGCCATGAAGGCCGCTGAAGCTGGCTTACAGACGATTGATGTTCAGGGCACGATGCAAAGTGGTAGCCCGTTTTCGGCAGCCTATGATGCAAGTGGGCTTGGCGATCCGGCGTTTCTGGTGACCAGTGGGGATGCGGGCTTTTTGCCAAATCTACTGTTTGATCGTGAAATTATTCGCGGTGGTGAATTACAGCTAACCGGAACCATCGGGACTGATGATCTGCCGACACAGGTGCGAGCGGTGATCACGGATGGGCGGTTGATCGAGGCCCCCGTGATTACCCAGATTCTTTCTATCGCGTCACTACGTGGGCTGTCGGACACGCTTAGCGGCGACGGCATCTTGTTCTCAAACATCGAGGTGCCCCTAAGTATTAAGGATGGGCGCTACGCTATCATTGGTGCAAAGGCATCCGGACCGGCATTAGGCATGACGGCGAAGGGCTGGATCAACCCGATTGATGGCGGTTTGGATATTGACGGCGTTCTCGTGCCGAGTTTTGGAGTTAACTCCGCACTTGGGGGGTTACCGTTGATTGGCGATCTGTTTGTTAGCCGTGAGGGTGAGGGCGTGTTCTCGCTGCGCTATGGCGTCGAAGGGACACTTGAGCGTGCGCAAGTCTCGGTGAATCCGTTTTCAGCCATTACGCCCGGCGTGTTGAGACGGATTTTTGAAGATCCAAGCTCTGCGGAGTTACCGCCGCTTAACGTACCCCCTGAAGCGGAAGACGCTATGCCGGACGAATAAGCGCGTGGCGTTTCTT
>CALLUH010000221.1 GCA_938011445.1 uncultured Hyphomonadaceae bacterium
GCGCCATGGCGATGGGCCACTTCGGTCAATTCATCGAGCGGGGCCAGATCGCCGAACATGGAATACATCCCCTCAACGACAACCAACCTATCGCCCTCGGGCTTCTCTGTGCGCTCAAGCCGCTTGTCGAGATCCGCCGGATTATTATGCCGGAAACGGATCGTTGTCGCGGTCGATAGTCTGCATGCGTCATAAATACAGGCATGGCTGTCGGCATCAATAAAGATCTGGTCCGTCGGCCCGCCCAGCGCAGAAATCGCGGCAAGATTGGTCTGGTATCCTGTCGAGAAAACGATCGTCGAGGCCATGCCCAGAAATCTCGACAGGGACTGCTCAAGCTGGACATGTTCAATATAATTGCCATTGGCTTGGCGCGAACCTGTCGTGCCCGTGCCATGCGCGTCGATCGCATCTTTCGCTGCCGCCACACAAGTCTCGTCAAATGTCAGTCCGAGATAATTATTGGTCCCGACCAGCAGCAATTCCTTGCCGTCCACAACACCGCGCGTGGCTGACAGAATCTCGTCAAACTGCATGCCCACCGGATTGCGTCCGATTTCCATAACGCGGCCAAGCCGTTCCAGAATCGGATCATATTTTGAAAAAATACTCATGCGTCTCGCAATTGCCTTCTAGGACTGCCGAAGCGTCCCAATTGTACTGACCAAATCCCCCACGGACTTCATCTCGCTCACCGTCTCCATCGGGAAGGTAATATCATAAGAATCTTCGACTTCCATGATGAGATCGAAAACCGCCACCGAATCAACTTCCAGATCCGACACAATCACGGTTTGCCGTGTGATCGCAACACTGTTCCGATTATAAGGGGCCAGCAGCGCACAAACTTTCTGAAAAATCGGATCGTCAGCATTATTATTCATAATTGGGGTCACAGTGGAACGCGTTTCACTCGGTTTCATTCAACGGGTCCATTTCATAAGCAAGGCGCAAACACGTCTCAAGATCTCGCGCACCGGCGATCATCGAATCCCCAGTCCAATCATTATGCAGCATTTCGCGAACCTTTCCAGCATTGAAAAACGTCGACCCACCAAATAGCGCGCAACTTATCTGCGCTATTCGTGCCGCTGGCGCAAGTATTAGAGGTGAGATCGGCAAAACGCGAACACGCCTGCCCAGAACATTGGAGGCCGCACCGGCCAAGTCATCCCACCCTGTTTCACGGGTTCCGCCAAAGGGCGTCAGAACCGTACAAGGCTCAACACGCTCAGTCGCTTCGCTGGCAACAGACGCAGTATTCGAGCTGATCTGGTCGACCAGAAACCGGGCGACATCCTCCATATAGACAAAGGACATCCGGCCATCTCGCCGCGCTTTGCCCGACGGAACAGGCAACCAGCCCTTTTGCATCAGGCGCAAAACCGGCGCAGTTGCATCATCCTCCGGCCCCAAAATTGCTGGCGGCCGCACAATAATCAACTCCATATCGCCCGCCGCCGCGATCACTGCGCGCTCCCCCGCCCGTTTTGAATAGGCATAGTCCGACAGCTGTGGCTCCCGCGCAGCAATCGACGACACATGGACAAACCGCCGCACGCCGGCCGCACGCGCGGCAATCGCCGCCGCCCCCGCTCCATGGCTATTAACCGCAAGCAATTTGTTCAGATGGTCGGCCTTGGTCAGCCCTGCAATATGGATGAAAGCATCTGCACCCTCAGCCAATTGGGCCAAGGCCGCTTCATCCCCCAAATCACCCTCGATCCATTGAAAATCCGGCCCGGAGCTTACACGTGGCGATCGGGTCAAGGCCCGAACATGCCCCCCATGCGCCGCCAAAACGGCCAGAACGGACCGCCCGACAAAACCGGTTCCACCCGTAACCGCAATGGTTTTACCCATTATCATCTGGCATCTGAAAGGCCAGACGCCGATCGATTCCCATTCTTGGCTGCAAAGGCGGCTGCCGCCAGATCTTCAAATCCGCCACCGACATATTTTTGGCGCGCCCGTGCACGACTGATCTTGCCAGAAGACGTTACAATCAGGCTCGACAATGGCACAAGCCCGACATGTACGGGCGAATTGGCCGCAAGTCGCGCAGCTGCCGTTGCTTCGGCATGAAGTCGCGAGAGATTTTCCGGCTTGCGCGAGCGGCATTCGACCAGAAGGACAATCTCGTCCACACCGGTTTCATTGGTTACAGGAAATGCGGCCGTCCGGCCAATGCGGCCCGAGACAGCGCCCTCAACGGCCCATTCAAGATCCTGCGGCCAGATATTACGTCCATGCGCCAGAATAAGATCTTTGGACCGGCCCGTAATCACAATCTGCCCGTTGAGCATATAGCCTAAATCGCCGGTCAGAAGCCATCCATCCGAGGTCAATGAACCGCGCGTGGCTTCCTCATTCTGATAATAGCCCGGCGTAATCGACGGCCCCCGAACACAAATATCGCCAACCTTCCGATCGGCCAACGCCTTGCCATCCTGGCCACGCACTTCAAGCTCATGCCCGGGCAGCACCTTACCACAAAGCATGAAGGTTCGCCGCGCCGCCATCTGGGTAATATCGCAGGCCGGAACCGCTTCGCCAGAACGGCGCAACCGGTCATTGTCTATCTCATCAGACACCGCCCCCTCACCCAAAGGCGCAAAGGCCAGAGCAAGGGTCGCCTCGGCCATTCCATAACTTGGCACAAAAGCCGTCTTCGAAAACCCGTGATCCTTGAACGTCTCGAAAAAAGCATCCAGCGCATCACCGCGCACCATATCGCCGCCAATGCCCGCCGCCCGCCAGCTCGACAAGTCCAGCATGCGATCATTCCGCCACCGCCTGACACAAAGCTCATAGCCAAATGTCGGACTATAGCTCAGCGTCCCGCGATTCTCAGAGATCAATGTCAGCCATGTCAGCGGGCGGCGCGCAAAGCTCGACGGCGCCAAAAGGTCCACAGACATTTGCGACATCATCGGCGCGACAAAAAAACCGATCAGCCCCATATCGTGATAAAGCGGAAGCCATGATACCGCCCGGTCGCCTGCGCGCACCTGCAGTCCATGCTTGATGATCGCCTCACAATTGGCTGTCACCGAGGCTTGCGACCCGATCACGCCTTTAGGATCATTGGTGCTCCCCGAAGAATATTGAATATAGCAAAGATCGTCAGGCCCAAACGGACGCAATTCGGTCTGCTCACCCATCGCTCCATCCGGAAACACGGGATCTGCCATGTTAAAAACCGGCACATCAATGGGGCCAAGCGCCTCCTCGGCCATCTCGGTCAAGCGCTCCGGCGCCAGCAAAGCCTCAACCTTGGTCCCCCCAAGCATCTGACGCAATTGATGGATATAGCTTTCCCGCCCACCCATGGCTGCGGGCATTGGCACAGGCACCGCGACAAGCCCAGCATATTGGCAGGCATAGAAAGCTCGGGCAAACGCCACGCTGGTTTCAGCCACCAAACCGATTAAAGCATTCTTTGGCGCAAACCCGACCAGCTGCTGCGCCATTGCCATCGCCTCGGCCCGCAGGCGCGCATAGGTCAACCGCGTCTGGAGGACACCGTTTGGGCAATAGAAATTGAGGCCAGTCGCGCCTTGCGCGGCATAATCGAGCGCGTCCGTCAAAACCGGAAAATCTCCACGCCGCAATGCCAAACCGCTCTCAATCGGGGTTTGATCAGCCATACAAAATTTCTCCGACCACACTACACTTTGCCGAATCCCAGCGAGACCCGACCGATACCTGTCCTATACCAATGACACAGCGACTGCCGATTAGCACACTAGGAGGTTATGCGCCAAAGCAAACGAAATCAAGCTTGGTAGATTATCGGCAGATCACCACAACCACTGACATTTACTGACCCGCACTCATATCGAAGACACTGAAAATTATCGACTTCTTGGACCAAGCGCCGACTGCGTTACCGGATCAGCCGTTTTCGGCTTGTACCGACAAAGATGCGAAATATGACAATCCCAACATTTCGGCTTACGCGCCAGACACGTATAGCGTCCATGCAATATCAACCAGTGGTGCGCGCCCAATTTATACGTCTCAGGCGTTGCGCGCTCAAGCTGAGCTTCAACCTCGTCGGGCGTCTTGCCCGGCGCGAGTCCTGTCCGGTTTGAAACGCGAAAAATATGCGTATCCACCGCAATGGTCGGCTGCCCGAACGCTTCATTCAAAACCACATTTGCCGTCTTCCGCCCAACCCCGGGCAGTAAGATCAGCTCCTCGCGCGTTTGCGGCACCTCACCACCGAAATCATCGAGCAGCATTTGCGACAAAGCGATCACATTTTTCGCCTTGTTCCGCCACAGGCCGATGGTTTTGATATGTTGCTCAACCCCCTCTAGCCCCAGCGCCAACATTTTTTCCGGCGTATCGGCGGCTGCAAAAAGCCCACGCGTGGCTTTATTCACCCCGACATCTGTGGCCTGCGCGGACAAGGCCACAGCCACCACCAGCGTATAAGGCGACGTGAACTCAAGCTCGGTATGCGGATCGGGCCTCACCTTGGCGAGCGCGGCATAAAGCTCGGTCGCTTTGGCCTGATTAAAAACTGGGCTCCGGCGTTTCTTCTTGCGTGGTCTTGCCCTGAGGCTGCCCTTTGATTTCTCTGTCATCAGCCGATGATTAGCCGCTAGACCCCGCGACGCAAGGCCTCATCGCTCCAAGGCGGAATATTGCTAGAATTCGTGCATGGCAGACACACCGGAAATCATCTATCTCGACGAAGCTCTGCGCCCGAACGCTTCGCTCGGCCCGCGCGCTTTCATGATCGTGATGACCCTTGTCGGCCTGTTCAGCTTTGCAGGTGGCGTCTTATATCTCACCCTTGGCGCATGGCCCGTGTTCGGCTTTTTCGGCCTCGACATGCTGGCGATCTGGTTCGCGTTCAAACTCAGTTTCCGTGCACAAGAGCAAGTCACCTATATCCGTGTTGACGGCGACTATCTCCGGCTCTGGCACCAACAGCGCGGCAAGGAAGACAAAACCGCCGACTTGCCCATCGCCTTCGTCCGCGTGGAACTTGAAACCCCCACCACACCGCACACGCATTTGCACATTGCCTATACGAACAAGGCCTATGTCATTGGCCGGTTCCTGACCCCTGAACAACGCACACGGCTCGCCAAAAGATTGCGCGCAGCCATCCACCGCGCCCGCATCAAAGCTCCCGCCTGAGCGGCCCGGAAAACCGTGCCGGGGCACCCACCCTCCCGAGCGTTCGGAAAATTGGGCCAGGCCTGAGCCCGCGAAACGTGCGTCCCATCACGCCAGCGGGGGACAAAATAAAGCAGCCCTGAGCACGCTTCATCGCACCAGCGGGAAGCAAAACACAACGGGCCTGAGCACGCGACAGCGGCGTCCCATTGCGCAAGGCGCAGGGGACAAAACACAACAGCCCTGAGCACGCTTCATCGCGTCAGCGGGAAGCAAAATAAAAAGTGACACACCCGTCATAGTTTTCTTCATCACTTTGTGCTAAATAATATTCCAGACGTTCAAAGCGCATTCAGAGGAACACCGGATATGGCCGACACTGCACACAAAATGGAATTTGACGCCCTGGAGCGCCCGCAGCCCACGCCCCGCGAGCCGCTCTTCCATACCCAACTGGAATTTGATGCGCCGATCCCGCCCGCCTCGGAGCTGAAAATCGAAGACATTGATCTGGTTGATCCCGAACTTTGGCGGCGCGACGGCTATTGGGACCGGTTCGAGCGGATGCGCAAGGAAGCGCCTCTGCACTGGTGCGAAGACAGCTTTGTCGGCGGTTACTGGTCAGTCACCCGCTATGAAGACATTATGAAAATCGACATTGACCATATTCGGTTTTCTTCGTCATGGGAGCATGGCGGAATTACGCTGGGCGACCCGATCGAAGATTTCGAAATGCCGATGTTCATCGCCATGGATGAGCCGCGCCACGGCGTCCAGCGCAAAACGGTCCAGCCCGCCGTTGGTCCGCCCAATCTCAAAGTTTTCGAGCCAATCATCCGCAAGCGGACCCAGGATTTGCTCGACAGCTTACCGGTCAACGAGCCGTTTGACTGGGTGGACACGGTTTCCATCGAGCTGACCACAATGATGCTCGCCACCCTGTTCGATTTCCCGTTTGAAGACCGGCGCAAGCTGACCCGCTGGTCAGACGTTGTGACCAATATGAACAATCCGGACATTTGCCCGGGCGGCGAGGAACAATGGCGTCAGGAAATGATGGAATGCCTGACCGTTTTCATGCAGATCTTTCAGGATCGCAAAGCCAATCCGAAATCAAATGATCTGATGAGCCTGCTTGCCCATGGCGAAAAGACCAAAGACATGGTGCCTATGGAATTGCTCGGCAATGTTATCCTGCTGATCGTTGGCGGCAATGATACGACCCGCAATTCGATGACGGGCGGCGTCTATGCGCTGAACAAATTCCGCGACCAGTTCGATATTCTCAAAGCCGATCATTCTCTGATCCCCGCCTTTGTGTCCGAGACCATCCGCTGGCAGACCCCCCTAGCCTTCATGCGTCGCACGGCACTTGAAGATGTCGAAATGCACGGCCAGACCATCAAAAAGGGCGACCAGATTGCCATGTGGTATGCTTCGGGCAATCGCGACGAAACACATTTCGAGCGGCCAGATGATCTCTGGATCGAGCGGCCAAATGTCCGCCAGCATCTCTCCTTCGGTTTCGGCATTCACCGCTGCGTTGGCAACCGTCTGGCCGAACTACAGCTACAGATCCTCTGGGAAGAGATCCTGAAACGCTTCTCCGACATTGAAGTTCTCGCCGAACCAAACCTGACGCCAAACGCCTTCGTCAAAGGCTATACATGGATGCCAGTGGTTCTGCGCCCGCTCGAAGGCTAAGCTCTGGGCTCTGTCTACACTTTGATGCCCGCTTTTTCGGCATCAGCCAGAAATGCCGCAAGGCCTTTATCCGTTAGCGGATGATTGGCGAGGCCACGAATAACCGCCGGAGGTGCCGTCATCACATCGGCCCCGGCAAGGGCGGACTGCTTGACATGATTGGCGGTTCGGATCGAGGCGGCAAGGATTTCCGTCTCGAACCCATAATTGTCATAGATCAGCCGGATCTCTTCGATCAGCTCCATCCCGTCAATATGAATATCGTCGAGCCGCCCAATGAAAGGCGAGATAAATGCCGCGCCCGCCTTGGCTGCCAGAAGCGCCTGATTGGCGGAAAAACACAGCGTCACATTCACCGGCGTGCCCTCATCCGACAGCGTCCGGCAGGCGCGCAGGCCCTCCATGGTCAAAGGCAGTTTGACGCAGACATTCTCCGCAATCTTTGCGAGCGTCCGGCCCTCAGACACCATGCCCTCATAATCGGTCGCGACCACTTCCGCGCTCACCGGCCCATCGGTCAAAGCGCAAATCTCCTTGATAACCTCGGCAAAGTCGCGCCCTGATTTGGCGATCAGCGACGGATTTGTCGTCACCCCGTCAACAAGGCCGGTGGCGGCAAGGTCCGCAATATCTCGAGTGTCGGCAGTATCAACGAAAAATTTCATGAGGCGCTCCAAAGCTTCGGGTCTGGTCCCCGCCTATCAGGTTTCGTTTCCGCTCGCTAGCCTTGCGGACGGCCAATCGACGTATAGGAAAAACCTTTTATGGCCATATCATCGGGCGAATAGATATTACGCAGATCAACTACAATGTTTCCGGCCATGACGGTCTTGATCCGCTCCAGATCCAGCGCGCGGAACTGGTCCCACTCAGTGATGATCACCATCGCATCCGCGCGCTCAAGCGCCTCCCATGGCGATTTGGCAAGCTCAAGCTCGGGCAGGAGTTTCGACGCCTCTCCCATAGCTTCGGGATCAAACGCGACCACGCTCGCCCCAGCCTCTTGCAGCATGGGCACAATATCAAGTGAAGGCGCGTCACGCATATCATCAGTGTTCTGCTTGAACGCGAGACCGAGCGCGGCAATCCGCTTGCCCTGCACATCCCCGCCAAGCGCCGCGATCACCTTGCCTGCCATCGCCTTTTTGCGGGCCTTGTTGACCTCAACCACCGTATCGACAATCCGCACCGGCGCGCCATAATCATTCGCCGTCTTCGAGAGCGCCAGCGTGTCTTTGGGAAAGCATGAGCCGCCATAGCCCGGCCCCGCATTGAGGAATTTCGGCCCGATCCGCCCATCAAGCCCGATCCCGCGCGCCACTTCCTGCACATTCGCGCCGACTTTCTCGCAAAGGTCGGCCATCTCGTTGATAAAGGTAATCTTCACCGCCAGAAACGCATTCCCGGCATATTTGATCAGCTCGGAGGTTCGCCGCGAGGTAAACACGATCGGGCTCTCTTTCAGAAAGAGCGGGCGATACACTTCGCGCATCACGGCACGAGCACGCTCATCCTCAGTGCCGACGACAATCCGGTCGGGGATTTTGAAATCCTTGATCGCCGCACCCTCGCGCAGAAATTCAGGGTTCGACACAACGGCAAAATCCGCATCAGGCCGCGCCTTTTTGATGATCGCCTCAACCTCGTCGCCCGTGCCCACCGGCACAGTCGATTTCGTAACGACAACGGTAAACCCATCCATATGCTCGGCAATTTCCTCGGCCACCGCATAGACATATTGCAAATCGGCATGGCCGTCGCCGCGCCGCGAAGGGGTGCCCACGGCGATGAAAATCGCATCCGCCTTTGCAATCGCCTCTTTCGATTCGGTGGTAAAAAACAGCCGTTCTTCGGCGACATTATTCGAGACAAGGCGTTTCAGCCCCGGCTCATAAATCGGAATATCGCCCGCATTTAGCCGTTCGATTTTCGTAACATCCATATCAACACACGTGACGACATGACCAAAATCGGCAAAACAGGCCCCTGAGACAAGGCCGACATAACCAGTGCCAATCATCGTAATGCGCATCACTCTACTCCGGATATGGGTTCGTCCAGCTCGAAGAAGTGCAGCAATCATGCCGCCAGATCAAGGGGCGTCTTTCGTTTGTCTCCGGTCGGCTACGCCGCCCACGAGACACCGCTTACGCGGGCTGATGGCTCTTTTCTTTATCCCCCACTTGAGCAACGAAATGGCAAATCAGCTCCAAGGTCTTTCCAACTGAAACAAAATGCACACCCCGCTCCGCTATCCCCTAAATCTCCTGATTATACGCGCCGACCTCGGCGTGCTTGCCAAGGCGCGGTTTGACCTCTTTGTGGAAGAGGTCGCGCATATCATCCTCGGACGCCATCGACTCGACGACGACCACAAGCTCGGGCTTGTTCGACGAGGCGCGGACAAGCACCCATGAGCCATCCTCCAGCGTGACGCGCGCGCCATTGACGGTGTTCACATCAACAACTTTGCGGCCAAGGATCTCCATGCCGTTGAGCGCTTCATATTCGGCGACCATTTTGTCGATAACCGAATATTTGATCTCGTCATCGCAATGGGGCGACATGGTGAGCGATGTGAACGCAACGCCAAGCTCGCCTTTAAGGTCAGCCATGGTCTTGTCGGGGTTCCGGTCGAGCATGGCAAGGATCGCGCCAGCGGCCACGATGCCGTCATCATAGCCTAAGCCAATCGGCGGCTGGAAGAAGAAATGCCCTGACTTTTCAAAGCCTGCCAGCGCGCCAAGCTCGTTCGTCCGGCGTTTGATATAGGAATGGCCGGTTTTGTAGTAATCAACCGTCGCGCCGTTTTCCTTGAGCACGGGATCGGTCTTGTAGAGGCCAGTTGATTTCACATCGACGACGAAGGTCGCATTCTCGTAATTCTTCGACAGGTCACGCGCGAGCATAAGCCCGATCTTGTCGGCAAAGATCTCCTCGCCCGTATTGTCGACCACCCCGCACCGGTCGCCATCGCCATCAAAGCCGAGCGCAACGTCTGCGCCATGTTCTTCAACGGCTGCGGCCATCGCATGCAGCATTTCGGTGTCTTCCGGGTTCGGATTATATTTGGGGAACGTATTGTCGAGATTACAATCCATCTCGATCACCTCTGCGCCCATCGCCCGCAGCGCTTGCGGCGCGAACGCCCCCGCCGTCCCGTTTCCGCAAGCGCAGACGACTTTCAGTTTGCGTTTGATGCGCACGCCCTTGGACGCCTCTTCAACATATTTGTCGAGCATGCCATCAACATGGAAATGCCCGCCCCCTGCTCTCGGCTCGAACGCACCGGAAAGGACAATCTCTTTCAAACGGCCCATCTCTTCAGGGCCAAAGGTCAGCGGCTTGTCCGCGCCCATTTTTACACCCGTCCAGCCATTCTCATTGTGGCTGGCCGTGACCATGGCGCAGCACGGCGCATCAAGCTCGAACTGGGACCAGTAGACCATAGGGGACAGCGCAAGACCAACATCGAGCACTTCGCACCCGCCCTGAACCAGCCCGAGGATCAGCGCGTTCTTGATACCCGCCGAGATCGAGCGGAAATCATGGCCCGTGACCACTTTCGGCTCGACACCAAGTTCGTGAAACAAGGTCGCCATGCCGAGGCCCAGCGCCTTGACGCCTTCAAGGTTCAACTCGGCGGGTTTTTCATGGCCAATCCCGTTAAACCACCAGCGCGCATCATATTCGCGAAAGCCCGTCGGCTTAACGAGCGGCAGGGTTTCAAATTCGAGCGTGTTTTCGAGAATATCGGTGCGTGGTTTCGGCATCATGATGGTAAGTCCCTTCAGTTCGCCCGTGTTCAACACCGTTCTTGGCCTTAGCGCAAGATGATGCCGCTCAAGCGCCCGACAGAGCCGCATTCAAAACCGCAATTTTCAGACCCAGCCAAGCGGCAAATAGCACCGCCACACAGACGCCCGCCATTAGGGTCCATGTAGACACCAGCTTCGCCGCCAAAGCTGTTGAAGATAAGCCCTGTTTGCGCCATTCCATCACCAGTGACGCCGAATAAAGACTTTCAGGCAAAAGCGCAGCAAACATGACGGGAAAGGCCACCCATAGGGGGTGCCCCTGCGAGGTCAGCCAGAAGGCAAAGGCGCTGGCCCCTATGCCGCCAACCAGATGGATAAGGCTGAGCGGAGCATTCAAAAGGGCGCGGATTTTCTGAAGCATGCGCACCCCATACCAGCTGTGAGTTTACGATTTCCTATGCGCCCTGAAAAAGTCCGCCATCCATTGCGCAACCGGCGCGCGGGTAAGCGGTTTGGCGAAACTGTCAAGCGCCGCATCGACAAGTTCGTCGCCGATCAGCGCGCGTCGGGACTCGTGCAATGCCGAACAGAAACCGGCATCAAATTCGGGATGGCCCTGAAAGCTGGCTGACGGACTACCCGCATAGGCAATCCCCGCATACTCGCAAAAATCCGAGCTTGCGGTCACTTTTGCGCCGTCCGGAATGGCAGTGACCTGATCTTGATGGCTGACCGCCAGCGTAAAGCGCTCCGGCCCGCTTGCCATCCAGTCCGGCCGATGGGGGGTTTCATATTCATGCCGCCCGAGCCCCCAGCCCTTATCCGATTTTTGCGCCCGCCCGCCCAGCGCCTCGGCCATGGCCTGATGCCCGAAACAGATGCCAAATTGCGGAACATTCGCCGCCGCCGTCTCTCGGATAAAATCCATAAGCTCCGGCATCCACGCGACATCATCATAAACCCCGAAGGCCGAGCCAGTATGCAGAACCCCGTCCAGCGTGGCCGGATCAGGAAAAGCGTCACCCGTCACAACCGAACATGTTTCATAGGTAAACCCGTCATCGACTTGCGAGATCAGCTCTTCAAACATGACTGGATAAGTCGGCCAGTCCGCGCGCAAGGGCTCAGGGGGCAATCCCGTTTCGATTATCGTCAGGCGCATATGGACACTCCCGCTTTCCTTGCAACGCTAGGGGGCTGTACGCGTATCTGCTTCGATCGCATCCAGTTGCAGGTCGATCCAGTCGCGCACTCGGGTCTCCAAAAGGTTCAGCGGCAAGGCCCCCTCTTCAAGCACAAGATCATGATAATCGCGCAAATCAAAAGCGTCCCCGAGGCGGTTCTGGGCCTCTTCACGCAAACCGCGAATAGTAATCTCGCCAATTTTATAGCCGAGCGCTTGACCCGGCCAGCCGATATAGCGCGTCACCTCGGTTTGGATATTCAGCTCCGCAAGCGCTGTGTTCTCGCGAAAACAGCGCTCGGCCTTTTGCCGACTCCAGCCATACCAGTGCAGCCCAGTATCCGCCACCAGCCGACACGCCCGCCACATCTCGTAGGACAAAGCCCCAAACCGCTTATAGGGTGTATCATAAAGCCCTGCTTCTCCGGCAATACGTTCGGCATAAAGCCCCCAGCCCTCGCCAAATGCGGTGGCATAATAATTGCGCCGAAACTCCGGCACGCCTTCGAGCTCCTGCGCCAATGCAATCTGCAAATGATGCCCGGGCACCGCCTCATGCGCAGTCAGTGCAGGCAATTGGTAAAGCGGGCGCTGATCGAGCCGATACGTATTGACAAGATAGGTGCCAGCGCGTCCCGTTTCCGCGTCCCCGCCCGCATAACGTCCCGTCGTATAGCCCGGCGCAATATCCGCAGGCACAGGCGAAACGCCATAGGTCAGGCGCGGCAATTTTCCGAAGAATCGCGGCAGTGCAGCGTCAAGCTGTTTGGCCAGAACCGCCGCCTCGGCGAGCAAAGCCTCTGGTGTGGCCGCATAAAATTGTGGATCGGTACGCAAAAACTCGATAAACGCCTCAAAATCCCCCTCAAAGTCTGTCTCGGCAATCACCGCTTCCATTTCCGCACGAATGCGTGACACCTCGGCCAGACCGATAGAATGGACCCGTTCGGGCGTCAGATCGGGGCGGGTCGTATGTTGGGCAATGGCTGCGCGGTAAATATCGCGGCCCTTGGGTGTGGAGGAAATGCCAGGGGTCCGGCGCGCTTTGGGGCGGTAGTCGTCGATCAGGAACTGATAGAGTCTGGTATAGGCCGCCTGCGCATGCTCAACGGCATCACGGGCCTCGCTGCGCAAGCGGATCGCTGTGCTCGCGTCGATACTGGCTGGAAGAGTGCGGAACGGCGCATAGAGCGGGCTTTGTAAGGGCGCAATATTTCGCACATCTTTCAATTGGCTAATCACCGTTGCCAAAGGATCGCCATGAGCGACAAAATCTGTCGCCAGCCCTCGCCGCATGTTTTCGGTATTGGCTTCAAAATAGGCCGGAATAGCCATCAACCGCGCAATGACCGCTTCGGCATCCGCCTCATCGCGCAAACGCGCCCGCGCAATCACAAAGGCTGGCTCACTGTGAAACCCCGAATCGCCGGTAAACGGCACCCGCAGCAAATCCTGTTCAAGAGATTTGACCTGTGTGATCAGGATTGTCTCCAGAATACTGGTGTCGAGCGTGTGCGCTGCGCCGAGGGCCTCGGTCCGCGTCAGAAGCGCGCGGGCTTCGACCAGAACAGCGTCCTGATGGGCCGGTGTGACATCGCTCCAGCCACGTGGCAATTGGCCTTCGGCGCGCGCCGCTTCGGCCGGGTCCACCCTTAGCCGGAAAGCCTCATAATCCGCCAGAAGCCGTTCAATTTCAGACTGAACAGGATCATTCTGCTCAAATTTAGCCGGCTCATCAGCGGCACGCGGCTGACCTTGCGCCTGTGAAACCCCGCTTGAAACCAGACCCGCCCCCAGCAAGGCGAACAGTAAGATTGTCCAACGCGAAACCATGGGCGCTCCTGATGCATTTATTGACTATTGGCGGATGCTGTTTAAGAACGAGCCATGATCTGCCGCGCGATGCAAGGGGTTTTATAATGGCGTCTACACAAAGCACAGATGAGAGGCCGCTCTCCCCCCATGTCCAGATCTGGCGCTGGCATGCCACCATGGCCGCCTCAATCGCACACAGAATTTCCGGCGTTGCACTTTATATCGGCAGCGCGCTGATCGCCGCCCTGATCATCTCCATCGCCATGGGGCCAGACGCTTATGAAACGGTCTACGGGCTTATCTTGTCGATCCCAGGACGGATTGTCCTTCTGGGCTTTACCGGCGCGCTCACCTATCATTTTGCAAACGGCATCCGCCACCTGATCTGGGATGGGCCGGGCACAGGCTTCTCGCCCGGTGTTGCCAGCATGGTCAGTATTTTCAATTTCCTCTTCGCCACAGCTGCCACGGTCGGCATCTGGGCAATGGCATATTTTTCGTAAAGGACGGCCAGGATGAGCAAACAGCTTCGCACACCCGCCGCCAATGTTCGCGGCCTCGGCGCGTCCCGCTCCGGCACCGGCCACTATATCCGCCAACGCGTCTCCGCCCTTGCCCTTATCGTGCTGGTGCCCTGGTTCGTCATGTCCGGCCTGTTTGCCATGCGCGGCGGATTTGACAGCGCCCAAGGCTGGCTCGCCCAGCCGCTCAATGCGATCCTTGCCATTCTCACTCTGGGTGCGGCCTTTTACCATATGCGGCTTGGCATGCAGACCGTCATCGAAGACTATATAGCCAAGATCAGCACGCGGCAGGCCCTCCTGATCCTCAGCACCTTCTTCACCATCGGTGTGTTCGCCGCAACAGCGCTTTCAGTGCTGAACATCTGGATTTCAGCAAGCTAGACTTGCACAAAGGAACTCTGCCATGAGCGATTATGAATTTATTGACCACACTTATGATGTCGTCGTTGTAGGCGCAGGCGGCTCCGGCCTTCGCGCAGCCCTTGGCGCGGCCCAGGCGGGCCTCAAAACTGCCTGCATCACAAAGGTCTTCCCAACCCGCTCACACACCGTTGCCGCCCAGGGCGGGATCGCAGCATCGCTAGGCAATATGGGCCCAGATGACTGGCGTTGGCACATGTACGATACGGTCAAAGGTTCCGACTGGCTCGGCGATCAGGATTCCATCGAATATCTCTGCCGCGAAGCGCCCGCCGCCGTCTATGAGCTTGAGCATTGGGGCATGCCCTTCTCGCGCAATGAAGAGGGCAAAATCTATCAGCGCCCCTTTGGCGGCCACACCACCGAAATGGGCGAAGGCCCGCCCGTCCAGCGCACCTGCGCCGCCGCTGACCGGACCGGCCACGCCATGCTGCACACGCTTTACGGCCAGTGCGTCAAGAACGAGACCGAGTTCTTTATCGAATATTTCGCCCTCGATCTGATTATGGATGATGATGACGTCTGCCGAGGCGTCACCGCGTGGAAGCTTGACGATGGCACCCTCCACCGTTTCCGCGCCCAGAAAACTGTCCTCGCCACGGGCGGTTATGGCCGCGCGTTCTTCTCTTGCACCTCCGCACACACCTGCACAGGCGACGGCAATGCCATGGTCCTGCGCGCCGGATTGCCGCTTCAGGATATGGAGTTCATCCAGTTCCACCCCACCGGCATTTACGGCGCTGGCTGCCTAATCACAGAAGGCGCACGCGGCGAAGGCGGTTATCTGACAAATTCCGAAGGGGAACGCTTTATGGAGCGCTATGCCCCGAGCGTAAAAGACCTCGCCCCGCGCGATCTGGTCTCACGCGCCATGACCATGGAAATCCGCGAAGGGCGCGGCGTTGGCCCTGACAAGGATCATATCTTCCTGCATTTGGAGCATTTGGGCGCTGATGTGCTGGCCGAACGCTTGCCGGGTATTTCCGAGACCTCGCGCGTCTTCTCCGGCGTCAATGTCAACAAGGAGCCGATCCCTGTTCTGCCCACCGTGCATTATAATATGGGCGGCATCCCAACCAATTTCCACGGAGAAGTCCTGACCAAGAAAGACGGCGATCCCGATAGCGTGGTCACTGGTCTGATGGCGGTCGGCGAAGCGGCTTGCGTCTCTGTGCATGGCGCAAACCGCTTAGGATCTAACTCGCTGATTGATCTGGTCGTCTTTGGCCGCGCGGCGGGTCTGCGCTGCGGGGCAACACTCGACGCGGGCGCGAGCCAGCCAGAGCTTGCCAAAGGCGCAACCGACGCGCATCTGACCCGTTTCGACCGCATGCGCAACGCCACCGGCGAGCATTCGGTCGCCTCGCTCCGGCTCGAAATGCAAAAGACCATGCAGGAGAACTGCGCCGTCTACCGCACAGGCGACGTGCTACGCGAAGGCGTGGAAAAGATCGACGCTGTGTTCGACAAGCTGCCCGGGTTGAACGTCACCGACCGCTCCTTGATCTGGAACACCGATCTCGTCGAAGCGCTCGAATTTGACAATCTGATCGCGCAAGCCTCTGTCACCGTAAACTCTGCGGCCAATCGCGAAGAGAGCCGCGGCGCACATGCCCGCGAAGACTTCTCCGAGCGCGACGACGCCAAATGGATGAAACACACATTGGCATGGCATGGCGATAAGGGCGTCAATATCGACTACCGCCCCGTCCACGATTTCACCATGTCCAATGACATCGGCTACATCAAACCGAAAAAACGCGTTTATTAAGGATACTGCCCGATGGTACAGCTCACACTCCCCAAAGGCTCAAAGCC